>DATLCB010000096.1:0-7069 GCA_035526625.1 Chitinophagaceae bacterium
GACTGGTGGGCTTATAAGATGGAGGTCGAAGATGCGATTCCTTATAATGCTGCTATCATGCATAAAGTAGGTTTGACAGTTGCCATCAATTCAGACGATGCGGAAATGGCGAGAAGATTGAACCAGGAAGCGGCTAAGACCATGAAGTATGGTGGATTATCCGCTAATGAAGCGCTGAGCCTTGTTACCATCAACCCTGCTAAAATGCTGCATGTGGATGATAAGACAGGAAGCCTCAAAGTAGGTAAGGATGCTGATGTGGTGGTCTGGTCCGACAACCCTCTGAGCATTTATGCCAAATCATTGTATACGATAGTTGACGGCACTATTTATTTTGACAGGCAAAAAGATGAGCAAATGCAAAAAGAAGTGGATGCCGAAAGGAGCAGGCTGGTGAAGAAATTGACCGGGGAAAAGAGAAGCGGAACTCCTACTATACCTGCGCAACCCTCTTACCAGATAATGCATTCCTGTTCGGACCACGGACATAGCCATGGCTTGCTCGTAATAGATGCGGATAAAATTGATAACAACTAAAATCTTCTATACATGAAAAAGCTATTTCTTTTAACTCTTCTCAGCGCATTCACTGCAGTCATCTATTCGCAGTCGAATGTACTCCCGGCACCTTCCCAGAAAGGGACGATGTATGTAAAAAATGCGATCATACATGTAGGCAATGGAACCGTTATTGAGAACGGTATCATCCAGATCAAAGACGGAAAGATCGAAAAAGTGGGAAAGGATATTTCTATTCCTGCAGGCGCAAATGTGCAGGATGTGAATGGCAAGCATATTTACCCCGGATTGATATTGCCCACCAGTAACCTCGGCCTTGTTGAGATCAGTGCGGTAAGAGCCTCCAATGACAGCCGCGAGATCGGTGATATGAATCCCAATGTTCGCTCTATCGTTGCTTATAATACGGATTCAAAAGTGATCAACACGCTTCGTTCCAATGGTATACTGGCAGCCAATATCGTTCCGCAGGGAAGTTTTCTTGCCGGTTCATCTTCGGTCGTGCAATTAGATGCCTGGAACTGGGAAGATGCGGCTGTAAAAACAGACGCAGGCATGCACCTCTATATGCCAAGTCTTATGCCCCGTCCAAGATTTGGCGGTGGTGGCGGCGCCGGCGGACCCAGCGCCACTCCACAACCTGACCCGGTAAAGGAAGGGTTTGAGCAAATTGAGAAACTAAAAGGTTTTTTCCGTGAGGCAAAAGCTTATAATGGCAGCTCGGCGAAAGACGAGACCAACCTGAAATATAAAGCGGTGGAAAATCTTTTCAGTAAGAAGCAGAAATTTTATGTGCATGCCAACACCGTAAGACAAATGCTGGCGGCACTCGATTTCGTAAAGGAGTTTGACTTTGATATGGTGATCGTGGGTGGCAGCGAAAGCTGGCAACTGGCTGATCTTTTAAAGCAACATAATGTATCGGTCATCCTTCAGCAAATGCACAGCCTCCCTACTACAACGGATGATGATGTAGACCAGCCGTATAAAACAGCTGCCATCCTGCAAAAGGCAGGTGTGCTGTTCGCTATTTCTGACGACGATAACCAGACCCGTGGACGCAACCTTCCTTTTAATGCAGGAACAGCTGTTACCTATGGTTTAACAAAAGAAGAAGCGCTTGCTGCTATTTCATTGAATGCGGCTAAGATCATGGGCGTTGCTGACAAGACAGGAAGTATCGAAGCAGGAAAGGAGGCTAACTTCATCGTTAGTTCAGGAGATATCCTTGATATGAGCACCAGTAATGTTACGGATGCTTTTATCAAAGGAGCTAAGATCAACCTGGATGATAAACAAAAACAGTTGAACGATCGCTACGAACAGAAATATGAATTGAAAACGAAGAAAGGATTCTGATCTTAAAGTAGAATACTTAAGCCGGGGTAGTGAAAGCTGCCCGGTTTTTTAGTTATTATCCTGGCGGTGATGATGGTTATCATCCAGTTCGAGTTGTTCGCCACAACGCGGGCATTGATGCGTTTTCTTTATCCTGTTGAGGCGGAACTCATCAATAAAACCTGCTGTGATGATACCGGCCGGTAAGGCAAAAAAAGCAATACCCGTCATCATGATCACACTGGCCAGTCCTTTTCCCAAATTAGTTGCGGGGTACATGTCGCCATAGCCGGTCGTGGTCAGCGTGACTACCGACCACCAGATGGTCTTCGGTATGCTGGTGAACAGGCTGTAATCCATTCCCGGAGATGGATGCCCATGTTCAGCAAAATACATGACACAGGAAGCGATAATGATCAGGAAGACGACGAGTATAAGACTAAGTAACAGCTCGTTGAACCTTTTTTTGAAGACATTGGTTATCATTTGTGCCGACTTCATATAAGCCGTCAACCGGAAGAGGCGGAAGAAGCGCATCAAACGCAACATCCTTAAGGCCCTCAGATCAAGACCAATGAATGCATGTAAATAGGAAGGAAGGATTGCCAGCAGATCGATAATTGCACCGGGGGACGCCATATATTTCAGCCGGCCCCAAAAGCTGTGTTTGTATTTTTTTTCATGGTTACTGCTCCAGACCCTAAGGATATATTCGATAGTGAAAATGATAACAGAGACCCAGTCGAAATAATAGAAGAATTTCTTTTCATGTGGTTCATCGTGCATCGAGGGTACCGTTTCAAGCATGACGGCGATCACATTCAGGATGATCAGGGTAATAATGAAAACATTGATCACCTTATCCCAATTCTTATCACCCATGATCTCCGGATGCAATAAGCCATGGACCTTTTTCTTGGTTGCCCTGTACATATAAGCAAGTCAGTTTATGCAACTAAAGTTAAAAGAAAATCCCTCCCCAAATGCTGGAGAGGGATTAATATACAAATCAGTTGATTACTTACTTAGGCATCATTTCTTTAGAAAGCGCCATTACCCAGTCAGCCCATGCTTTAGCTTCGTCGGGTTTTGCAGCCAGCTTCATGCCGATATCAGTTGATCTTTTAGACCAATCCTGCATTTTAGCAGAAAGGTCCTGCAGTTTAGCCGGATCGTTCATGCCTGCTTTATATTCAGCGATGAAAGCAGCATAGTCGTTAGCGAATTTCTGAACTTCAGGATCAGAGAAAGTAGGAACACCAGCAGGAGCAGTGGTTGTCGTAGTTGTTGTAGTAGTTGTAGGTTCGACTGTCGTTGTTGTGGTAGTTGTTGTGTCGCCTTCAGCCTTTTTTTCGTCTTTCTTTTTGTTGCTACAAGATACCATAACGCCAGCCAGCGCTAATACAGCAAATAATTTTTTCATTTTTTGTTGATTTTGAGGTTTGAGTTATTGGGGAGCAAACGTAGAGTATTTTTCCCATTTTATATATCCTTTTTATAAGGCGTTTACTCACAGTCGGAGATCACCGTACTGATCATGCGTCTTTTCCGTGGCAATGCTTGTACTTTTTACCTGAACCACAAGGACATGGATCGTTCCTGCCGATCTTGGGGCCAACCGAAACCGGTACCAGCTTATCCTTTTCATTGGCAGCATAATCATCCCCTACAGCATCCACCTCATCTTTATTGGCCCTCATTTTACTCATGTCTGTTTTTTGCTGGCGGCCTTCTTTCAGAGGCGCATTTTCCTGTTGGATAGGAATGGCTGAATGACTCAGGAAGGAAACAATATCCCTGTTTACCTCGGCGCTCATATTACGGAAGAGGTTGTAAGCTTCAATTTTATAGATCACCAATGGATCTTTTTGTTCAAGGTAGGCAGTTTGCACACTTTGCTTAAGATCATCCATGGACCGGAGGTGTTCTTTCCAGGCATCATCGATTACGGTAAGGGTAATGGTTTTTTCCAGGGAATTGCTAAGCTCCACCCCGCCACTACTGAGCGTTTTATCAAGATGGGTCAGCACATTCAATCCTTTGCGGCCGTCGGTGAATGGCACCACCACATTTTCAATCTGGCTTCCCTGCGTAAGCCGTATATTTTTGAAAACCGGGATCGCCTGCTTTTGTAATTCTTCTTTATGAAGACTATATTTTTCTGTGGCTTCTGCATATAAGCGATCCACCAATGTATTTACATCTACCCTGCTAAAATCATCCTGGCTGATCTTTGTATCAAGGCCAAAGCTCATGATACAGGCCATTTTAAACCCTTCAAAATCTTCCTGCTCCCTGAATGATTCGATCAGTCCCTCCGCTACTGTAGAAAAGGAAGTGTCGATATCCAGCGCCAGCCGTTCGCCAAATAATGCATGATTACGTTTATCATATACTGCATTCCGCTGTTTGTTCATTATATCATCGTACTCGAGCAATCTTTTACGGATGCCGAAGTTGTTCTCTTCCACTTTCCTTTGCGCACGCTGGATACTGTTACTGATCATGCTATGCTGGATCACATCGCCTTCTTTATAACCCAATTTATCCATCAGCGAAGCGATACGTTCGCTGCCGAACATCCGCATCAGGTCATCTTCGAGAGATACATAGAATTGAGAAGAACCGGGATCACCCTGTCTTCCCGCACGACCACGAAGCTGGCGGTCAACACGACGGCTTTCATGTCGTTCCGTACCAATGATCGCAAGTCCACCGGCTTCTTTTACACCGGGGCCAAGTTTGATATCCGTACCACGACCGGCCATATTGGTAGCGATCGTAACAGCGCCGGGCAAACCTGCTTCAGCAACGATCACGGCTTCCTTAGAGTGTTGTTTTGCGTTCAATACATTGTGAGGGATCTTTTTCTGTTGTAACATCCTTCCCAGCAATTCACTTACTTCGACTGAAGTGGTACCGACAAGGCAGGGCCGTCCTGCATTTCTCAACGCTTCTATTTCGTCAATAACAGCTCCGTATTTTTCTCTTTTGGTTTTGTAAACAAGGTCTTGTTTATCATTCCGTATCATTTTCAGGTTGGTAGGAATGGTCACGACGTCCAGTTTATAGATACTCCACAACTCCGCTGCTTCTGTCTCCGCCGTACCTGTCATACCCGCCAGCTTATGGTACATCCTGAAATAATTTTGCAGGGTAACAGTGGCATAGGTCTGTGTAGCCGCTTCGATCTTCACATTCTCTTTAGCTTCGATCGCCTGGTGCAAACCATCTGAATAACGGCGTCCATCGAGGATACGACCAGTTTGCTCATCTACGATCTTGATAGCTCCATCCATCACTACATACTCAACATCTTTATCGAAAAGGGTATACGCTTTTAATAATTGCTGAACCGTATGGATCCGATCCGCTTTCTGGGCATAGTCGCCAAGGATCACTTCTTTCTGCTGTAATTTCTCGTCGGCAGGTAAACTGCTTTTTTCGATCTCGGCGAGTTTCACCCCGATATCAGGAAGTACGAAGAAATCCGGGTCCTCACCGGATTTTGTCATCATGGTGAGTCCTTTATCTGTAAGCTCCACCGAATTATTCTTTTCATCGATATGGAACAGCAAATCTTCATCAACAATATGCATGTTGCGCTGCTGGTCCTGCAGGTAATAATTCTCCGCCTTCTGCATCTTCACCTTTATGCCGGGTTCGCTTAAGAATTTGATCAGGGGACTGTACTTGGGTAACCCTCTGAATGCCCTGAATAAATTCAATCCACCGCTTTTGGGATCATCATCTCCCTCGCCCATTTTTCTTTTAGCCTCATTCAAATTATTCCTTACGATCCTTTCCTGTTCCTGCACCAGTTGCAGTACCCTTGGTTTATGAATATGGAATTGCTGGTCTTCTCCTCTTGGCACCGGGCCGGAAATGATCAACGGTGTTCTTGCATCATCGATCAATACGGAGTCTACCTCATCCACCATCGCATAATGGTGTTTGCGTTGTACCATTTCTTCGGCAGTATGTACCATATTATCGCGGAGGTAATCGAAACCAAATTCATTGTTGGTACCATAAGTGATATCGGCCAGGTAAGCTTTTCTTCGTTCTTCGGTGTTCGGTTGGTGTTTATCGATGCAATCCACTCTCAGGCCCAGCCATTCGAAAATAGGACCGTTCCATTCCTGGTCCCGGCGTGCGAGGTAATCGTTCACTGTTACAATATGAACTCCTTCGCCAGCCAGTGCATTGAGATAGGAAGGTAAAGTGGAAACAAGTGTCTTTCCTTCTCCGGTAGCCATTTCGGAGATCTTTCCCTGGTGCAATACAACTCCACCGATCAGCTGCACATCATAGTGGACCATGTTCCAGGTCACTTGCCCGCCTGCTGCCGACCAGGTATTTTTGAAAACAGATTTCTCGCCATCGATCGTTACATAATCTCTTTTTACACTGAGATCCTTGTCATACTGTGTTGCCGTGGAAATGATATCTGTATTCTCCTTAAAACGACGGGCTGTTTCTTTTACGACAGCAAAAGCCTCAGGCAGGATCTCTTCAAGCGCTTCTTCTATTTTTTTATCGCGGTCTTTTTTCAGTTTATCCACTTCCTGGTAGATCGCATCCTTACCCATAAGGTCATTAAATGGTAAAGCTTCAGCCACCGCATTTTTGGTATTTATTTCTGCGTCGATCTCCGTAAGATGTTCTTTGATACGCTGGCGGAATTCCGGCGTTTTATTCCGAAGCTCATCATTGCTGATGCTGCGGTAGCTGTCAAAATGCTGGTTGATCTTACCAACATAGTGTTCTATTTTCCTTACGTCTTTTTCGGACTTGTTGCCACCGAATATTTTTGAGATGAAACCAAGCATATTTGGTTAATTAGTTGAAGGGTCAAAAGGTCAAATAAGTCAAATGAGTCATATGGGTCATATAGGTCATAGTGATCAGTTCTGTTGGATTCAATTGACTTTTATGACCCACTTCTGGTCAAAAAAGGTGCTACAAAAATTATAGGCCAATTTGACAGAAGTAGCCCGGCCATATTTTTGATGGTTTCTCCGGGCCGGCAAAGATATGGCATCAACCGCAGTAAAATTCCCGCTGGAGGCTCAATATTGACCCGTTGAATAACCAAATGAACGTAAAGCCGCGACCCATAATGTGGCTGAGTGTACCTTTACATGGTGAATAGAAAATAGATGAAGAATATAATTACGCTTCTTTTTTTTGCAGGCTTCCTGGCCATTGG
>DATLCB010000097.1:0-16645 GCA_035526625.1 Chitinophagaceae bacterium
CATCCTCGTCCCGGGCACATATGATTACGGAAACAGGGTGTTGCTGCGATTGCGTTTTTGTCCTTGCCTTAAAAAAAGCTACACGTAAAAAGAAAAAAATATAATAGAATAGTTGGACAACGGTAGCGGCAATAAAAAAGTAAAAGAGAATGGCTTCCCAGCGAATTGGTGGCATGTAGGCGAAGATAAAGAGTTTGGAGTTTTTAGTTTATAGTTTGTAGTTATCTTGCATGCTCCATTTTTATATGTCTGCGCTAACGTTTACAGTACAACATACGGATACCAACTCCAAGGCAAGAACCGGAAAGATCACGACCGATCATGGCGAGATATTGACCCCGATCTTTATGCCCGTTGGTACAGCCGGTAGTGTAAAGGCAGTTACACAGCAGCAATTATTGCAGGATGTGAAAGCCCAGGTCATATTGGGCAACACGTATCATTTATACCTGCGGCCGGGATTGGAAGTACTTGAAAAAGCAGGAGGCCTTCATAAATTCAATGGCTGGCATAAACCCATCCTTACCGATAGCGGCGGTTACCAGGTCTTTTCGTTATCGGGCACAAGAAAGATAAAAGAAGAAGGCGTCACTTTCCGATCGCATATTGACGGCTCAGCACATTTATTCACTCCTGAAACGGTCATGGATATACAAAGGACTATCGGTGGCGATATCATTATGGCGTTTGATGAATGTCCGCCGGGTGGGAGCGACCTCAACTATGCAAAGGCATCCATGGAGATGACACATCGCTGGCTCGACAGGTGCATGGAAAGATTTCAAAGCACCCGCGACAAATATGGATATACGCAAAACCTTTTTCCGATCGTGCAGGGCGGAACATTCAAAGACCTCCGCAAGCAATCCTGCGAATACATCGCTTCAAAAAATGCAACAGGCAATGCCATCGGCGGTTTAAGTGTAGGAGAGCCCGAGCCGGTGATGTACGAGATCTGCGACTGGTGCTGTGATCATTTGCCCAAAGAAAGACCCAGATACCTGATGGGGGTGGGCACTCCGTGGAATATCCTGGAATGTATCAGCATGGGGATCGATATGTTCGACTGTGTAATGCCTACCCGCAACGGCAGGAATGCAATGCTATTTACGACCAATGGCATTATCAATATCGATAATAAAAAATGGGAACATGATCTTTCACCGATCGATGACGGCTTTGATTGTGAACTGAGCAATTATTACAGCAAAGCCTATCTACGGCATTTGATGAAAGCAAAAGAGTTCCTTGGTTATACTATTGCCAGCATACATAACCTTGCTTTTTATCTCTGGTTGGTGGACGAAGCCAGGAAACATATAGAGGCGGACGATTATGCTTCATGGAAGTCAGAAATGATCAGCCTGTTGAAGACAAAACTCTAGGGTATTGGGAGTTCTTGGAATTATTGAACCACATAGGATCATAAGCACAAAGAGTTGCATATAGATATCCTATGTGTTTCCTTCTCTGTGATCTATGTTTCTATGTGTTCAAATGCGTTAAAGCGTACTAGCAGCGTACTACCGTGTTTCTTCCTTTCGGAAACTCTTCTTGAAATAATAATGCAGGGTAGTATTGTTAGTACCTTCCAGTATCGGAAATGCATTCACTAATATCCATCCCTGCGATCCCATATAGTTCAGGGCATCCACTACAGTGTTGAACTTTTTCAGTTTACCTGTCTCTTCGTCCCGCATACGGTTATCGGAAAAAAGTTTTCTTTCATCACCAAAATCGATATCAATGTTCACCTTGTTGGAAAGGAGACGGTTCTGCGCTATTACGCGGCAGTATTGTTCAACCTTTGTGCTGTCCTGTGCAAAGAGGTTCAGCGAACTGGTCACCAGTACCAATAAAAATATCTTTTTCATACTTACATGTTTAAAGTAGGATGCAATTTCCGTAGCCGATCTCAAAAAATATATGCATAAAATGTTAAGATATGGAGCCGTGGGTCTTTAATGTCGATACATTTTGAAATCCAGCCCTCGGATCATTCAGATCAGGATACACCGGGATCTCGCGGAAATAATTTGCGTTACCGGTGATCAGATCAGCGGGATCTGCGGGAAGTTCAAACTGAACGAACTACTACCGGGCTTTCACAGACCCACAACAGTTTTTCAATTACTTTTGACCTGCATAAGTCTTATAGTGAGATCGATATGACTTATGACTAATTGGCCTTCCGAAGCAATGGGTTGATCAATATGACTTATATGACCGCTTTGACTAATTAACCGATCTGACCGACTGACCTTCTCTATATGCTGAAACTCGACTGGTACATACTTAAAAAACTCCTGGTTACTTTTATTTTCTGCTTGCTGCTCTTCACGGTAGTCGCAGTAGCCGTTGACACAAGTGAGAAAGCCGATGATTTCGTAAAGACCAATCTGAGTACAGTTGATATCCTGAAAAAATATTATCTGGGCTTTATTCCCTGGATATGGAGCCTGCTTTTCCCCTTATTTGTTTTTATTGCTGTGATTTTCTTTACCAGCCGTCTCGCTACACGCTCCGAAGTGATCGCTATATTAGCCAGCGGCACGAGCTACAACCGGTTTCTTCGTCCTTACTTTATCGGCGGACTTCTTCTTGCCGGGTTGTTATGGGTGGGCTATCGATACTGGATACCCAAAGCCAATTTTATTTACAGCAGTTTCCGCAGTACTTACCTGGACAGGAATGACCCCACGAAGAATCAATCATCGGGGGGTTGTTACCAATGTTTCTATTTGAGGCTTGACAGCAACAGTTTTGCCGGCATCAAAGATTTTGATACGTCAAGCAAGACCGCCCGGGGTTTTTTCATGGAAAAAGTGAAGGATAATAAAGTGATCTATAACCTGAGGGCCGAAACGATGAAATGGGATACCGCTGTCAAAAAATGGCAACTCATCAATGCAACCGAAAGAACGATCGACAGCATGGGAGAAACGCTGGTCAATTATCCCATGCATATGATCAGCATTCCGCTTAAACCCGATGAACTGAGGAAGGATTATTATATGAAGGATAAGCTCACAACTCCCGAACTCGTGGCATTTATCAAAAGAGAAGAAGGAAGAGGTACTGAAGGATTGAATGTCCTGAAGGTGGAGCGGTATCGTCGCACGGCTACACCTGCCGCGGTTCTTTTATTAACCATGATTGGGGCTATCGTCGCAAGCCGCAAGACCAGGGGTGGCAGCGGCCTTCACCTGGCTTTAGGTATTACTATTGCCGCTGTGTTCGTGATCTCCGACAGGTTCTCCACTGTCTTTGCTACCAAGGGCAATTTTTCTCCTTTCCTCGCAGCCTGGCTGCCGAATATCGTTTTTGCCTGGGTGGCGTGGTGGCTCTATAGGAAAACGCCGAAATAATTTTAAATGCTAAATGCTAGATGAAATAAGCCGGGGCCTGCTAATGCAGGGTTATGCGGTGTAAACATTCAAAATTTAGCATTTAAAATTCCGGATCTATGATCCGGTAACGTTTCCGTAAACTTTCATCATTTTTTATTGTCGTGGCAGGGGGCATTTCAGTAATTTTACCGTCCCTCCGGATGGATGTTTATCTTCAAAAAAAGTCATTATGGGAATAATTAAAGACAGGTTCAAAGCCAAATCAGATATAGTAGCTGCTGAAATAAAAGATCTCCTGAAAGAGCATGGTAATAAAGTGATCGGTGAAGTACAATTGTCGCAGGTGTACCAGGGTATGCGTGGTATGACCGGTCTCGTTACAGAAACTTCTTTACTCGATGCGCAGGAAGGTATACGCTTCCGTGGTTATTCTATTCCTGATTTGCGGGAAAAACTGGCGAAGGCCCCCGGTGGTTCTGAGCCATTGCCCGAAGGTTTATTTTATCTCATGCTGGTAGGAGAGTTGCCTTCCGAGGATGATGTTCATCATATCAGTTCGGTTTGGCAAAGAAGAAGTCATGTTCCCAATCATGTGTTTGCAACTATCGAAGCATTACCCGTTAGCACTCACCCGATGACGCAATATGTGATCGCGGTAATGGCGCTGCAGACTGAGAGCCAGTTCGCCAAGAAATATGCGTCAGGTATGAACAAGAAAGATTATTGGGAAGCTGTGTTCGACGACAGCATGGACCTGATAGCAAGATTGCCGCGTATCGCCGCCTATATCTATCGCCGCAAGTACAAAGCAGGCGATCATATCCAGCCAAATGGATTATTGGATTGGGCCGGAAACCTGGCGCACATGAGGGGTTATGAAGATGAAAGTTTCAAAGAACTGATGCGTTTGTATATGACCATACATGCCGATCATGAAGGTGGGAATGTATCTGCACATACCACGCACCTTGTAGGTTCTGCGTTGAGCGATCCTTATTTAAGTTATGCTTCGGGTATGAATGGACTCGCTGGTCCTTTGCACGGTTTGGCCAACCAGGAAGTGATCAAATGGATATTCGAGATGCAGGAAGAATTGAAAACCGATTCTCCGAGCAGCGAACAGATAGCCGAGTATGTGAAGAAGACTTTGAGTGAAGGGAAAGTAGTGCCGGGTTATGGGCATGCGGTGCTGCGTAAAACAGATCCCCGCTTTGAAGCACAGATGGAATTTGGTAAAAAGCATATGCCCGATGATAAGCTGGTGAACACTGTCTGGAATATTTATCATACCGTACCCCCGATCTTACAATCTCTCGGAAAAATAAAGAATCCCTGGCCGAATGTGGATGCGCATAGCGGTTCCCTGCTCGTGCATTATGGAATGAAGGAATTTGAATTCTATACCGTATTGTTTGCGGTCAGCCGTGCACTCGGTGTATTGGCCAGTCTTTGCTGGGACAGGGCGCTTGGTTTCCCCCTTGAAAGACCAAAATCTGTTACGACCGACCTGGTTAAATTATGGGCGGAAGGGAAAGATAATATTTGGGGAGAGTAAGAGAGATAAAAGCTAAAAGAGAATAGATAAAAGTTGAACTCCCTGCCCGCAGGGAGTTTTCATTTATATTACTAAGACTTCGGGCTAATCACTGGCGACGATCCACTCTCTTTGAGGCTTATCTCCAACTGCTACCAGCATTTCGCAGGGACCGGTGAATTTACCCCCGGATTCGAATTTGCTTAGCTCTGTTTCAATTTCCTGCCAGACCGATGCTTTTTCACTATCGCTTAAGCCACTCATCATCTGGTGGAGGGCGCCAAAGGATTCTTTTTCAAAACGCACACATTCTTTTGCTGAAGAGAGTTCCAGGGGTGAATCAACATATTCAGCTTTTATATTTCTAAATCCTGCATCTGAAAATGCTTTTTCAATGACCCCTTCCGCTCCCAAACTAAAGGGCCCCGGTTGCCCGGGTAGCGGTGGAGGCAATTTGGCGCGGTTGCGTATAATAGAGACCGGTAGAGAAAAGAATTTATTTTTATCCGGGGTGGAATAAACGATCGCAGCTACTTTACCACCAGGTTTCAGCACCCGCAGCATTTCTTTCAAAGCTTTTTGCTGATCAGGGAAATAGATAAGGCCAACTCTTGAGATAACTGCATCGAATGTTCCATCTTCCAGCTGCAGGTTCTCACCGTCCATTATTTTTGTATCAATGTTGGCGAGCCCTTCCTTTTTCGCCATCTCTTTGGCGTAGGCCAGGATATTGGCCGAGATATCTGTAGCCAGCACATAACCGATGGGCCCGACCTTTCTTGCAGTAGTGATGGATTGTTCACCTGCACCGGCTGCAATATCCAATACACGGTGACCGGAACTTACACCTGCCATATCAAGCATTTTCTCGGTGGCTTTACCTAACCACTGCTTCAGGGTTGGACTCCAACGATACCAGGCCTCAGCAGCGGACTGCCATTGATCGTGTGTTGTGTTCTTATATTTAACGGGATCAAATTGGGGAAGTGTTTTCTGTTCCATAATTGGAGTTTGAAAGAATGCAGCAAGTTTCAGGCCGGGCTTTTCGATTGGTAAAAGAATGAGCTATTCTTCTTCAAAGAGTGATCTTGTAAAATTTAATATCTACATCCATTACAGGAAATGCTGCCGGCAGATTTTGTTTGGCTATCTCCGTAAAATTATTCTTCTCATAGAACCGTTGTGCCGCAATGAATTTTTCTGTCGTTCCTAAAAATATTTCGCTAAATCCTTTTTGCCTGGCCCATGAAAGTAAAGTACTCAACAGCGCTTGTCCAACACCCAATTCTTTCCCCCTGAATTCTTTGGCGACAAACATTTTTCGCAATGCACCCTGGTTATTGCTGATATCCAGCAAGGCGATCGTGCCTACGATAGTACCACCCATATTAGCGATCCAGAAATTCCCGTTATCCACCTGGTAGAACGCAGGAATGCTACCCAGGTCGGGCTGCTGGTCCAAGGTGATCGGTATCCCGAATTCTTTTTGCTGGATATCCAGGATCAGCTTAGCGACAATGTCTTTGTATTCATCCGAATAGATATCGATTCTTAGCTCGCTCATGTTGGAATAAATATAGGATTTGATCAGCATTTCCCGCAAAAGCGCAAAGGCGCAAAGACGCCAGAAGATGGGCAAGACTAATCTACGGTATATCCTTTTGCGTCTTATTTTTCTTAGCGGTCCAGAGCTTGCCGAAGGATGCGAGAAACCAATACAGTAACTTTGATCTATGCAATTCTTTGTCGAAAAAGATTCAGTGGTGCGGAAGATATGGGGCAAGAGCGATACCGTACTTTTTATTTTCGCGGGTGCCGCCGCGGAATTTGCGTTGAATAAAGCCGTTGACTGGCTTTATTTTACCGGCCGTTTGCCGGCAGATCCATTGGGACGGCTCTTCTCCACAGTTACCTACGCAAGACGGATCGTTTTTTCTTCCACCGACGAAGCCAATAAAGCCATCGATACCATACGACAGATCCATACGGCGGTAGAAAAGAACCGCGGCGATTCCATACCCGACTGGGCCTACCGGGATGTACTGTACATGCTCATTCATTATTCGATCGCTTCTTATGAATTGCTGGAGAAAAAATTGACAGCGGATGAAAAAGACGAAGTGAATGATGTCTTTTACCGGCTTGGATTGAGAATGGGATTGAAAGAATTACCGTTGACCTATCTGGATTGGTTGCCTTCACGTGAAGCACATTTGACAGCCGACCTTAAGAGGAGCGATTATACCGATGATCTTTTCAGGCAATATAAAAAACACCTTGGCGCTATGCGGTTCAAAGTGCTGATCGAAGGACAAAAATTAGTGGTGCCTCCACGGGTAAAAGAGTTGTTGCAGTTCAGCGATCTTAATTTGCTTACACCCGTAGTGCCTTTGTATAAAGTGAGCCGGCTGATGAAGATGGATTGGCTATTGAAAAGTATCTTGCTGCCTTCCGATTATAAGGAGCAGATAAAGGAGATCGATGTGAAGGAAATTTAGGCCTCGTGCACAAAGGCATAACTGGATTTGATTTGTAGATTCGATGGCCATAAATTCAATCTGCTAACTCCATCAGCTTAGGAAGAAGCCTCGCTTTCGATACAGTCTGTAATATCAAAATAATAGTTCTCCACCTGGGTGATAACTTCTATATCGGATACCTTTTTTGACTCTATTTTTATCATATCTATTGTGCGGCTATTGTGCTGAAACATCTCCTGGCCGATCATCTTCCATTCAATAGCCCTGGCTTTTCCCAGAATTTGAAGTAGTTTATATTCAATGCCCACATGGTCATTAGGTGGGATTCGCTCAATTACAAAAGGATTATCCCTGGAGTTGCATTTCCCCCTGCTATAGGCAGATCAATCCCAAAATCCTTTTTTATGTGTTCACGAAGTGTCATCGCGGATACAATTTAAAAGAATTAATCGGCAGGACGGGCAAAAATTCGCTCAGGGTTTTTGTGCGTACCATTGCGGCTTTCTTTGCGGTGAAGTTATTTCTCTTCTAATCAATCTCAGGACCACCTATACTTCAATCCTTTTCATTTTAGGAACAAGGAAGTGCATGATCACCCAGCCGAGTAAATAAGCAGAAGCACAAACGGCAAACATGATATAATAAGCAGCTTCAATATTTCCTGCGGCCCTGTAATGAACAAAAAGTTGCTTTTGTACGAGCAGCGAAAGCAGGATGCCACCCAAACCACCGAACATGCCTCCAATACCCGTGACAGAAGCTGTTGACTTTTTCGGGAACATATCACTCACCGTGGTGAAAATATTGGCGCTCCATGCCTGGTGCGCTGCGGCCGCAATACCAATGACCAATACAGCCAGCCACATGTTTATTTTACCAAGTATAAGAGCGAAGATGATCGGGAACACACAGAATGCATAGATCAACATCGAAACTTTTCTTGCCTTATAAACCGGCCATCCCTTTTTGATCAAATACATTGGCAACCATCCGCCACCAACACTACCGAACGTGGAAATGACATATACTGCAGCCACCGGCCAGCTCGCCGCCGTTAATTTTATTTTATAAACACTTTCAAAGAAATCAGGCAGCCAGAATAAATAGAACCACCAGATAGGATCGGTCAATAATTTGCCTATAGCAAATGCCCAGGTTTGTTTATAAGTAAGTAATCTCCACCAGCTCAGTTTGGGACCATTATCATTGAGGTCCTGTGTCTCATCTTTGTCGCTTTGGATAAAAGTCAGTTCTGCGGGCTTAACTTTTTTATGCCTTTGCGGGATCTCGTAAAAAAGGAACCAGAAAATGATCCAGACAAATCCTAATAAACCAGTAATGATGAATGCCCATTGCCAATGCCAGTTCTCGATGATAAAAGGAATGGTTAGTGGAGTGACAATAGCACCGATATTAGCGCCGGAATTAAATATCCCGGTGGCGAGCGCTCTTTCTTTTTTAGGGAACCATTCCGCCACCGTTTTAATGGCGCCGGGAAAGTTGCCCGATTCGGTGAGCCCGAGAAATCCCCGCACCACCTGGAAACCCATTACTGAACTTACAAAAGCCGTACACACACCGGCAATACTCCAGAGGAGCGTGAAGAGGCCGTAACCGATCTTGGTGCCAAGTTTGTCAATGATCCTCCCGGCGAATAGCATACCGATGGCATAAAACAGTTTGAAAGTGATCTCCACGTTGGCATAATCACCATCAGTCCAGCCCATATCCTTTGTAAAAGTGGACTTCATGAAACTGATCACATTACGGTCGATATAGTTGATCGTTGTGGCAAAAAAGATCAGGCCACAGATCGTCCACCGGTATTTTCCTATCCTTTCCTGGGTAGTCATAATGGCAAGTATTAATCGATGTTATTTTTTATCGAGGCAAAGAGTTCCAATACTTTTTTCGTTGCAGTTTCAATCGTTGAATATTCCTTTGCTTCCATCAGTTTCTTGCTGATAAGTTTGCTGCCCATACCAACGGCACAAACGCCTGCTTCAAACCAGGCTTGCAGGTTTTCTTTTGTTGTTTCCACACCGCCAGTAGGCATAAAGTCAACAGCCGGGAAAAGTTCTTTGATCCCTGAAACAAAAGAAGGCCCCAGCACATTCCCAGGAAAAAGTTTTACCACTTTGCATCCCGCATTCTCTGCCACATGGATCTCTGTAGGCGTCATACAGCCAGGTATCCAGAGTATTTTATTGATATATGCCGCATCACAAACTTCTTTATCGAAAACCGGGCTGATGAGATAGTCCGCGCCTGCCTTCCTGAATTGATTCGCTTGCTCCCCGGTCCGGATCGTCCCCACTGCCAGCAAGAGGTCCTTCATGCTTTTATTCCTTTCGGCAACCAATGCTGTGAAATTAGAAATCGCAGCTTCGCCGCGGTTCGTAAATTCAATGGAACGGATACCGGCTGCATATAGGGCTTTGGTGATTTCGAGGCACACCGCCGGATCACTATTATAGAACAAGGGCAAAATACCCTGTTGTTTGAGTTGCTTGATTATAGTTTCGTGGCTTTCCATTCTTCGTTCACTGTTTTTAATACGGTCTCAATACTTTGATCAGTTGCATCACCTGTCTCTTTCATCTTACCGACTGCTGCTGCTGCTGCAAAGTCGATCACAGCCTGCGGGGTGTTTTTATTATACAACCCGTAGATCAGCCCTCCCATAAAACAATCACCGCTCCCTACTTTATCGGCAATATGGAGCAAGGGAAATTCTTTGGATATCGGCATGTCCGGGCCATGCTGTAAAACTGCAAAATAAGTTTCATCCAGGCGAAAGGTATAGGCAATGCTTTGCAGCTTTGGATAAGCAAGATGAATAGCTTTCATGCTCTTCGCTGCTGCCTGTATCAGCTCATCCCTGGTCTTTCCCTTACTATCTTTTATAGAGGAAGGAATGCCGAGCAGGCTTTCTGCAGCCCAGATATTTCCCATTACCACATCACAATATTCCAACAGCTCAGGCATTACATCAACAGGTTGCTTTCCGTATTGCCAGAGTTTGGCCCGGTAGTTAAGGTCAACAGATATGGTCAGTCCTTTAGCAGAAGCAGCTTCCAGCGCTTCTCTACAAACAGCTACACTATTTTCATTCAAAGCCGGGCTGATGGCACTGAAATGGAACCAACTGCAATCTTTCAATGCCTTATCCCAGTTGATCATCCCGGGTTTCAACTCCGCAAACGAAGAGTGGGCCCTGTCATAAATAACGCCTGCATTCTTCAGATCAGTTCCCTGCGGTAAATAATAAATGCCGACCCTGTGCCCGGATAAATGGATGGCACTTGTGTCGATTTTTTTTGCAGCCAATTCCTGTATGATCTCTTTGCTTAAATAATTATCAGGAAGAGCTGTGCAATACCGGGCGGGTATATTCCATTTGCTGAGCGCTGTGGCCACATTCAGTTCTGCGCCCCCGATATATACAGGGATACTTGCATCATGGATCCATTGCCTGTTAAGCTCAGGCGACATCCTTAGCAATAACTCCCCAAAACAAAAGACCCATGACCCTATATACGGACCATTCGAAGGGTTATTTGTGGAAGCATTCTCTGTCATTAGTCATTAATTACTCCCCTTTAGGGGAGGGGGTTATTTTAATTCGGCGATCGGAGCGGGGTCCATATCTGTAAAGGTTTGATTTTCTCCCGCCATACCCCAGATAAAACCATAATTGGAAGTGCCGCAACCAAAATGCATGCTCCAGGGAGCAGATATAACGGCTTCATGATTCCCTATCACGATATGTCTTGTTTCCTGTGGCTGACCCAGGAAATGAAATATTTTTTGCTGTTCCGGCACATCAAAATAAAAATACACTTCCATTCTCCGCGTATGTGTATGAGGCGGAACGGAATTCCAGACACTGCCCGTCTCTAATACGGTCACCCCCATGACCAGTTGACAACTTTTGATACCACCAGGGTGAATATATTTATAGATCGATCGTTTATTGGAAGTGGAAACTTCACCGAGGTTCACGGGAGATGCTTTTTCTTTTGTCATCAGCCTGTTTGGATATTTGTGATGCGCAGGGGCCGATAACATATAAAGGATCGCCGGATCTTTCTTATTCCGGCTTTTGAAACTTACATCTCTTGTTCCTTTGCCCAGGTAAAAACAGTCGAGTTTGTTCAGATCATACTCTTTCTGTTCCACAATGACGATAGCCGGTCCACCTACATTGATGATACCCAATTCCCTTCTTTCGAGAAAATACTCAGCTCTTAATTCAGGATGGTTGGGCAACTGTAATATCTTATTGACGGGCCTGGCACCAGCAATGATCATCCGGTCATAATGCGAATAGATAAGATTGATCGTATCATCCTGCATTAGATTTTGCAGCAGGAAATTTTTACGGAGTTGTTCCGTATCCATCTGCGCTGTTTCTGCCGGGCTGTTTTGAAAACGTATCTCCATATCAGATCTTGCTGGTGGTTTTAACGGGCTCCTCTATGTGTTGCCAATTGAAATAATTTTTTGCGTTATTGTAGCAGATATCCTGTATCACCTTTCCTACCCACTCAACGTCGTTGGGTAATTCACCGTTCTCCATTTCCTCTCCAAACAAGTTACACAACAATCGCCTGAAATATTCATGCCTTGGGAAGGAAAGAAAACTGCGACTGTCTGTCAGCATGCCAATAAAACGGCTGAGCAGTCCCATATTGCTCAAAGCATTTATTTGCTTCGTCATGCCATCTTTCTGGTCAAGGAACCACCAGGAAGAGCCCCATTGGATCTTGCCGGCTGCTGTCCCATCATTGAAATTGCCGATCATCGTAGCGAATAATTCATTGTCCGCGGGATTCAGGTTATAAATGATCGTTTTGGCCAGTGTATTATTCCTGTCAAGACGGTCAAGGAATTTGGCCAATGCTTTTGCCTGTGAAAGATCCCCGATACTATCCCAGCCGGTGTCGGGACCAAGCTGCTGCAGCATGCGGCTGTTATTGTTTCGTAGAGCGCCCAAATGATATTGCTGTACAAAACCTTTCTCCCAATCCCATTCCGCAAAATTTACCAGCATGGCCGATTTGAATTTCCGGTTCTCTTCTCTCGATAAGGCGCCACCCGAACGGATCTTCGCAAAAATGCCGGCGATCTCGGTAGCGGTATAATCCTCTGCATAGATTTCTTCGAGGCCATGATCACTTACGCTGCAATGGTTGGCGACAAAGAAATCATGACGTTTCCGCAGAGCGGCTATATAATCATTATAAGTACTGATAGAGATATTGGAAGCTTTCTCCAGGGTGGTGAGATAATTATTAAATGTATTTGCGTCATCCACATTCATCGCTTTATCCGGTCGAAAAGCAGGCAAAACTTTTACTTTCCATCGATCTTCCCTGATCTTTTGATGGTGTTCAAGTGTATCTACCGGGTCATCGGTGGTACAGATAAGATTGACATTCATCTTTTCCAGCAGGCACCTTACACTATATTCCTTTGTTTGGAGAAGTGAAGATGTTTCATCATACACTTTCCTTGCTGTATCCGCATTTAGTATTTCGGTGATACCGAAGTAGCGCTGCAGTTCAAGATGCGTCCAGTGATAAAGCGGGTTCCTCAATGTATAAGGTACGGTGGCCGACCAGGCACGGAATTTTTCCCAATCGCTTTTATCACCGGTAATATAGGCTTCCTCAACGCCATTAGTACGCATGGCCCTCCATTTATAATGGTCGCCATTGAGCCATACCCGGGTGATATTGTCGAAATTCTTATCCTCCGCCACTTCATTTGGAGGAAGGTGATTGTGGTAATCAATGATGGGCATTTCTTTCGCATAATCGTGGTACAACTGCTCTGCCGTCTCATTGTTTAGCAGGAAATTTTTGCCAAGAAATTTTTTCATAATAGAGGTTTATTATTTTCTAGCCTGGCTACAGTTTTTCATAGCATCGTCCCTTGCGTCACTCCCGATAGCTATCGGGGCCTCATCTTTGGATTCGGTCTTGATTAAAAATGTCGCCCCTACGGGGCTTTATTCATTTCCGATCTTTCATTTCTACCAATCTACCGCTCCTACGGAGCTACTTTCTGATTACTGATTTCTTATTCCTTATTTCTGATTCTACAAGGAGACTCCTCGTTTCCACGGAATAAAATCATCCTGGTTCAACTGCACAGCTTTCGGGATCACTTCTCCACTCGCCGCTTTGATACAATATTCCAGTATCTCTTCACCCATTTGCTGAATGGTCTTCTCGCCTTCGATCACCGGGCCGCAATCAATATCTATGATATCATTCATTCTTTTAGTGAGGTTACTGTTCGTAGATACCTTGATCGTGGGGCAAACCGGGTTACCCGTAGGCGTGCCCAGGCCTGTAGTAAATAATATCAGGGTAGCGCCGCTGGCCGCTTTGCCTGTTGTAGCTTCTACATCATTGCCAGGTGTGCAAACCAAATTCAAACCAGGCTTTGTTGCAGGTTCTGTATAATCCAGCACATCGACAACAGGAGAGGTGCCGCCTTTCTTCGCGGCGCCCGCACTTTTTATTGCATCCGTGATCAACCCGTCTTTTATATTTCCCGGGGAAGGATTCATGGAAAAGCTCGAGCCGGCATCCGTAACGATCTTATCATAACTTTTCATCAGCTTCATGAACTTGCGGGCCGTTTGTTCATTCACTGAACGGTCGATGAGCTCTTGCTCCACACCACATAGCTCAGGGAACTCCGCGAGCAACACCTTACCACCAAGCGCAACAACAAGGTCCGAGCAATATCCAACAGAAGGATTCGCGGATATGCCGCTGAAACCATCGCTGCCGCCACATTTTACACCGATACATAAATTATCCAGCGTAGCTGGTTTTCTTTCCTGTTTATTTATTTCGATCAAGCCTTCAAAGGTTTGCCGGATAGCATCTGCGATCAGTTGTTCTTCGCTTTGCGATTGTTGTTGCTCGAATATGAAAAGGGGTTTATCAAAATCCGGGTTATGTAGTTTAAGATCATCTTTGAAGTCTTGCACCTGCAGGTTCTGGCAACCCAAACTCAACACCGTTACTCCACCCACATTGGGATGATCGGCATAGGCGGCAAGCAGCTTACTTAAAACCGCTGCATCTTGTCGTATGCCGCCACAACCACCCTGGTGATTCAAAAATTTTATTCCATCTACATTTTTAAACATGCGATGCTGACCGTTTGAAGAAGGGGAGAGGTCGATGATTTCAAGTTGTTCTCCTTTTTTATACGCATCGACAAGCTGGTTAGTGTATTGTTTGTATTTATCCGTCACCGCATAACCCAATTCATTATGCATCGCTTCACGGATCACATCTAAATTCCTGTTCTCACAGAAAACCGTGGGAATAAACAACCAGTAATTAGCCGTACCTACCCGTCCGTCGCTTCGATGATAACCGTTGAATGTCCTTCCCTTGAATTTAGAAACATCCGGCGCCGGCCATTCAAATCTTGCATGGCGATAATCGTACGGATCAGCAGCATGTTTAATATTCTCTGTTGTCATGCGGCTGCCTTTAGCAATGGTCTTTTGTGCCTTGCCTACCAATACGCCATACATGATAACTTCATCACCCGGTCCCATATCCTGCATGAAAAATTTATGTTTGGCGGGAATGTCTTCCTGCAATACATGGTCGTTGCCTTCAAAAGAGATGGTTTCTCCTTTTGAAAGATTGGCAAGCGCCACGATCACATTGTCCTTGCTGTGGACCTTTAAAACCCGGTGCTTCATTAAACCGCTACTTTTTTATTTTCCAGTTGAGCAATGGTTGCTAAAACTCCTTTGATAGCAAACTCCTGCAATTGCTCCTGCACCGCCTGTAGAAAGCCGGTAAGCTTTGTAAGATCAGTTCCCCACAGCTCTTCATTTTGCATTACCTGTTCAGCTAACTTCGCGGGTGAGCTATTCATCCAGGCTTCCTGGAAAAAAGCTGCTGAATCATCTTTTATTTCGTATTCCGCACCGTTCCTTTCACCATAATATTTATTACCATCCTTGCGCGTGACCTTCATGTATTGGAGGAAACCGGCAAAACCTGTTGCCATATATGCCGGCGCTGTATTGTTTAACTCGTAATGCCGGACCAGCAGGGGTATATTCCTCATTTTCATTTTAGAGGTATTCTGTACGGTGATGCTTTGCCATTGGTGATCGATAAAAGGATTGCAGAAACGTTCGAATACACGCCCCGCAAAATCGGTTTTCACCTTATCATCAATTTCGTAAGGGATAGCTTTGGCGATCTCGGCCATCAGGTTCCTGGCAAACTTGCCGAATGTAGCATCCATCACTGCCTCGCGGGTGATCTCAAAACCGGATAAATAAGCAAGACCGCAATTAAAAGTATGCGTGCCATTCAGCAAACGAAGTTTGAGTTCTTTGAATAAATTGATATCCGGCGCTATTACTACACCCGGGTCAGCTTTGGCGAATGACAGGACATTTTTCACTCTTTCGTTGCCCTCGATAGCCCAAAGACGGAATACTTCACTCATGGTCAGCAATTCGTCCTCATATCCCAGTGAAGCTTCCAGTTTTTTCATTTCATCGGCATTAGGTTTGCCGGGTACGATACGATCTACGAGTGAATTGCAAAATACATTTTGACTCTCCAGCCATTCGATGAATTTGAAATCAAGTCCATTCCGGTGAGCGAGCTCGAATACAATACTCTCCAGTTTTGTTCCGTTATCGGTGATCAGTTCTGTAGGAATGATCACCATGCCGCTTTCTTTGCTGCCATTAAAAGCTTTGAAGCGTTCATATAAGAAGGCCAGCAGTTTTCCCGGGAAGGAAACCGGCGGTTCATTGTTGATATTATCATCTGTTAATTGGATCCCCACTTCCGTGGTATTGGAGATGATGATCTTCATTTCAGGATTATGTGCACACTCAAGAATGCGGGGCCATTCGGTGCGGGCGGCAAGTACCCTGCTAACAGAAGCATTGATAATATTCTCCTGTACGGTTTTGCCATTCTCCATACCTTTTACACATACCGTATATAGCCCATCCTGTGTATTAAAAGCGCTGCTGTCGCTGTCGGTCGATTTTACGATCACGATACGGCCATTAAAAAGGCCCTGCTTATTGGCTTTATCAATAAAATAATCAGGCAGCGCTCTTAAAAGTACGCCGGTACCGAACTGCAAAACCTTCTCAGGTAGTTCAAATAAAGTTGAGCCCGGTACCTCTAATCCCGGTTGAGTTGCAATTTGCCCAAGAGCGTTTTTTGATAATTGCATAATACTTTTTTTATTTTTTCTAC
>DATLCB010000098.1:0-14299 GCA_035526625.1 Chitinophagaceae bacterium
ATGATGATCTCTCCCCAATCTCCTCTCAACGCCGCTCCCGGTCCGATATAGCATTTTTTTCCAATGACCACATTACCCGTTACTGAAGCCTGTGGGTGAACAAATGAGGACTTATGTACGACAGGCTTGTAGCCATTGAACCGGTAGATCATAGAACAGCCATTGATAATATTAATTTTTTCATAAGGTCATCAGTGATCGGGTGGTCCTGTAACATAAACCTTTGAAGATTGCTACTTCATGATCGTTTTGATTGGTTATGCTGATATGATACAAGCCCGTTGACTTTCCATTATGTAATTCTTTAGCTTCTGCTGTCAGCACATCACCCACATGAACGGGTTTAAGAAAATTGATCGATGTATCGAGAGCTACCGATAATACATTCCTGTTATTACAGGCGAAAGCAAAAGCGCTGTCTGCCAGCGAGAAAGCAATACCTCCATGCACGATCCCAAATCCATTGATCATTTCTTTCCTCACGGACATTCTGATACAGCTGTACCCTTCTTTTATTTCCAGTACTTCAATACCGAGCCATTGGCTGAACAGGTCATGCTCCATCATGTGCGAAACAACCTGGCGGGCCAGTATATCTTTTTCAGTTGCCATGAATTATTCTCCTTTAAAAACCGGTTGTCTTTTTTCGAGAAAGGCGTTGATGCCTTCATTGTAATCAGCCGTTCTCGCACAGCGCTGCTGAAAAACATCCTCATCCTGCAACTGCTCTTCCCAGGAATTAAAAAATGAATTGTTCAGCAATAATTTGGTATAAGCCAGGCCTTTTGTTGGCATCTTAGCCAAATAATGTGCGATCAGTATCGCATTCTCAGCAAATGCTGCGTCCGGGAACATTTTATAGATCATCCCCATCTTTTCTGCATCCGCGGCCATTACTTTTTCCCCAAGCATTGCCAGTGCTGATGCTTTTTGCCAGCCGATCAGCCTGGGCAGCGTAAAAGTGCCACCACTATCTGGTATCAAACCGATCTTACTGAAAGCTTGCAGGAAAGAAGCAGACTCAGCCGCCACAACGATATCACAGCACAATGCCATATTCGCACCGGCTCCTGCGGCAACGCCATTTACTGCGGCTACCACCGGCTTTTCCAATTTCCTTATCCGTGTAACGATGGGATTGTAATGTTGGGAAAGGATCTCCCTGATCTCCATCTTATTTTCTCCTACCAACTCGCTGATATCCTGGCCGGCGCTAAAAGCTTTTCCATTGCCCGTAATATAAACGCAGCGGACGGCGGAAGCTTTACAGTCGTCCAGCACTGTTTGCATTTCTAAAGCCATTTCGCGGTTAAATGAATTGAATTTCTCCGGGCGATTCAGCGTGATAAAACCTATCGAATCTTTTATTTCGAAAAGAATAGAGGGCATGAAAACTTATTTATGCGAAGGTAAATATTCCGGGGGCTAATGACATTTGAAATAATCAAAGGGTTCCCTGCAATCATCACACTGGTACAATGCCTTGCAGGCGGTGCTCCCGAATTCGCTGACCCGGTGCGTGTGGTAAGAATTACAATGCGGACATTGCACAGCTTCCGCAGCGGCAAATAGTTCCTGCCGGCAAACCTGTTGCTTTGGATTAGGCGGAGCGATCCCGAATTCTTTCAGTTTTCTTTTGCCCTCCTCACTCATCCAATCGGTTGTCCATACAGGAGACAATACAGAAGTGACCTTTATATTCTTATAACCTTGTTCTAACAAAGCGAGTTTAATATTTGAAGCGATCATATCCATGGCAGGACAGCCTGAATAAGTAGGAGTGATGACCACTGCTATCTCGTCTCCATTTATTATTACATCTCTTACGATACCGAGGTCAGTAATGGTAAGCGCAGGCACTTCGGGGTCGGTAACTGTCTCCAGCACGGAATAAATCTCTTCTTTCGATATGATGACAGTATTTACCATTGCGCACCAGGGTAAACTCTTTGCAGGTACTGTAACTCAGTTAATATATAACCCAGATGTTCCGTATGCTTTCCTACTTTACCTCCGCTTTGCATGAATCCAGCACCCCCGCTCCCCGAAGGGGGGATCATGGAAGCCTCAGTAAAGATGTCGTTCACTTTCTTATTCCACTCTTCTCTTATCTTATTAAGATCAATATTCATTTCTTTTTCATAAGAGGCGGGAATAAACATTTCACCGGTGTATCTCCATAGCTCATCAACAGCTTTTAACATACGATCATGACTTTCTTTCGTTCCATCTCCCAGGCGGATTACCCATTCACTGCTCCAGCGGACATGGTAAGCTGTTTCTTTGAGTGCCTTCGCGGCAATTGCGGCTAACTGTTGATCTTTCTGTCCTTGCAATTCACTATACAGGAGGTATTGAAATTGACTATATAAATATTGACGAAGGATTGTTTGTCCCCAATCTCCGTTTGGTTGTTCAACCAGCAAAAGATTTTTGAACTCTCTTTCTTTCCGGAGATAGGCCAGTGAATCCTCAGTGACCTCCCCCAACCCCTCCGAAGGAAGGGCATTAGATCCGGATGATTTGGAAGAATCATTTATCAGTTGAGCTGCGTATTGATAGAAATTCCTGGATTGTCCCAACAGGTCAAGAGAGATATTGGTAATGGCGATATCCTGTTCGAGTATGGGTCCATGACCGCACCATTCCGCATTCCGTTGTGCCAGGATCAGTGTAGTATCAGCAAGATGTAAGGTATAGTCGATCATTAGAGATATAAAAATCTACCATCCAAAATTTAAAATCTAAAATTACATGTGGTTCACTTCATCCGGCAACTCATAAAAAGTAGGATGCCGGTATATCTTATCAATAGCCGGCTCATATAATTCTCCTGCTTCTTCAGGATTGGAGGCAATGATATGCTTGCTTTCAACTACCCAGATACTAATACCTTCCATTCTCCGGGTATAAACATCCCTTGCATTCTCGATCGCCATCTGCGCATCGGCCGCATGAAGACTGCCCGCATGCTTATGGTCGAGGCCATTTTTGCTGCGGATAAAAACTTCCCATAGGGGCCAGTCATGTCCGCCCCCCCCGAACTTCGTTCCTTCACTTCGCTCCGCTTGCGAACCCGAAAGGGTGTTCCTTGATTCTTTTAAGTCGCTACCTCCCTTCTCATCGGGAATGTCACCGTAATAATATTTTTTTAAAAAACTAGTCACCATAATTAAATAGTTTTTACCTTTTTAAGCGACTCTTAAAGCCCCTCCTTCGGAGGGGTTTGGGGAGGCCTTTCTTTTTGCAGCATGCGCTGCAGCAGCTTCTCTCACCCATTCTCCTTCCTCCCATGCTTTTCTTCTTGCTTCCAGTCTTTGTTTATTACAAGGCCCATTTCCTTTCACTACGTTCCAGAACTCATCCCAGTTGATCTCACCGAAATCATAATGTTTTCTTTTTTCATTCCATTTAAGGTCGGGATCGGGTAAGGTCATGCCTAACACTTTTACCTGTGCGACGCACATATCGATAAAGCTTTGCCTTAACTCATCATTCGTTTTTCTTTTGATCTTCCATTTCATACTTTGATCACTGTTGGTGCTTTCGCTGTCTTTCGGACCAAACATCATCAAACTGGGCCACCACCACCGGTTGATGGCGTCCTGGCACATTTCTTTTTGTTCTGCTGTCCCCTTACTTAATACCAACAATGTTTCAAAACCCTGTCGCTGGTGAAAACTCTCTTCTTTGCAGATCCTCACCATTGCTCTTGCATAAGGACCATAGGAAGTTCTTGTCAGCATCACCTGGTTCATGATAGCAGCGCCATCGACAAGCCACCCAATAGCGCCCATATCGGCCCACGAGATAGTGGGGTAATTGAAAATGGAAGAATATTTTGCTTTGCCACTATGCAGGTCATTGATCATTTCTTCCCGTTCCATCCCCAATGTTTCGGCAGCAGAGTACAGGTACAATCCATGGCCGGCTTCGTCCTGCACTTTGGCGATAAGTATAGCTTTTCTTTTTAAAGACGGAGCTCTTGATATCCAGTTGCCTTCGGGTAGCATGCCTACGATCTCGCTGTGCGCATGCTGGCTGATCTGGCGCAAATTCGTCTTACGATAAGCTTCCGGCATCCAATCTTTCGGTTCGATCCTTACTTCCTCATCGATTTTTTGCTGAAAGTTTTTTTCAAATTCGTGTACAGACATTCTAAACTGGTTTGTTACAAAATTAGTCAAACTAACGGCTGTTTGAGCAAGGAACCGGGTAGGCTTGCAGGAATTATAACATGCTTTTTACTAAAAGGTCCTGGTATTTTTTACAGGCAATTATTATAGAAGCGTATTTGCTTCCCGGGAGTTTATTTTGTTTGTAACGACCTGCGACTTACTTCACATCAAAATCTACTACCACTTTTTCCGTTTTAGGATGGCTCTGGCAGGTTAGTATATAACCCTGTTCCACTTCTTCTTCCTCGAGTCCCCAATGCACATCCATGCTAACTTCTCCTTCGAGGAGTTTGGCTTTGCAGGTGCAGCACATCCCCCCTTTACAGGCATAGGGCAGGTCCGCTCCTTCTTTCAAAGCAGCGTCAAGGATAGTTGTATCACCAGTGAGAGACAGATCAAAATCAAAACTTCTTCCATCCACTTTCACCGTGATCTTACTCTTTGGGCCACCCTCGATTTTCAGTGTTTGACGTTTGACGTTTGATGTTTTTCCCTGCCCCGGAGAGGTGAACAACTCGAAATGGATCTTCTTTTTATCAATTCCCTTTGACTTCAGAAAATCTTTTGTTGTAAAGATCATTTCTTCCGGTCCGCAGATGAATATCTCATCATAAGAAGTATAATCAACGAGTTTTACCAACTCATTCAACTTCTCCGCATTAATCCTTCCGAAATTGATCGCGGAATCTGTCCGCTCGCGGCTCAGTATATTGATGAAACGAAAGCGTTCCAGGTATTTATTCTTTAGTCCTTCCAATTCTTCAAAGAAGATAATGGAACTACGGCTCTTGTTGCCATACACTAGCGTAAAATCGCTTCGGGGCTCGCTGCGCAGGGTCGTTTTAATTATAGAAAGAACGGGAGTGATCCCACTACCTGCAGCGATGGCCAGGTAATTTTTTTTATGCGCAGGGTTGAGTTCGGTATAAAACTTTCCAACAGGCTCCATCACTTCCAGCACATCACCCTTTTTAAGCTGATCATTGGCAAAACCCGAGAACAGGCCACCTTCAACTTTTTTCACAGCCACCCTCCATTCGTTATCTAAAGGGCTGGAGCAAATGGAATAGGTGCGGCGAATTTCTTCCTTATCCAGGTGCGTGCGCATAGTAAGACTCTGACCCTGTTTATAATTAAAGGTCGCCTTCAATTCATCGGGGATCTCGAAAGTGATGGAAACGCAATCAGGGGTTTCTTTTTTGATGTCTTTAATGGTAAGCCGATGAAAATGGATGGACATACTCTAGTTCTTTTTTAATCCTCCTATTAAATGATTCACCATATTATCTTCCATAATTTGCATGGACACTTTTTTACCGCTGCGGTGCCAGAATTCCAAGCCGCGTACTGATGACAATATCGTCAGCATGGCTACATAAGGAAGTACGGGTTTCATTTCTTTCTGGCGGACGCCGTCCTCGATGATAGCTTCCATTTTCTGAACATAGTTGCGACGCTGTGTCGTAAAAGTAGTATGGTAGGGCTCTGACAGGTGTATCCATTCATTGACCATCACATAATAATCATTGAACCGGTTCAACATCATCTGTACATGGAAACGGATCAATGATTCGATCTTCTGAATATTATTAAGGTGGGCGTTGTCAATGTTCTCTAAATGGACATTGCAATCATTGGCCGTCCGGAAAATGATCTCCTGCAATATCTCCGATTTGGATTGAATATGATTATACAAGCTCGCAGCTTCGATCCCTACGGCTTCTGCCAGGTCACGCATGGAAGTAGCAGGGAAACCCTTTTGCCGGAACATCCCCGACGCCCGAAGTATGATCAGCTCTTTTTTAGAGGCTTTTTTCCTGCTTGCTTTAGCCATTTCTCAAAGATAAACGGGAATGAGGAATTTGGAATTGGTTATTCGATGTCTAATGAGTACTTAATTTATGTAGGTTTGCACGCTGGAAAAAGTCAGTAAGTCAATAGGTAAAATAAGTCATAGAAGTCAAACCTGTCATAGCGAAAACTCATTGAGCCTGACTTTTATGCCTAATTTGACCAGTTTGACCCGATAATAAAACTTTTCAACTATAAAATATGTCTCTCATCACCGTTGGTACAATGGCATTTGATGCAATAGAAACCCCTTTTGGCAAAACGGATCAGATCGTTGGCGGTTCTGCCCTGTATGTAGCTTATGCTGCAAGCAATTTTATTAAACCCGTACAACAGATATCCATCGTGGGTGATGATTTTCCGAAGGAGGAAATGGCGGAACTGAAAAAAAGGGGTGTGCAGTTGGAGGGAGTAGAGATCGTACCCGGTAAAAAATCATTTTTCTGGAGTGGCCGTTACCACGAGGACATGAACAGCCGGGACACTTTGGTTACAGACCTGAATGTACTGGCTGATTTCAATCCTAAGGTACCGGACAGTTACCAGGGTGCTGAGTTTTTAATGCTTGGTAACCTTTCTCCCAATATCCAGTTAAGTGTGATACAACAGCTGAAGGAAAGACCTAAGCTGATCGTTATGGATACGATGAATTTCTGGATGGAGATCGCTATGGACGACTTGAGAGAAGTAATGATGCATGTGGATATGCTCCTGGTGAATGATGCGGAAGCAAGACAATTGACGGGACAATTTTCGCTGGTGAAAGCCGCCAAAGCCATCCTTACCATGGGTCCAAAATACCTGATCATTAAAAAAGGCGAGCATGGCGCTTTATTATTTGATAAGGACAGTGTGTTCTTCGCACCGGCATTACCATTAGAAGAAGTCTTTGATCCAACAGGGGCCGGCGATACATTCGCAGGCGGTTTTATGGGTCATCTCGCAAGGACAGGCGATATATCTTTTGAAAATATGAAGCGGGCGATCATTGTAGGTTCGGCAATGGCCAGTTATTGTGTAGAGAAATTCGGACCAACAAGATTGAAAGAGATAACACAGGCTGATATCGTTAGTCGTATTCGGCAGTTCAAAGATCTGGTGAGTTTTGAGATCGAGCTGATTTAACCGCTAAGTCGCTAAGTCGCAAAGTAACGCGAAGAGATCGTAGCGAACCTGGCGTTATTGCGCCTTTGCGGTTAGGCCCTATAATTTCCTCGCAAGCACTATAGTGTTTTTGAATGAAGACTTTTTTCCCTGGAGATTGAATATCTCCGTATAAATAATATAAGCGCCAACAGGCAATTTATTCCCTTTATCATCCAAACCATCCCAGTTCCAATAGCCATTTAATCCCAATGTTCCATTGCGAACTAAATTCCGGACGGGTCTTCCTGCCCCATCGAAAACGGTAATATTAGCAATATAGCCTGGCTCCGTTACGACATATTGTACAGTTGCAATATCATCTTTGCCATCATTATCAGGAGAGAAGATCTTTGGCTGGATCCCGATCTTTGCATTGATAGCATTCAATAGTTTATACTGCGAATTTTTATTGGTTGGCGTTCCATAACCCGCAGTGGATGCAGCGCTATGCCAGTTGGGGGGATCTTGCGAGGGACCGGCAGGATCAACCCTTTCCAGCGAAACACCTTCATCGTTATCGATCAGTTTAAAATGCCAGTCATCTTTGTATCTTACTTCATCCACTACATTTCCCTGGAAATTCAGGGCGATCACGCTGCCTTCATCATCTGAAAAGGAAGGGGGAGAAGGAATGACCAGTACATTATCCGGGTTTTTGACCAGGTATTGCATGGCCAGGTTGTCTGCATCTTCCGTTTCTACTATATGATCGCCCGGGAAGACATAAAAAGGATCAGCGCTTAATACTTTGATAGAGCTGATCTGGCCGCTGCTGTTCCGGTTGGCGATATACAGTTTTGAAGCATCAAAGATCTTGTTGCTGTTATTATAGAACTCCACATAATCGAATGCATTGGACCTGGGATCGAATAATATCTCGTTGATGATCCATTCACCGGACTCTGCTTCAACTGGTAAACCAACTCGTGCCGTATTAGCAGTACCTATATGGTTATTCTTACAATCCTTTACATTAGTTGCCGTGATTGTATAAACTGTATTGGGAAGCAGTGGAGAGCTGGTTCTTAATTGCACCAGGTTGAACAAAGGCGCAATGCCTGCAGCACTGGTCAATGTCAGGCCCCCGTCAATTGTATAGTTTCCCAATGTTGCCCCTGGGAGGCTATCTACTGGTTCATCATAGACAAGGATGATCGTGCTGTTGTCTGTTGTATAAGCTCTTTTTAATAGTGGGGCCAGGATATCACTATTAACCGCGTCGATCGAATTTTTTTTGCCCGGGGTACCCCCGGTTACATTTATACTTGCTTTCCAATTACTACCTCCAGCGCAAGGACTTTTAGGATCGATCATTTCCAATGTCCATCCACCATCTTTTTTTACTTCATTCTGGTACCAGTGCAACGAGTAGTTCACGGCATGGATAGTTCTTCCATTTGCTGCACGCAGGAATAACAATTCTCCATCATTATCCAAAGAAGGAAAGCTGGTAACAGAGATGGTTGTGCCGAAAGCCGACATAGCTGCTACCGCACTTCCTGTGCATACGATCACAAGGCTATCGGGTTGCAAAATAAAATTGGGCATAGGGCCACTCTGCCCTGTGGCATCACCGATCCGCCAGTTCTGGAGATTTATCGGAACCGCTGTTGTATTCTTTAACTCCAGCCATTCATTATTAGGTAATCCGATCTGTGGTGTGGGATCTGCCATTATCTCATCGATCACTACATCGTACCTGTTTTGAGCATATAAGTAAGCAGGCAACAAAAAGAGCAGGAGCAACGTTTTCACCTTTTCATAATTTTAGGGAAAACAAAGCTGTTCATAAAAGGCGAAACTGGAAGGGGAGAAAAACGAATTTTTGGGTTGATTATCTCCTGTCCTTATTTTTGCGTACTATAATGATAATGGAACATACAAAACGCAACAAGAAGCACTTCATCTGAAGGTTTGCAGCGTTATGTATTAGCAACATAAAAGTTTAGCAGGCCTTCCAGAATGGAAGGCCTTTTACTTGTCTGACGGTTCCCGTCTGAGAAGTAGCAGTATAAAATAAAAAAAATGAAAGTAGCAGTTGTAGGCGCCACCGGATTGGTTGGCACAAAAATGATGCAGGTACTGGCAGAAAGAAAATTCCCTGTTACAGAATTGATACCGGTAGCATCGGAAAGATCTGTTGGAAAAGAAATATTGTTCAAAGGGAAAAAATACAACGTCGTGAGCATGACAGATGCCATTGCCGCAAAACCTGCGGTAGCTATTTTTTCTGCCGGCGGCAGTACGTCGCTGGAGTGGGCCCCCAAATTTGCCGAAGCAGGGATAACTGTTATCGATAATTCTTCGGCCTGGAGAATGGACCCTTCAAAACCTTTGGTAGTCCCAGAGATCAATGCAGATATATTGACAGCGAAGGATAAGATCATCGCCAATCCTAATTGTTCTACCATTCAGATGGTAATGGCATTGAACCCGCTGCATAAAAAATATGGCATTAAAAGAATTGTAGTGAGCACTTACCAGAGTGTGACAGGAACGGGGGTGAAAGCCGTGGACCAGTTAGTTGGTGAGAGAAACAAGCAGGTAAAAGGAGAGAATGCTGAATACCCGATGGCTTATAAATATCCCATCGATCTCAATGCGATCCCGCAAATAGATGTGTTCCTCGATAACGGTTACACTAAAGAAGAAATGAAAATGGTGAAGGAAACCTGTAAGATCATGAGGGATGATTCGATCAGGGTAACAGCCACTACGGTTCGTATCCCGGTGATCGGTGGTCATAGTGAGGCGGTGAATGTAGAGTTTGCAAAGGATTTTGATCTGTCGGAAGTAAGATCCATCCTTCAGTCTTCTCCCGGCGTGATCGTGGTTGATGATCCTTCAACGCAACAGTACCCCATGCCAATGGATGCACATGAAAGAGATGAAGTGTTCGTAGGAAGATTACGCAGGGACGAGTCGCAACCCAATACACTTAATATGTGGGTGGTTTCAGATAACCTTAGAAAAGGTGCGGCAACGAATGCAGTGCAAATAGCGGAGTATTTGCTTGCGAAAAATTTATTTTCTTAAAAGCCCGTAGCTTGCCACTTGCCACCCCTTCTCACTGTTATTGTCTTTGCCTGTAAGGGATGTGATAAGCAAAATTCTCTGTTATATTATTTACCACAAGATCTGTTGGTGTATCCCAGTCTGTTGCTCTCCGGTAATTGTCATTCCAAACTGTTTCGCCATTGCTGACAATGCTGCAGGAAGCGAAGATGTCATTGGTCTTGCTGGGTGCATATACATTTCTTTTTAGTACGGCACCCAGTACCTGGCGGCCATAATCGATCCCCATCGATGCACCGTCGCTCATATATCTTTTTTTCTGGATCTTCATCCGGATAAGCGCATCCACTTTCAGGATCTTGCACAGTTCTTCGTCTGATTTGTGCCATGAATCCTGGAGAGAAATATTATTTTCGGTCAGCAGTTGGAGTGTATTGGTATAATTCTGTACACTCACGCTTAAAGCATATTTGCCATTGTTCCCATTCTGAAGAATATTATCATGAAGGAATTGCTGGAATATCCTGCTTTCCGATTCTTCCATCTTTGACAGGTCTTCCGCTTTTGCATTTTTAGGAGCAGTGCCCGTATAGATCATTTCGGCTGGTAGTACAGCAATGATCCTGTGCTTTGCTGTTTTTTGATATACGGCTGAAGGGATGCGATTGCGGCTACAGGAAGTGACCAAAACGAATAATAGCAGGAAAGGGAGTACAATTGTTTTCATCAGGGTTGTTTTACGGGAACAAAATAGACAGCATTGTCAGAAGTCACAAGCCCTTTGACAAGAATGATAGTTATAAAAATGTGAATCAAGTTTATTTAATAGTAAAACTCCTATACAGGCCCGCCTAAGAGATTGATTCATTGATAAAGCTGAGTAATGGCTGCAGTGCTTCAAAGGCAGTTACTGTTCTCTTGACAAGATCTTTTGCTGTAAGATCGGTGTCTTTCAATGAAACCAGGGCAACAAAACTTTTAAGTTTTAAATAGTCGGCTGCAGGATTAGATACTTCATAACCTTTCGGAACCCTTGTAAGAACATATTCAGCATCCCGGGAAAGATCTTTATAAACTGATTTGAATTTTTTTGCACTGATTATTTTTTTGAAGTCGGCGAAATTGTAATCGATCTCCTGCCTGACCTTATTTAATTCGGGTGGTATGGGCATCCACAAACCTCCGCCGGTAAAAGCCCGGCCGGGCTCGCAATGGAAATAATAACCACCAAACACCGATTTCTTTCCACCGCGATTGATATACGCTCCCATATTTGTTTTGTACGGAGATTTATCTTTTGAAAAACGGACATCACGGTTGATACGGAACAGGCAATCTTTCGCAACTATTGATTTTAGAGAGGGATCATTTTTACTGTGTTTATTGATCACCTGTTGAACAAAGCCAGCGAAATCTGCTTTGGCAGCATCGTATTGCGGCCGGTTCTTTTCGAACCAGGGTTTATTATTATTCTTCTTAAGGTCTTTGAGGAATTTGATAGTAGAACTCTGCAGCATATCGTGTTTTGCTAAAGATAGTAAAGCTGCGCATTTCACGATAACTACAAACTACTAACTACAAACTATAAGCTATTTTATTCTTGCCCAGTTCTCCCCGCTTTTGATCCGGTACATGGTCATCTCGCTTACGCTGTATTGCTGTGACAGTTTTTTGATAGTAATATTCCTGTTCGGGCTGTTCAGAATGGTTTTGATCTTCTTTACCTGTACCGCTGTTAGTTTTAATCCCTCGGTTTTATTGGCTTGTTTTTCTTTATAAGCGATCTTAGCCGGACTATGCTGCTGGTGCTGTATCATTTGCTCCAGTGTGGCCCATTGAAGATTTTTTACCGTATTATCCAGTTTATTATGATTCCGGTGAATGACATACTTCTGCCCGGCCATTCTTTTTCTCAGGAACAATTTTGCGATCTCGCGGTGTATATATAAGGTCCCTTTATCATCGGGCCTGTGGAGGTTGAGTGTCCGGTAACCTGTAGTTAAAGAGCCACTCAATAATTTTCCGTCTGCCAGTACATCTTTTTTATAACTGGCGATCCTGCCGTGCGAAGAAACGCCATAGCGGTTGCGTAATTGCTTCCACCCGGAGAAGGTCAATGCCTTCCAGGTTTCATTGGTCAATTTCCTGATCATAAATTATTTTTTTAATCAGGTACAGGATGCAATAAACAAAGAGTAGATCAGTAGTTGCCGGACTGAGGAGAGAGCATACTAAGGTAGAGCATTTGTATACCCCGGCCATTTATTTTTTCCCGGTCATCTTAAGGAACTCTGCTTCTGATATGATCTTTACAGAGTTAATTTTCTTTGCTTTCTCCAATTTACTGCCAGCATCTTCACCGACTACGAGGTAATTCAATTTAGCGCTTACACCCCCTATTATCTGTCCTCCATTCGCTTCGACGATTGCTTCGGCATCGCTTCTTTTTAAAGTAGGAAGGGTGCCGGTAAACAAAAATGTTTGTCCGGCAAGACCTCCGCCCGTAGCCAGTTGTTTCTTTACATTCTTCAGTTGCAACCCAAGCTTTTCCAATTCTTCGAGCATTTCTATATTGCTCTTGTTACTGAAGAAATGATGAATGCTGCCTGCTACTTTAGGTCCTACATCTTCCAGGTTCTGCAGGTCTTCCAACGAGAACCTTTTAAACTCAAGCAGGTGACTAACAGCCCGGGTCAGTGTCTTCGCTGTCGTTTCGCCCACAAAACGGATGCCCAGCGCATAGATAAGCCGGTGCAAAGGTTGTTTCCTTGAATTATCAATGGCCAGCTGCAAATTGTCAATGGACCTTTGTCCAAAGCCTTCCATACCACTGATCTTTTTAAAATCCAGTGTATAGATACCGGGGATGTCTTTTAAGAAACCAAGTTCATAGAACTTGCGGACATTGGCATCGCCAAAACCACGTATATCCATGGCATCCTTGCTTACAAAATGGATGATACGTTCCACTACCTGGGCCGGGCATTCAATATTGATACAACGCCAAACGGCTTCCTCCTCCTCTTTGAAGAGTTTACTATTGCAAACTGGGCAAGTTTTAGGGAAGACGATCTTTTTTTCTTTTCCCGTTCTTAACTCTGCCAGCGATTTTACGATCTGGGGTATCACATCGCCTGCTCTTTCGATCAACACGCCATCACCAATGCGCAGGTCTTTTTCCCTGATATAATCTTCATTATGAATAGAGATGCTGCTTACCGTAACACCCCCTACACCTACGGGTTCAAGTTTGGCAACAGGAGTAACAGCGCCTGTTCTGCCAACCTGGAACTCTACATTCAATAACCGGGTAGTTCCTTGTCTTGCTTTGAACTTATAAGCGATCGCCCAGCGGGGATGATGAGAGGTCATGCCCATTTTATCCTGCAGCGCTACATCATTTACCTTGATCACCATGCCATCGATCTCGTAAGGGAGATCATCTCTTCCCGTTTCAAACTCGCTGCAATATTTTATGACCCCCTCAATTCCTTTGAATACTTTTTTTTCTTTCTCTGGACTACGGAAACCCAGATCCCACAAGAGAGATAAAGCGCCCGAGTGCGTAAGGAGTTCAGGTGGATCTTTTTTCCCTTTTGTCAATGTATGATCGCTGATATGATATACAAAAGCTTCGAGGTTCCTTTTAGCCGCTTCATTAGGGTCCTTGATGCGGAGGGTGCCTGCTGCCGCATTGCGGGGATTGGCCAATGGAGCTAACCCTTTTTCAATAAGGTCATCGTTATATTTTTTGAAATTGTTCTTATTGATCATCACTTCCCCCCTGATCTCTGCCTGCTGCAGACCATATTTGGAAAATTTAGCTGAGAGAGGGATAGAGCGTATCTGTTTGATATTGATCGTTACTTCATCTCCTTCCACGCCATCGCCACGGGTGGCTCCCCTCACCAACAGGTCATTCTCATAAATAAGCGAAATGCTGCCTCCATCGAATTTCGGCTCTACGCAATATTCAATATTTACGAGGCCCGTCAGTTCCCTGGCCTTCCTGTCAAAATCGAGAAGGTCATCACTGTTGTAAGAGTTATCCAGCGATAACATAGGGACCAGGTGTTGTACAGTCGGAAATTCTTTGGTGAGTCCTTTTG
>DATLCB010000099.1:0-5664 GCA_035526625.1 Chitinophagaceae bacterium
AGAAGCACTGGCGCAGATCGTTCCACCTGCCCATGGAATTGTAGAACCAATGACATAATTATTTTGACAACCCGATGCACCGTTTGCCGGATCAAAAGTCATGAGGCCATTGGAGCCTACCACAACAGAAGGAAAGGTCATGCCGTAAAAACAAGCAGTGAACGGCAGTGTGATCACATTGCTATACTGGTCGTCGTTATATAAAGTGAAGTCTTCGGATCCTGTTGGTGTAACATAGGGGTAGGGAGTATAAGGAACACTAACCAAAGTATAATTATCAGTAGACTTGATATGAGGGACTTGAAAAACAAGCGTTGAACAAACCTGGTTGCAGGAAAGATTATAAGTTCCACCGATGCCTGTAGGGATACAGTTTTGTGCTTCAGGGCGGCCGGATAGAATAAAAATTAATCCAATCGCCAACATCAGCTTCAACCTTTTCAGTCTCATATAGAGCGGTTACAGTAAAAAAGCAATTTTGAAGGCCAACAAGATAAGAAAATTAACGCTTTAAAGAGTTGGCGGAAACCTGGTTTTTGAACAAATCTTATTGGCTCATCAGAGTGGTATGTCCTCCATATCATAGCGCTCTACTGATTCAATTCCGGGAAGGTCCAGCAGACTTTGTACTAACGTATCAAGCTCCTCTTTATCATGCACATAAAGACGGATATTCCCCTCAAACAATCCTTCTTTTGCTTCAATCGTAAGGGCAGCGATATTTATTTTCAATTCTCCAGATATAAGCATCGTGATCTTGTTCACCACTCCCACATCATCCAGCCCAACTATCTTAACACCGGTCAGGAAGGATATTTCCTTGTTCTTCGCCCATTTTGTTTTGACCACACGGTGTCCATAATTCGCCAAAAGTTTTGCCGCATTCGGACAGTTGGTACGATGGATGGTCAGGCCTTTGCCCGTCGTAACAAATCCAAACACGTCATCGCCGGGAATGGGCTTGCAGCAGTTGGCAAGATTATAAACGATCTTATCGCTGCTTTCACCAAAGATGATCAGCTCGGCATCCTTCCTTGCCATCACCTGGTGGTGAGGGATGATATCAATTTTTTCAGGTAGTGGTTTTACCGGCTTTGGCGCATCGATCTTGTCACCGATCACTTTGAAATCCTTCAGGTCTTTCAGGTCGATATTCTTTACGGCCACCTGATAGAACAGGTCGAGGTTGGAAGGCAGTTTATACCAGTGTACCAGTTCATCAATATTATGCTGTGAAAATGCAGCACCTACTCCTTCGAGTTTTCTTTGCAACGTGTATTTGCCTTCTTCGGCCACTTTCCTTTTTTCTTCCTTCATCGCATCCCGGATCCTTCCTTTGGCTTTTGATGTAACGACAAAGCCGAGCCAGTCCTCCGATGCTTTTTGTTTATTACTGGTGATGATCTCCACCTGGTCGCCACTATGCAGTTTATGACTGATAGGAACCAGTTTATGGTTCACTTTGGCGCCGATCGTCTTTACGCCGATGGCGCTGTGGATAGAGAAAGCAAAGTCAAGCGCGGTAGAACCCACGGGCAACATCTTGATATCACCTTTGGGCGTATAGATATAAATTTCTTCGGCGAGGAAACTGGTCTTGAAGTCCTGGAGAAAATCAATACTGTCCGTCTCCTGGTTACTGATCACTTCTCTTATCTGCTGGAACCATTTATCAAAGCGGCTCTCATCATTGGCGCCTTCTTTATATTTCCAGTGGGCGGCCAATCCTTTTTCCGCTATCTCGTTCATCCGCTTGGTGCGTATCTGTACTTCCACCCATTTACCCTGCGGACCCATTACCGTAGTATGCAGCGCTTCGTAGCCATTGGCTTTGGGATTACTCAGCCAGTCACGCAGCCGCTCGGGTGAAGGATTGTATTCATCCGTGATCATCGAATACACTTTCCAGCAATCTTCTTTTTCTTTTTCAGGAGGCGAATCAAGGATGATACGAACAGCAAAGAGATCATACACTTCCTCAAACTCCACCCCTTTCTTTTTCATTTTGGTCCAGATGGAGTGGATGCTCTTAGGTCTTCCGTATATATCCGCGTCAAGGTTGGCTTTGTCCAACTTATCCTTGATAGGTTTGATGAACTCGTTGATGAATTTCGTCCTGTCCTTTTTGGTCTCGGCCAATTTCTTTGCAATATCCTTGTACACATCCGGCTCCATATACTTCATTGCCAGGTCTTCCATTTCCGTTTTGATATTGTATAAACCCATGCGGTGCGAAAGCGGTGCATAGACATAGACCGTCTCGGAAGATATCTTGAGTTGCTTCTCCCGCTTCATGCTGTCCATTGTCCGCATATTGTGCAGCCTGTCCGCCAGCTTGATCAGAATTACGCGGGGGTCATCGGTCAGCGTGAGCAATATCTTTTTGAAATTCTCCGCCTGTTGCGAGGCGTTCACATCTATCACATTGGCGATCTTGGTAAGTCCGTCAACGATGCGGGCGATCTCGTTACCAAATTCTCTTTCCACATCCTCGAGTGAAATGTCGGTGTCTTCCACCGTATCATGAAGAAGGGCACAAATAGTTGAACGGATACCAAGCCCGATCTCCTCCACACATATTTTAGCCACAGCGATGGGATGAAGGATATAGGGCTCACCGCTTTTGCGCCGCATCGTCTTATGGGCTTCGGCCGCCATTTCAAAAGCGGTGCGGATTAGGTTCTTATCGCCCGGTTTAAGCTTGCTTTTCAGCACTTTCAACAGCGAACGATACTCCCTGAGAATGAGTTTTTTCTCCTCTTCCTCGTTCAAATTATATTTCGGTATTTGTGCCAGGGTCTCCATGATAGATCGTCTACGAATTTAATGAAAATCAGCCGATTTTTTAAGGTTATAGCCGTACATTTGCAACCCCAAAGAAAGCTATCAGCTAATAGCTGTTGGCCAATGGCTTTTTCCGGATGTGGTGAAATTGGTAGACACGTCAGACTTAGGATCTGATGCCGTAAGGTATGGGGGTTCGAGTCCCTCCATCCGGACTTAATAGTTTGTAGTTTATAGTTTTTGGTTTGTAGTTCTTACAGTAGTTGTAATAATGCGGCTGTACGAATGACCCGAATTGAAGAACTATAAACTACGAACTACTAACTATAAACTTCTACAATGGCTACAGTTACCAAAGAAAACATCGGCTTGCTGCATGAAAAGCTGACAGTGAAGCTGGAAAAGACCGATTACCTTCCCTCTTTTGAAAAAGCGCTGAAAGATTACAGCAAGAAAGCGAATATTCCCGGGTTCAGGAAAGGGATGGTGCCCGCAGGTCTTATCAAAAAAATGTATGGTCCTTCTTTGTTCACCGATGAAGTACTTCGTTCGGTTGACAGGGAACTTATCAACTATTTGCAAAATGATAAAGCAGAGATCTTCGCTCAACCGCTTCCGCTGGAAACTGATATTAAGCAATTAGATGTAAACAATCCCCTGGATTATACTTTTCATTTCGAGATCGGGATGAAGCCGGATTTTCAATTGCCTGACCTGGCTGCTGCAAAAACTACACGCTATGTTGTGAATGTGACTGATGAGATGATCGATAACGAGATCACCCGCCTGCAGAACCGTTATGGCAATATGAAGGACCAGGATACCGTGAATACGGAAGATGATGTGCTGAATGTGGTGTTTACTGAAGTGGATGAAAATGCAAATCCTGGTGAAGGCGGCATTACCAAAGACAATTCATTACTTGTAAAATACTTCAAGGCAGATTTCAGGAGCGAACTGATGGGTAAAACCATCAACGACTATGTGGTCGTTCAATTAGATAAGGCATTTGATACCAAAGAGCTTGAATTTATCCTGAGTGACCTGGGCCTCGATAAAGAAGACGCGGCAGCAAAACAAAAGCATTTCAAGATCCAGCTGACTAAAATAGGTTTGCTTGAAAAAAAAGAATTGAACGAAGAGTTCTTCAATCAACTCTACCCTGACCAGAGCGTAGTAACAGTCAATGATTTTCGTAATAAGATCAAGGAGGAGATACAGGCTTACTGGAATGGCCAGGCCAATAACCAGATACATGACCAGGTATTTCACCAGTTGGTGGATCATACGAAAATTGAATTTCCTGAAGGCTTCCTGAAAAAATGGATGAAGACACAGGGAAATTCTTCTGAAAAGGTTGAAGAAAAGAGAACGGATGAAGAAATAGAGAAGGAATTCCCGAAATTTCTCAGCCAGCTGAAATGGACATTGATCTCTGAGAAGATCGTACAGGACAATGCTATCCAGGTGGCTCCTGAAGAAATAAAAGCTTTCGCAAAGCAGCAACTGTTCAGTTACATGGGTGGCGCCAATCTTAGCGATGATCAACCCTGGGTAAGTGATTATGTGGAGAAGATGATGAAGGATAAGAAGTTTGTGGAGGATGCTTATAACCGCATCCAGACACAAAAGATATTTGAATGGTCGGCGGGCCAGGTAAAGCCCATCGATAAGACGATCAGCGCTGAAGAGTTTACCAAAATGGTGGAAGAACATCAGCATCATCACCATTAAGACCGAAGTATGAAGACCGAAGTCCGGAGAATTATTCGCTATGTAGAATAGTCTTCCGGACTTTTGTTTTTTACTTATCTGTACATTATTAATAATACCCGTCTTCGAATATGCGAAATAAACTTTTGATCTTTCCAACCTCCTGTCTTCCCGGCTTCGGTCTCCGGACTTAGGTCTCAGGACTTTTTGTCACAATTTTGCCGTTTTACCATTTGGACGGATATTTGAGGACATAATCCTATCAATTAAAAAAAAATGAGTTTTAATTCAGAATTCGAAAAATATGCGGTGAAGCACCGTGGCATTTCCAGTAATACATTGGATGGATACGCTAAGCACCTCGTCACAGCTATGACGCCGAACATCATCGAGGAGCGCTCGCTCAATATCGCGGTAATGGATGTGTACAGCCGCCTGATGATGGACCGGATCATTTTTCTCGGTTACCCTATCAATGATGAGATCGCCAATATTGTTACGGCGCAGTTGTTGTTCCTGGATTCCTCCGATCGCAGCCGTGATATCAATATGTACATCAATAGCCCAGGCGGCAGTGTTTATTCGGGTCTTGGTGTTTACGATACCATGCAATATGTAAGTCCTGATATCGCCACTATCTGTATCGGTATGGCGGCTTCCATGGCTTGTGTGCTGTTGGGTGCAGGTACCAAAGGAAAAAGGGCGGCATTAAAACATTCCCGGATCATGATGCACCAGCCAAGCGGGGCCATTGGTGGCCAGGCCAGTGATATTGAAATTACAGTGAATGAGATCCGCAAACTAAAAAGGGAATTATATGAAGTAGTGAATTTTCATACCGGTAAATCAATTGAACAGATCGAAAAGGATTTTGAGCGTGATAAATGGATGACGGCTCCCGAAGCAAAAGAATATGGCCTCGTAGATGAAGTGCTGCTCACTAATCCGAAGAAACAAAAAAAGGATTGACCATGTCAAACGGGAAACCAAATGTGAAAAGAGTTTGACATTGACGTTTCACTTTTTACGTATACTTATATAATATTTAAAGAAGATACTATGAACCCCAAACATTTTTTATACAACGTTCCGACAGGGATCGGGTGGAGACAGGAGGAAGAAGAAGAAGAACAGGAAAGGGAAGATAAGCGTGACGACCTGGTGATG
>DATLCB010000100.1:0-5669 GCA_035526625.1 Chitinophagaceae bacterium
TTTTACCAGGACAGTGTGACGATCAGTAACGATTTGCCCGATATCTCGGCTTATGTTCATTTCCGTATCAAGCCTTTCAAGGCCTTTGTCAGGGCAGAAAACCTCAATACCGGCCGGAAAATGAGGAATGGAGGGTTTGGCTTTACCAATAATAACCTTGTGGCCTCTGGCTACCCTTTGCCGGGTTTACAGATCAGGTTGGGGATCTATTGGAGTTTTGTTAATTGATCCTGAAAGAATTACCATTCAACTTGGGTCTATGACTTCCCCGATCCTTTCAACCTATTTAGTATTGCATACACAGATCTTAACTATGTTTCCTTCGTATTTTGTTCGTACCTCGTCCGTATCAAGTCCGTTGAATGACGGACTTGATACGGATATGGTATAGCCCATTACCGGACAAATCCCGGCAAGTTGTACATTAAGGGCAACGCCGGGCACGGGGGGCATTAATTAACATAATGAGAATAAACCATTCATCCCCAGCTATTTTATTAGTGAAAGATTGCTGTTATCTTTGTACAGCTTCATGAAAAAACTCATAGCCGGCATATCATTCGTTCTGTACTTCGCAGCTACAAGCGGTATCGTGATCAATTCACATTACTGCATGAAGAAGCTGGCTTCCGTTTCTCTTTTTGGGGTGAAGCCAGATGTTTGCGGCCGTTGCGGTATGGATATGCATGATAACAATGGTTGCTGCCGTGATGAAGTATCAGTAGCCAAACTGGTGCAGGACCAGGTTAAAATGCCAGTCACGATATTTGAACTTCCATCTATAGAGCAAACAGCTGTAATAGTTTCGGATTTTATGGTCGTTCCTGTTAGTGTAACAGAAGAGTCACGCCATTTTCACAATCATTCCCCTCCTTTATTATCTGCACAGGATATCTACTTGCAGAATAATGTCTTCAGGATCTGAGCACTTATCATTTTCTATTCAGGATAGCCTGGTGTGCTTTGACACATCGGCATGTATATAAACCACTACTTAAATAATAAATAATCAAAGAAATGAAAGCATTAAGAATATTCCCGGTAGCAGCCTTATTAATGATAACTGCTAACCTCGCCGTAGCACAAACAAAAAAGGAAACATTCAAAGTTTCTGGTAACTGCGGCATGTGCAAATCAAAAATTGAAAAAGCGGCAAAAGAAGCAGGAGCTAAAGAAGCCAGCTGGGATGCTGATTCAAAACAACTGACCGTTTCCTATAAAAGCAGCTCCACCAATACAGCGAAGATCCAGCAAAAGATAGCTGATGTAGGTTATGATAATATAGGTTTCAAAGCAACAGCAGAAGCTTATAATAAATTACACGGTTGCTGCAAGTACGACAGGGAAGGAGCTACAGCAAAAGAATCATGCTGCAGTGATGGAGCTAAATGCACACATAATAGTGAAGAGACCCATATGGCAAAAATGGACTGCTGTAAGGACGGAAAATGTAGCAAAGAAGGTCATGACGGGAAGAATTGTTGCAGTGAGACCAAAATGGATTGCTGCAAAGATGGCAAATGCACAAAGGAAGGTCATGACGGGAAAGATTGCTGTAAGAAATCTTAGTTGTTAAACGTTAAACAGGTGCGTATGAAAAAGATGTTGCTAAGTATGTTCATCGGTTGTTTTACTGTCTCGTTGCATGCTCAGTTCTCAAAAGCCAGCCTCCAGGCAACAGGTCTTACCTGTGCGATGTGCAGTAATGCGGTTAATAAAGCGTTACAGAAAGTTCCTTTTATCGAATCAGTAAAGGCTGACATCAAGAACTCGGCTTTCAATATTGTCTTTAAAGAAGGACAGGAAGTGGATATTGATGCACTGAAAGAAGCTGTGGAAGATGCGGGTTTTTCTGTAGGCAGCCTGAAACTTACCTGTAATGTAGGTGAAGTGAAACTGGAGAAGGACAAACATATCAGGATCGGGAATGAGAATTTCCATTTCCTGAATGGGGATGGCCGGTCATTGAACGGAGAACAGGTAATAACGGTGGTAGATAAAAATTTTGTTACCGAGAAGCAATTCAAAAAATTGAGTGCAGCTACAAAATTGAGTTGTATGCAAACGGGTAAAACTTCTTCCTGCTGTGAAAAAGATGGAATGGCAGAAGGGGAGAGAGTGTACCATGTTACGATCTGATAACGAAGTCTCCTCCGCAGGGAGGAGACTTTTAATATTAACTATGCTAAACTATAGATCACTATTCATTCTTTCAGTAAATTTCTTTCTTATAACAGCTGCTTACGCACAACCGCCACGTCAGGGACAGATGGCTTCGGATATCGCTTTACCTACAGTAAAGGGAGATACAGTACGTCTTTCATCGTTAAAAGGGAAAGTGGTGCTGCTTGACTTTTGGGCTTCGTGGTGCGGGCCCTGCAGGGCGGCGAACAGGGGTTTGACAAAGCTCTATGGGAAATTCAAGGACAAGGGCTTCGAGATATACAGTGTGTCGCTTGATGATGAAAAGGATGCCTGGGTAAAAGCAATCAGGCAGGATAAGATCAACTGGCTGCAGGTAATTGAAAAAGGAGGATGGGAAACGGCTACCGCGAAGAAATGGGAGATATATGCATTGCCAACCTCTTACCTTATCGATAAAGATGGCCGCCTTGTCGCTATGGACCTGGAAGGAAAACAACTCGAGAAAGCATTAAAGGATATGCTCGACAACTGATAACTGACAACTGACAGCTGACAACTGATAACTAACCACGATGAAGAGATCTTTATGCGCCATAGTTGTCCTCCTTTCATTGAAAAGTTCCGCGCAGGAATTATTTGTATTCACAGAACCTGCTTCCAACATGCCGGCACATTCGATCAGTCTGAAGCTGACCGATCATTTTGTTACCGATGATAATATCTATGATCGATTCTCACATCGTATCATGCCGCAGATCATGTTCGGTGTAAGTAAAAAAATAATGTTTCATATTGGCGGCACCATCAGTAATATGCATACGCCTGACTTCCGGTATGAATCGGTGAACTTCTATGCCAAATACCGGTTTTTTTCAAAGGATGAGATCCATAGGCATTTCAGGATGGCTGTATTTGCTGATGCTTCTGCCACCAAAGCGCCTTTTCATTACGATGAGATAACGCTGATGGGTGATAAAAGTGGGATAGAAGCGGGGATCATTGCCACACAACTACTTCACAAGCTTGCTTTATCCGGAACGGTAAGTCATACACAGGTGCTGGATAGGTCACGCACTAATAAAGCGGTCATTTATATCCCTGCCCGGATCTACCAGTCGTTGAATTATTCCCTGTCAACCGGTTATTTGTTATTGCCCAAAGAGTATACTGATTACAAACAGACCAATCTGAATCTTTATCTCGAATTGTTAGGAGAACAGACCCTTGATATCAAAAAGTATTGCGTTGATCTTGCCCCTGCGATACAGGTCATCTTCAACAGCAACGCTAAACTTAATATCGGGCATCGTTTCCAGCTCAGTGGTAATATGCGGCGCATGTCCACCAATTCATGGCAGATCAGCTTCGAGCGAACCTTTCTCAGCGCATTGAAGCGTAAATAGAAGTTTATTTGGTTTTAGAGTTGAACCGGAATGAACCCCCTATTGCCAGGTAATTTTTTGGGGCGGCCTTTGAGATACCAACACCACCTGAGATATCAATCTTCACATCATTTGAAATGTAGTAAGCAATACCAGCATCAAAATTATGTTGTGGTGGACCTCCGTTTATAACAGAACCAAATACCTCAAAGTATCCGTACCATTTCTCTCCAAGGTCAAACCCAGGGGCTAATGTATAGATCCAGGCAGGAGTAGAAGTAAACCCGTCCCATTCTGCGCCAACATTATATCCAAGTGCTATACCATCGGCGATCGAATGTTGCATGCTGAACCGGAAGGACGGTATCAAATGATCGGGTTTAAATACTTTGGAACCCAGAGCGGGGATACCGAGATGAACGAGGAGTGAGGTTTTAGGTAAGAGTTTTTTTTCTTCCCATAGCGCCATTCTGAAACCCAGGTGCAGGGGCTCCAGGCCTGTTGTCCATTTTGGATCAGGTATCAGTTGCTCATAAGAACTCTTGTACGTGGCTTCCAGGCGCAACTCAATTTTCTTTAATCCATATTTCATGAGCAGGGTAGGATGAATAAGGTCGTAATCCTTTCCATACGTACTTTCTTTATTGAACCCGATCTCAACCTGGAAGTAATTTTTGGGGAGTACTACGGCACTTTCGGTCTGGTCAGGCCGGTCGGTATCGATTTTGCCAGGTTGCGCATGCAGGTTATGCCAACAGGCAAGCAGAACAATGAGCGTACATTTTCCTTTAGTCATGTAGAAAATATTTTTTAGTCCTGTCTAAAAATCGTTTCAAAGATAGCGGAATTGATTAAGCGATCCTTAGCTGCTTCTCTAAAAAATTACCCTTCACATCGAACCTGCTGTCTTAGTCTTCCAGCACCGCTTCTATTCTACTTTACCCGGTTCAAGGCTTAAGGGGGTGGTTGTTTTTTTGCATTGCGGAGGCTGTTAACAGGTCACGCCGGGGGACCGGTATAAGAAGATCTTTGGTTATTACTTTCTTTGAAAAATGGGGGTGCCTGCAACGGCAGCTCTCCTGAACTGTCGAAATGACGATCGTCTCTTCACGCTATTACCTTATTCTGAAGGAAATCTGCAATCATTTGAGATTGCGAAGCTGGTAGAATTCATCCGGCATCTTTATTGTTGCGAAGCTCACAGGAATCCCTGACCATGGCAAAGCATCTTTACACTACAGATTTTCAACAGATTTCGGCCCGACCTTCGGGTGGTCAACCCCTTATCAATTGAAAAAATGTAGTTTATGCTAACCAAACTCACCGCCCTTTGTGCATTGATCCTTTGCTTTTTGACCGTTAGTGCCCAAAAACTCGTCAATGATTCGAGCTATTACGAAAGGTACCCGGATAAATTGACCATCCGTTTATATGCAGCTCAGAAATTTGCCAAATTCACCATCACCCCCTCCAATAATCAAACGGATATCGAGTATAAAGCCAATACGAAGCTGAACCTGGGTATTGGCTTTACCTACAGGAATATCTCAGCCAATATATTTTATGGATTTGCATTTCTTAATAAGGATACGGCAAAAGGCGAGACAAAAGGCCTTGACCTGCAATTGCAGTTGTACCCGCGTCGTTGGGCCATCGACCTGATCGCTCTATTCCCAAAAGGATATTATATCAGCCCTAAAGGGTACGCGTCATCTTCTCCCAACACATACTACCACCGCCCTGATGTACAACTGAAACTTATCAGCGTGGCGGCATATAAAGTTCCTAATAAAGAAAAATTCTCTTACCGGGCCGCCGTCAAATTGAGCGAGTGGCAGAAGAGATCTGCCGGATCCCCCTTGTATGGAGGAACGATCTATTATGGAACTGCAAAAGGAGACAGTGCACTGGTGCCAAAAAGGATCGAAAGCGGGTTTCCGCAAAAAGGGATCACGAATATCAACTTCATGGCGTTGGGTGCAGGAGGTGGTTACGCTTATACACTGGTCATCGCCAAACATTTTTTTATTACTGCTTCGGCTATTGCTAATCTTGATCTAACATTGACCTCCGAAGAGGGGATCACAGGAAAACATCGTAAAACAAGCATCGGCCCTTCAGTAGTGACAAAAGGAGGGATCG
>DATLCB010000101.1:0-13861 GCA_035526625.1 Chitinophagaceae bacterium
GCCACTTGCAGTATCTTGGTATTGACACCTTGTCCCATTTCTACAGCACCTGTACTGATCCCCACACTTCCATCCGTATAAACATGAACAAGGGATCTTGCCTGGTTCATCATTGTTTTGGTAAAAGAGATGCCAAAGCAGATGGGCATTAATGCGATCCCCTTTTTATACAGCTTATTTGCAGCATTGAACTCCCCAACTTCTTTTTGCAGTTGGCTGATATTATATATTTCATCGGTTTTGCTCCAGCATTCATTGGCTTCACTTTCGGCGATTTGTCCATAAGGGAATTCATCTCCTGTCTTCAATAAATTCTTTGCTTGTATCTCTGATGCCGGGATCTTTAACTGCGCGGCTGCTTTGGCGATAGCCGCTTCGATCACAAACATTCCCTGAGGACCGCCAAAACCACGGAAGGCGGTATTGGGTGGGAGATGTGTGCGGCAACTATAGGCAGTTGCTTTTACATTAGGAACAAAATAGGAATTAGTACAATGAAATAAAGTACGCTCCATTACCGCAGGAGAAAGATCAGCGGCAGCTCCCGCATTCTGATAGAAGGTTGCTTCATAAGCAAGGATCTTCAGGTCCTTGCTCAACCCTATCTTGAAGTCTGATGCATAAGGATGCCGCTTGCCTGTCATCCGCATATCTTCCATCCGGTGCAGGCAATACTTTACGGGCACATTCAAATGATAAGCAGCAAGCGCACACATCACACCCCAGGTAGTTGCCTGGTCCTCTTTACCACCAAAGCCGCCGCCCAGTCTTGTTGTATCCACTTCTATTTTATGCATCGGGAGATCCAGCACTCTTGCAGCAGTTCTTTGCACTGCAGTTGGTCCCTGTGTAGATGAATAGATACGGAGAGCGCCGTTTTCCTGCGGTACAGCATAAGCGCCCTGTGTTTCGATGTACAGATGTTCCTGCCCGTTGGTTTCCGTATTGCCTTCTACGACATATTCGCAATCCTTCCACGCATTGACCGTATCACCCAACTGGAATGTTCTCGGGGGAATTATTAGTTCTCCTTTTTCTTTTGCTTCCCTGGGATCTGTAATAATGGGTAAAGGATCGATCCCGACTTTTATTCTTTTCACTGCCGCTCTCGCCGCTTCTTCTGATTCGGCGATAACGAGGGCGACCGGCATGCCACAGAAATGGACATGTGTGGTTGCCAGCAATTCTTCATCAGGGACGATGCCACCGATCTGGTTCTCGCCGGGAATATCGGCTGCAGTAAATATTCTTACAACCCCAGGCATTCCCAACGCCTCATCTGTATTCAGGGATCTGATCTTTCCATGAGCAATAGGTGAATCGAACACAGCGGCATAGAGTGTACCATTCACCAATGGAATATCATCCAGGTAAATGGATTCGCCGCGAAGATGGGTGTATGAATCGATATTCTTCATAATACGAACGCAGATCTTTATGATGGTCAGGATTGGAGATGATCTGTGCTTATCATAACGATCATAAAGATCAGCGTTCTGTTTATTTTAATGCGTTGATAAAATGCGCCCTTATTAATTGTCCCAACAATAATGTTTTATACTCCTTACTCCCTCTTGCATCACTGATCGGGGATATTTCTGTTTTCATTACTTCAATAGCCCCATCAACGGTTTCGGTTGTTAATGGTTTGCCTTTTAAATAAGCAGATGTTTTTTCTAAATACATGGGTATCGGACCAACACCACCGGCAGATAAACCAGCTTTTTCGATGAGCCCGTTATTTATTTCCAGGCAGATAGCCGTGTTGACACTGGCAATATCCAAATGGGTTCGCTTGCTTACCTTTTCAAAATTAAAATAGGTGTTCTTGCCGGGCATCTCAAAGCTGATGCGAAGTATTATGTCTCCCGGTTTTTTATCAAGCTGTTTATAACCCTTATAAAATTTCCGTAAAGGCAATTTTCTTGAATTATCTCCATCGCTTAGCTCGATCGTCGCATCAAGTGCCAAAAATAAAATAGTAAGATCTCCTATAGGTGATGCATTCACAAAGTTCCCGGCTATCGTCGCCATATTCCGGATAGGAGTAGAAGAGATCAACTTGGAGACCTGGTGAAAATTTGGAAATGCATTATTGATGACCGGAGAATTTCTAAGGTCCGTCACTGTAGCAGATGGACCAATAATGCATCGATTGCCTTCTTTAACGATACCATTCAGTTCAGTATTGTCAAACACAAATTCAATGGCTGCATGCGTCATCTCATCGTGCTTCTGGACGTAGAGATCTGTACCACCGGCTACGATCTCTCGTGAGACGTCAGGCGTGAGACGTGAAACCCGAAGCTGTCCAAGTTTTTCCTTTATTCCCGAGAAGTAAGAGGGTAGTATATTTTGTTCTGTAACGAATTGTATGGAATCAGTCTTTCCGTTTAATCTTTCAGCAATGATGCCGGCTGCTTTCTCAATGGATTTATAGCCGGTACAACGGCAAATATTTCCATCTACTGATGCTACTGCATTTTCTTTTGTTGGGTAGACATCGCTCAAACAAAAACCAGCCAGCGACATGACGAAGCCGGGCGTACAAAATCCGCACTGGGTAGCTCCGCAATCAGCCATTGCCTGTTGAACCGTATTTAATTTATCGGGGAAGTTGATCCCTTCAATGCTTACGATATGTTTGCCCCGCACATTCCCAAGTGGAACAAGACAGCTTGTCATCGATTCATATTTCAACTCTCCGTTCACCAATTCTCCAACCAGCACCGTACAAGCGCCACAATCTCCTTCACGGCAGCCGATCTTCGTGCCCGTTAAATGCTGATGATACCGGATAAAGTCCAGCAACACCATACCGGGAGGAAGATCCGTAGCGATCGGTTTATTATTAAGTATAAACTGTATCAAATGAAGAATATAATCGACTTTAAAGTTAATGTGTTGGCCACGGATTACACAGCTTTTCACAAATTGATTAATCAGGTATAGTCTGTGTTAATCTGCGAAAATCTGTGAGCAAGTAAATTTGCCGCAGGCAATCAGGTATATTTATTCGTGAAATCGTATCGGCAATGTCTAACAAACAGATTTATTATCGTCTTATTGCTCTCTGGGTCTTATGTGAAGCCATGCTGGGTGGCGTCATTCATGGATTCAAGATACCCGTTTCCGGTTTGGTCGTTGGCAGCTGTGCCATCATCTGTATTTGTCTTATCGCTTATTATGTTCCGCAGAAAGGAGCGATCCTTAAAGCAACACTCGTGGTCGCTATTTTTAAAATGATGCTCAGTCCGCAGGCGCCACCCCCTGCTTATATCGCCGTTTTTTTCCAGGGTGCAATGGGTGAACTCCTTTTCTGGAACAGGAAGACCTTTACACTCTCCTGTATACTGCTTGCCGTATTGGGATTGCTTGAATCGGGACTTCAGCGCATCCTTGTTCTCACCATTATCTATGGCAATGATCTCTGGACGGTCATTAATAATTTTATCAATGGTCTTACCAAACAAAAGACAACAACTAATTATAGTCTATGGATAGGCGGCATTTATGTAGCGATCCATTTCATGACCGGGATCTTTATCGGTTGGTGGGCCTCGCTCTTGCCAGGCAGGATCAGCCAATGGGAAAAAGAAGGCATTTATAAAATACGGCAAGAAATGACAGCGGCAGTTCTTCCTTTCAAAAAGAAAAAGAGAAAACTCAAAAGAGGGTTGTTTGTCATATGGCTATTATTGATTGCCCTGTATGTTCAATCTTATTTTAATATCGGAACAGCTTTATTGCCATCACATATCTCATTGAAGATATTCTTACGGTCTGTGATTATAGTATTTGCCTGGATATTCATTATCGGACCATTGCTTTCTCAACTATTGCATGGCTGGCTCAGAAAAAAACAATCCGGTTCCCGTGAACATATCCGGCAGGTAGTAGAATTATTACCGGCAACCCAAGCATTGGCCTCACAGAGTTGGGAACATACTTCAGCTAAAAAAGGATGGAGACGTTTAATCGATTTTAGTAAGACCGTTTTGGTAAATTCTCTTTCACCTCACGCCAGGGAGGCGTATATACTTACAGCTCCTGTTCAAAGCGGCAAGACCACATCCCTTATAAATTGGACAGAGAAAAATGAAGCGTATGGTATCCTTACACCGGTCATTGAAGGCAAAAGAGTTTTCCTTGATATAAATACTAAAGAACAATGGCCAATGGAATCTGCCCTGGGTGAGAAAGAGATATTGAACGTTGGCCGCTTCAATTTCAGCAAGCAGGGATTTGAAAAGGCAACTGCAACTATTAGTAAAGCAATTAACAAAGACGGTTGGCTGGTGATAGATGAGATCGGCCCCCTGGAGTTAAAAGCAAAAGGTTTTCATGACGTACTGAACGATGTATTGAGAACAAGAAGAGAAAGAATAATTTTAGTGGTGAGGGAGGGCATGGCACAACAGGTAATGGATCATTTCCAGATCGAGGCTAAATTGATCGGCTCAATAGATAATATATGAGTAAATACAAGCGGCGCCATGGCGTATCTAATACCAGCAAAGGGATCTACTGGATATTATTGGCTGGAATAATCGCTGTACTGGTGTATAAGGTCATCGAGTTCAGGCGTAAGATCAAAGAAGTGGAACAGGATATAGAAAAGGAGAATGAGTATAAGGAATCTAAGATGAGGGATACTTCCTCTATATTAGTGGATTCTTCCGTTCTGCTCCAACGGCAGTGAAAAATAAAAAGCGGATCCTTTCTCTCCTTCCTCCTCTACCCATATATTGCCCTTATGCCTTTTAATAATATCCCTGCAGATATATAAGCCCAGACCAAAGCCAGAGATGGTGATAGATGTTCCTTTCGCCCTGTAGAACCTTTCAAAAATAGTTTGACGCTCATCTTTTGCCACACCCATCCCGTAATCACGGATCTTGATGATCACCTCTTTGTCTGTCTTGCTACTCGAAACACTCACCTTGTTTTCCCCGGGAGAGTATTTGATCGCATTGGATAAAAGATTGGTAAGTACCTGTTCGATCCGCTGCCGGTCGCCGGAAATAGTGACATTACCTGAAGTGGTCTCCCTTGTGATGGAATGGGTACCGGTTATCATCTGGACCGAATTGATCGTCTCATCGATCAGCTGGTCCACATCAAATTCCTTCATGGTCAGTTCAAGCTGGCCACTCTGGATCTTTGATACATCGAGAAGGTCCTGGATCAACTTCTCGAGCTTGATCACATTTTGCAACACTTTCTGAACGTATTGCTTATTCGGCTGCTTATCCTCGATCATATTTAGCAGTTCGGTATAACCTTTTACGCTGGTCAGTGGTGTTTTCAATTCATGACTGGCGATACCTATGAATTCATCTTTCCGTTGCTGGTTAAGTTTTACTTCTTCCAGCAAATGGTTGAACTCTTTTACCAGGATGCTTATCTCGTCTTTTCCGCTGTTGGCAATTTTCTGGTCATAGTTGCCCGTGCTGGAAACATTCTGCATAGTATTTACCAGGTTCAGCAGGCGTCGTGAGATATAAGTTTGAATGACCACCGCGATCAGGAAGGAAAGAATGATCGCCGCAACTAATAAAATGCCTGCGATCTCTATTTTATTGCGACGGATCAGTGCCAATTCTGAAAGTTCAGACTCAATATATATCCGGCCGATCACTTCATTCCCGGATACAATATTACTTGCCACGTAAAATCGATTATCCGTAAACAGAGATTTTCTTCTCGACAGAGATGGAGGTATCTCGCCGATCTGAACGCCCGGTTTCTTATAACGGGCAAAGAGCTTTCCATTCTTATCAGCAATCGTAGCGTGAACGATATCGTCCGACATATGCTGCAGGTCAGCCAGCGATGCATTAGCAGCCTCATTATCCTGGAATTCGATAGCAGAGATATTGCTGGTGCCGAGTAATTGAGCTAAACTCAGCAGGTCATTTTCTTTGCGCAGTTTATACGAACGGATATCTGTAATGATGAAAATACCAAAGCAAAGTCCCAGAACGATCAGGCTGGTAAAGACCTGCATCAATATCAGCTTATTGCGGATCGATATGTTGTTTGGCTGCAACACTGAATTATTTTAATCGACGATCACCGCCAGCTTAAGCAATTGTGAACTTACTTTCAGCCCGGCTACGAATAAACTCTTCAAATTGGCTTCAAATTTTAATTTGTCTCTTGATATGATAAAGTTGAATGCCGTACCCTGTTTGGCAAAACCGTTCGCCTCTCCTACGGTCAGCACTCCTTTCGGCGTTCTTTCCAGGACCGATGCCAGAGAGAAGGGCATGTTTTGCGGGATAAAAAGGATGTGGCAAGTAGAAATATCTTCCGGTTTATCAAAACGCCGGATCACTATCCTTTTATGACCCACCCGGTTCGTTCTTGCTATTTCCATCAATGCTGTTGTTACCGAAGAAGGACCGATAATACCGATCAGGAAATCATTTACCCCGGGAGATGTGCTATCCCATTCTATATACCGGGTAAAATTATAAATGAACACCGCTTTAAGATTCGCTTCCTTACGGCTTTGCGCCATAGCAGTCGCTGCTATGAAGCAAACCAGCAATAAGGATAGTGATCTTTTTAGCATATGTGGGTGGTTATAAATGTATAGTGTTGTAATAATTTTAGAGCTATAGTTGAATACCAATTTTAAAAATCCCGTTGATGCCTGCTTGTTCCATGACTGTCGAGTACAATAAGCCGTCAGCTGTGCGGAAACCGGGATCCAGCCATTTTGTATCAAACAGGTTATGTACGGTTACACTTGCGGTGACACGGTCCTTGACTAATTTCTTTGTACTGATGGCGAGGTGAGTAAGGAAATAGCTTTTGACGGTGCCATAAGGATTGCTACGCTGTACCGGGCGATCGCCCACATAATTGCCGCCCAGGTGTATGGTGAGAAGATCTTCAAGCATACAGCGAAATCCTGCATTTGCTTTTATATCCGCTATAGCGGGGAGCTTGCCGCCGTCCCCCGTTACGAGGTTTTTCCCCCATGCATATTGGTAAGTAACATTCATAAAGGCAGAAACATTTTTGGAAAACTCTCTTTCAAATATGCCTTCTACACCTGTTACCCGGTGTATAGCAGGATTCTTATCAGGTGTAAGAGGAGAGGAAAGATTACCTAAGACGATGACATCATTCAGTTCGTTGCGGAAGGCATTCAATTGAGCCCTGAATCTTTTTGAGGGGCTATAGATGGCATTCAACTCATATGCCAGTAGTTTTTCATATTTCAGTTTGAAAGTTCCGGTCGGAGGTGTCTGGTAGATTTCGAGGTTGGTAGGGGCTCTGAAAGCTTTACCTACCTGGAATTTAAATGTGAATTTGTCGGTCGGTTGGTTAACGATCGCCAGCCTTGGACTGATCACATCGCCAAAATAACTATTATCATCATAACGGGCGGCAACAGTGAAACTGGTCTTACCTAATAACTTTACATGCAGGCTGTATTGGAGATAGCCACCGATATTATTTCGGATATCGAACTGGCGGGGTAAAAAAGTGGAGCGGAGGTTGACAACCGTATCCCTGCCATCTACGAGATAGACAGTACTGAGATCGAAAGTTGCCTTGCGTGAGCCTTCTTCCACATTATCCTGGTTCACCTGCAATCCTGCTGCAAAACGATGCTTGTCAGAGTGAGTATAGTTCGCTATCAATTCACCGGATATGCGGTTGGAGAAAGTACCGATCAACGCTCGGATCAGGCGCCTGCCATCCACTGTTACATAGATGTATGAGTCTTCGCCGCTGCCCGTTTCCCTGTACACAAGGCGGCTTAATAAGTTCCATTTAATAGTGGGATGATATTCATTTTGCAGGAACCAGGTCCTGAGAAACGGATCATGGACACCTGAATGTTCTCCCCTGAACTCCCGTTGGATCACACCGATCGTACCGTGGTTATTGTTACCCTGGGGTGGAAGATGCAGGTAAGCAGTAGGGCTGTTGGCGTAAGTTCCCCAGCCCATCGGCGTTTTATAAGCCCTGTAACCAAATGTTGTTGTTGACTTTTTAGCATCATAGCTCAGCAAACCCGTTACGGAAAAAGCACGGTCGACAGCCGAAGCAGAATAAAGCGGATCACGATTGGTGAATTTGGGGCCATCTGTACTATAGAGCGTTGCGCCGACAGCAAATTCAAACCTGGATTTCTTCACACCTACCAACACTTTTTCAAATAATGTATTGAAGCTGCCGATGCCCTGCTGTAAATGCAGGCCATCGATATCTGCTCCCTTCTTGCTGATGATATTGATCACGCCGCCAAAAGCATTCGCACCGTAGCGGGCGGAAACGGGACCCCAGATGATCTCGATTCGTTCAACATTATGCAGGCTATAAGCGGGACCTGCGAGGTCATTACTGCCAAGGATATTATTCTCCACGATACCATCGATCATCAGGAGTGCGCGGAGGTTTTCAGCGCCATACATGCCGCGGAAATAAAATAAAGTCGGAGCGTAACCATTGATATGAATCATATCGATGCCGGGAACATCGCGGAGCGCATCTTCGAGTTGCTCATAGCCACGGTCCTCTATCTGTTCGGAAGTGATAACGGTAATAGTGGCGGGAGCTTCGGCAGTCGTCTGCATATAGCCGGAAGCAGTCACCACCCGGATATTCATCAGGTCCTCGAGTGAAAGTTTGAGTAAACCGGAAACAGTGGTATCTGCGGGCTGTGCTTTCAGGCTTTGGGCAAAACACAGGCATAGCAGGAGGACAATGGTCTTGGATCTCATATATGCAGGAATTGATTCGGTGACTAATTCTCAGAATTTCAAATTTCCTGCCGAGTTTAAATGCATAGGTCTCTATAAAAGAGGTGCTTTTATATTAAGGCTCAATCAATTTTTTAATAGAATTCTGTAGAATCTATTCCCCGATTTGTGGAGACGGCTTTTCCAAGTCGTAAAAAATAGGTGGAGTTCAGGTTAAGGAGTCATCGCTCTCCGAGTTTAACGCTTAGGATAGCGGCATAGTTTTTAGCGCAATAAACAGGACATGCCCGTGTAGAATGAAAAGATATTTTCCTTTCGCTCCTGTATTGCTATGCTTTGTTTTATTGTGTTCACATGAAACTCTTGCACAAGATGTACCTGATAGCGCTCATATCGTTATAGACAGCACCGATGCAAGACCCCGCAATGCTTATGGTGACTTGCTCGATGATGATAAGACATATAACCGCCGGTATCACTGGGTCATTCCATTTTTGCGAGTAACATCCGCCAACCTTACTACCTGGGCGAGGCTCCGCTTTTTGAATAAAGCGGAATATACCTATGTGAACCTGGATACCTGGAAATACAACCTGAAGCATGGCTGGGAATGGGACAATGATGATTTTGGTACCAATTTTTTAAGTCATCCATATTCGGGTGCACAGTATTTCAATGCGGCGCGGAGTAATGGTTATGGTCACTGGGCTTCTTATCCCTATGCGATCATAGGTAGTGTGGAATGGGAATGGTTTGCCGAGAACACAAGACCTTCGAAGAACGACCTGATCAATACTCCTGTTAGTGGGGCTTTTTTGGGAGAAGTGTTGTATCGCCTAAGTTCCAACATACTCGATGAAAGAAAACGGGGCCCCAATCGTGTGTGGCGGGAGATCCTTGCCGCTGTTGTAAATCCAACCCGTGCATTCAATCGTTTTACACAGGGAAAAATGAAAAGGGTAACGCCGGTGGACGTGTACCAGCAGGAGCCCTTGAATATAACCCTGGGTGCCGGTGTGCACAGGGTGAATGAAAATAACAGATTTGGTTCTGGTGCTACCAATGCGATATTGAACCTCCAGTTCGATTACGGCGATCCATTCGAAGTGCGCCGGAGAAAACCCTTCGATGTTTTCCGTTTACGAATTGAAGGAAGGTATGGCGATGACAAGCGGCTCATCGATAATGTACTGGGCTATGGCGTTTTGTTTGGCCGAACAATCAAAAAGGACAGGCAGGGAATATTACTCGGCATCTTCCAGCAATACGATTACTGGAACAATAAAGTATTCGAGCTCGGGAGCCTGGGTTTCGGGCCGGGTATTATTGCCAAGCTGGGATTAGGCAGAACATCTGATCTCTATTCAGGTTTTCACCTGGCGGCAGTGCCGATAGCGGGTAACAGTACCCGTGTCGGCCCCGACAGTTCGGAGTTCCGCGATTATCCATTTGGTGGCGGTGCGGAAGCCCGCATCGAAGAGCGTTTCAATTTCGGTAAGATTTTTAGCCTCGGGTTCAATGGTTATTATTACTGGATATGGAACTATGAAGGTCCTGAAGGCAAGAGCCGGATCGGCATACTCAAACCGTTTCTTACTGTGCGTTTATATAAAGGATTAAGTCTCGGTTTCGAGCACCATGTGTATTACGACAATCGCTTTATTGATAAGTTAGAAGCCTTACACGTCACTACAACCGAGCAAAAGGTTTTCCTGCAGTATTTTTTCCAGGATACGAGGAGGTATGGGAGGTATCATTAGGATAATAGTGCAGAATAATGCATTATCTTAACCTCTAATGAAGCGAAGTTTTTACTCAGATTCCATAGTAAGTTTTTTGCAAACTTCTGATGAGCAAATCTTAGGCATCTTATCAAAGAACAATGAGTTTTCTTTAGAATCTCCCCAAAAAGAAGCATGGCTTAAAGAAATTAGGATTTTAAAGGGGGTTGTAAAAATTAATGATGGACATATCTTTTTTGAATACTCCATACCTCGAATGGGCAAAAGAATTGATGTTGTACTACTCATTAAGAATGTAATCTTTGTTTTGGAGTTTAAAGTTGGAGAAAAAGATTTTTTATTAAGCGCTATCGACCAAGTTTTAGATTACGGGTTGGATTTGAAAAACTTCCATGAAACAAGCCATCAACATTTAATTGCACCAATATTAATCGCAACAGAAGCTAAAAATGTTATTCCTTTTATTTCCCCTACCCCACATCAAGACAATATTTTGTTTACAGTTAAGACTAATACTCTTTTATTAGGACAAGTAATTGATGATGTTTTAAAATTTGCCGAAGGAGAAAATATAAATTTCGAAACTTGGGAGTCTGGGCGTTATTCACCAACTCCAACGATAATTGAAGCGGCTATGGCCTTATATAATGGTCATAGTGTTGCTGAAATTTCCAGAAGTGATGCTGGGGCAACCAATCTGAGTGAAACAAGCTCTGCCTTAAGGGAAATTATTTTTCAATCCAGAAACAAAAGAGAAAAATCTATTTGCTTTGTAACAGGAGTACCTGGCGCGGGGAAAACCTTAGTTGGCCTCGACATAGCTACAAAACATCTCGATAAAGATAATGATCTAACGAGCGTGTTTCTTTCTGGGAACGGACCTCTCGTAGCAATATTGAGAGAAGCGCTAACTCGCGATAAGTACCAAAGGGGGAAAGGGCAAGGTAAAAAAGTTAGAAAGGGGGAGATAATGAGTGAAGTAAAGTTATTCATCCAAAACGTTCATAATTTTCGAGACGAAAGCCTAAAAGATGAGCGACCCCCTTTTGAACATGTGACAATCTTTGATGAAGCCCAAAGAGCTTGGAATCATACTCAAACGGCCAACTTCATGTTACGCAAGAAAAGCACACCCAACTTTGCTATTTCTGAACCCGAATTTTTAATTTCTTGTTTAGATAGACATCAAGATTGGGCTGTAATTATTTGCTTAGTTGGAGGAGGGCAAGAAATAAATACTGGAGAAGCGGGAATAAGTGAATGGATCGAATCTCTCAATCGTTCTTTTCCTGAGTGGAGAATATATGTTTCGGATAACCTAACAGATAGCGAGTATGCAGCAGGCAATGCACTTCAAATTTTAAAATCTCACAATCATGTTTTTACAAATCCCGCCTTGCACCTTTCTGTTTCACTTCGTTCGTTCAGAGCAGAACACTTATCATTATTAATAAAAAACCTTTTGGATCTAAATATTGAAGATGCAAAAAGAAATTATCAAGCAATAAAGGGAAAATATCCAATTGTACTTGCTAGAACTGTAGAGCGAGCAAAGCGTTGGATTAAAGAACAGTCCAGAGGAAGTGAACGATATGGAATTGTGGTTTCTTCTCAAGCACAAAGGTTAAAGCCTTATGCAATTGATGTAAAATCTCCGATGGACCCAATACATTGGTTTCTTGACGGAAAGGAAGATATTCGTTCGTCTTACTATTTAGAAGATGTAGCTACAGAGTTTCAAGTACAAGGACTTGAGCTTGATTGGACTTGTGTTACCTGGGATGCCGACTTTAGATATTCTGAAAACGGCTGGAAAAGTTTTTCATTTGTCGGAAGTAAATGGAATAACATCAAAAAAGAAGAAAGAAAACTTTATTTAAAGAATGCATACAGAGTATTATTAACCCGAGCTCGTCAAGGAATGGTTATAGTAATACCCGAGGGAGATAGTAACGATGCTACTCGTATTCCGAGTTTTTATTCAGAAACTTTCGAATACTTAGCTACTATTGGTTTTGAAATAATAAATTAGATAAGGCAAAAAAATTCCTACCCCGCCATCCCACCTTCCGGCAGATCTGGCTTCATCTCAGGATTGCACACCAAAAATTCTGGCGGCTCCTGTGAGGTCTTCAACAGTTCATCATACTTCTGTTTAAGGTAACGTTTGAACTTTCCCAGGTAGCCCGGGATACGGAGGTCTTTGTCGTTTACGGGTACGGCTTCGATCAGGTCGTTGCCGATGTACATCATGAGTTTCATAACGGGGATATTGGTAGTACAAAAGAAATCAACAGATCTCATAAATGCAACCTATAAGTACTTGATCTTTAGTAGGGTTTTTACGAATCTTCCCCTTAGATCTTCGAAAGGACTAACGCATTTCTCCCCGTAACGTCCATACTTTGAGCATAGCTTCTTCATGATTTGCCCGTATCTTCTTCGTGTCATCACCATATCAAGTCCGTCATTCAACGGACTTGATACGAACGAAACCCGAACAAGACCCGGGGAAGACCCGGATAAAAGGCTTTAATATCAGATGTTAAACCGGGGTAAGTTGATCAACCTACTGATTCGTCGTTGTGTCTTTTGTGGTTCTTAGTGTCCTTCGTGTTCCTAAACTCAGCAAGCTGAAGGATTTCTGGAGCACAACGAACCCAAAGGAACACAAAGAACACGAAGGGTATAAAAGGGCTATTTCAAACTCGCCCCCTGCTCTATCCAGCACCGGATCGTTTCTCTTTCTTCCAGCGTCATATTGGTCTTATTGTTTAGCGGCATGGTCTTCGTCACCACTACCCGCTGCATGATCAGGTCTTTCTTCTTGACGATATCATTGGGCGTATCGTACATCACTCCATTCGGCGGCGCGGTATATACATTGTCAGTTGGTTTGGAGGAGTGGCAACTGATACATCGTTCCTGTACTATTGCACTTACTTCAGCATAGCTTACTTCTTTGCATTTGGTATTGACGGGTTTTGGTGCAGTGACATAGGCAACTGCCAGTAACAATATCACCGATGCAGGTAATATCCATACACTCAGCTTCCCCTGCTCCCGAAGGTTCAGCCAGTGTTTGATCCCCGCAGCGCCAATACTGATAGCGGCCAGCACGATCCACTGGTATTTATTACCGAATGTGCTTGGGAAGTGATTGCTTACCATCACGAACAGGACCGGCAACGTGAAATAGTTATTATGGATCGAACGGAACAACGCATTCTTCCCTTTCTGCGGATCAGGCATCATCCCCTTCTTCGCTGCACTCACCATCGCTTTCTGTGATGGGATGATCACGAAGAAAACGTTAGCCGCCATGATAGTGCCGATCATCGCACCGAAATGAATGAATGCTGCACGGCCACTGAAGACATGACTGTAAAACCA
>DATLCB010000102.1:0-3839 GCA_035526625.1 Chitinophagaceae bacterium
GGTCCGATCGGGGAAACTGTTGAACTATTCCGGCAATTAAAAGAAAAAGGTAAGTATAAATTTTACGCACTTACCAACTGGAGCGCTGAATTATTCCCTATTGCCTTGCAGAAATATGATTTCCTGCATTGGTTCGACGGGATCGTTGTGAGCGGAGAAGAAAAAATAAGAAAACCTTTTCCCCGGATCTACCAGTTATTATTGGAACGCTACAGTGTAAAAGCTTCCGATGTTCTATTCATCGACGATAATTTACGGAACATTAATGCTGCCGAGGCACTCGGGATAGAAAGTCATCATTTTAAAAATGCTGCCGGACTGGAAGAAGAATTGAATAAAAAGAGTTTACTTTAGAAAAAAACCAATGGAAGACAATCAGCTCCCGGTTCAACAGGAAAACCTCTTTAACGATGAGGTCATGTATACAGCAGCCAGCCAGGGGCAACGTTTTATCAACTGGCTGATCGATAATATCCTTTTGCGTATCGTTGTTGCCAAGCTCACCGTTAAGATACTGATCAACTTTTTGCTGAGTGTCGAGCCGGAGTTTACCTATAGGAACTTCGGGGGAGATCCAACTTTTGCTGCCTATTTGCTTTCCTTCGTGTTTGTTACTTTTCACTACCTGTTCTATTATACTATTTGTGAGAAAGCTTTCAAAGGATACACGCTGGGTAAACTCCTTTCTGGGACACGGGCGATCCGGGCAGATGGAGGAGAATTGACAGTAAAAGATGCTTTGCTCCGAAGCCTGAGTCGTATGGTTCCTCTCGAAGCTTTTAGTGGATTCAGCAATCAGCCCTGGCATGACAAGTGGACAAAAACAACGGTTGTAAAAGCGAGATAAGCTGTTTTTCCTTCCCATATATAAACTACCACTCCGACCACACTGCCTGAGATTATAAAAAATTTTAAAGCGAGAAATTTATTTTCTGAATTTTTTTTTTGTACGTGTAACTGTCTATACATTGCTTCACATTCAACCTAACCGTATGAAAAAAATATTATATTTAATTCCGTTTTTTCTATTCTTTATATTGTTCAAGGCAGATGCTCAGCTGGGAAAAATAGGCAGCAAATTGCTGAAAGGAAAAAACCCTTTACAGCTCGATAAGCCACCGATCACTACAAGCCTCGAAGATGCGAAATGGGAAGATGCAACAAAGGACGGCTTCATTCCGCGGGAAGCAGGAAGAAGTTTGATGACATTGCAACGTACACCAAATGGTGGTTTTGCCATTCAGCCCGGATACTATTCCATGCAAACACAAAGTTATTGTTTGAAAGCAGGTACGCATGGTCCCGGTGGGGGAGATGGTTATTTATATGCGCCACCGCTGGGTCCCATGGAAGATATCGTTATGAGTATTGTAAGGAACTCTGTGAATCATCCCGAGATCGAACAGCACGATATTCAGTTATTATTATGGGCGATCATTGCGAGGGCCAAATACGAGAACCTTGACAATAAGATCAAAATAGTAGCTTCAAAATTACTGACCCCGGGAGAACTCGCTTCTATAAACCGTACAGGTCTTGATATGATCCCTGAATCGGTACAACGAAAAGCCATCGATGAAGCACCTGCTCCACTGCAAGCTGTTCTTCGTGCAGAAGCCCAACTCAGGAACATGCTTACTTCAACAGGTTCCACTTTTGAAGATATCGAACGGGTAGCGGTATTATCAGGCGCTGTAGAAGCAGGGCCGGGTTCAAAAGAAGTTCCAGGCGGAAGATGGTCGCAGCATCCCGACGGATATTTTATCCGTTATATACCCAGCGGTTATTCTTCGACAAAAGTGGAAATATGGGTACCGCAGGGATCACCCGCTGTAGGTAAGGAATATGATCCTGCTACACATATAGCTGTTCCGGGAAATACAGCAAGACAACGACTCATACAATCTGGAAGGCAGCAAGCACAATAAGATCATTCAAGAACAGGTCGCAACCATTTTTCTGCTTCTTCTATGCCCATACCCTTTCGTCGGGCATAATCTTCTAGTTGGTCCTTTGCTATTTTGCCAAGCCCAAAATAATGGCTTTGCGGGTGCGCAAAATACCAGCCGCAAACAGAAGCGGGAGGGTTCATAGCAAGACTCCCAGTAAGTTCGATCCCGATATGCTCAGTTACATTCAGCAGGTCGAACAATTTCAGTTTTTCCGTATGATCGGGACAGGCGGGATAACCCGGAGCAGGCCTTATCCCTTTGTATGCTTCTTTTATTAATTGCTCGTTGGTCAGCTTTTCATTCTTCTCATAACCCCAATATTCTTTTCTTACTTTTTCGTGAAGGCATTCTGCAAATGCTTCTACAAAACGGTCGGCCAATACTTGCACCAATATCTTATTATAGTCATCATGCTCGGCAGCGAATTTGTCAATGTATTTTTTTGCGCCGTGGATAGTAACCGCGAAGGCTCCCATATAATCCGTCTCTACTCTTGGTCCTTCGTCGGGAATACTTATCCAATCCGTATCGGGTGATGGAGCAGGCATAACAAAATCCGCCAGCGAATAACTGGGCTGTCCCACCGCTTTCTTCAATTGCTGGCGTAACGATTCCAGCCTCACTTCTCCTTTATTGCTTTGTAAGGTGATAGTATCTGCATTGTTACTGCTCGCCGGCCAGAAACCGATGACGCCATCTGCCCTGAACCATTTTTCCGCAATGATCTTTTCAACCAGTTCCTGGGCATCTGTAAAAAGTTTGCTCGCTTCCGTACCGAATATCTTGTCGGTGAGGACCTCGGGATAGCGACCCGGCATTTCCCAGGCGATAAAAAAGGGGGCCCAGTCAATATAATGGGCAATGGTCGCCAGGTCAAACTCTTTCAGCACTTTCACCCCTTCTATTGCTGGTCTGACAGGAGTATAATTTTTCCAGTCGAAATATTCTTTCGTGATCACCGCTTCGTTGTAAGGGATAAGGTTTTTCTTATCCTTGTTCAGGAATTGTGTGCGTAGCGCTTCATATTCTTCCTTTGTTTTATGAAGCAGGTTCTTTTTTTCTTTACTTAATAAAGTGCTTACGGCCGTTACACTTCTCGATGCATCAAGGATGTGTAATACGCCATTGTCATATTGCGGGGCAATTTTTACGGCGGTATGCATTCGCGACGTAGTAGCACCGCCTATCAGCAGCGGCTGTTTCATATTTCGCCGCTTCATCTCATGGGCCACATGCACCATTTCATCAAGAGAAGGTGTTATCAAACCGCTTAATCCAACGATATCTGCTTGTTCTCTTTCTGCGGTGTCAAGAATCTTGTCGGCCGGCACCATCACCCCCAAATCAATGATATCATAACCATTGCAGCCGAGTACGACGCCCACAATATTTTTTCCGATATCATGGACATCTCCTTTAACCGTGGCAAGTAAAACCTTCGGCGCTCCAGTTCCTTCTTTGTTTTGTGTGCCCGCCAATAAATGCGCCTTGCGACGTTCTTCTTTTTCTGCTTCAATATAAGGAGTAAGGATGGCTACGCTTTTTTTCATCACCCTGGCGCTTTTCACCACCTGGGGCAGGAACATCTTCCCGGCGCCAAACAGATCACCGACGACATTCATTCCATCCATCAATGGTCCCTCTATCACTTCCAGGGGTTTTGGATATTTAATTCTCGCTTCTTCAGTGTCCGTATCGATATGATCAGTGATGCCATTTACCAGGGCATGTTTTAATCTTTCTTCCACCGGAGTATTCCGCCATGCCTCATCTTTGACCGCTACTTTGCCTTTTGCTTTTACCGTTTCGGCAAAAACGATCAATTTTTCTGTGGCTTCGTTGTTGTCGTTATTCCGGTTAAGGATAACATCTTCACAGAGGTTCCTC
>DATLCB010000103.1:0-11072 GCA_035526625.1 Chitinophagaceae bacterium
ATGATGAGTACCAGCAGTGTAATGAAAAACGTAGCGATAAAAGGCCCGATAAAAGCCCTGATGATGAGGCGATCGAGTTTTTTGAACACTTATCTTAGCTTATGGATGAGGCAAAAATAAGGCTTTCGCCTAAGGAGATGGATCTGGTTACAAATGCAGAATGGATTTTAACAAAGAACAGCATACTGCAAAAGATCGCAGAACTATTGGGACAGTTTCAATCTCAATACAGTCAGATATTGGAAACCTTGCCGGAATTGCCGGAAGAAGTACGGGGAACCGGTCCTAAAATATCAAAGGGAGAGAACTTCAGAGGACTTCCTTATCTCGTACTGGATTATCCGCGACGATTCGATCAACAGGATGTTTTTGCCGTCCGCACCCTTTTCTGGTGGGGCAATTTTTTCAGCATCACGCTTCATCTCTCCGGGAAGTATAAAAAAGCTTTTGAAGGAAAGATAATTAGCTCGTTACCGCTGCTACGTCAAAAAGATTTTTTTCTCTGTATCAATGAGGATCAATGGCAACATCATTTTGAAAAAGACAATTACCTGCCTTTACACATCTTGAATGACGAAGCGGTACAAAAACATTTAGAAGAAAGATCGTTTGTAAAGATCGCTTCGCGGTTAAGCCTGGAAGAGTGGGATAAAAGTTTGTCCTGTATGCTAGTGCATTTCCGGACTATTATGGAGTTGTTGCTGAATTAATTACCGAGACGGTGAAAGAGTTCTTTTACCTGGTAATCCCATAACATACTCTGATCTTTAAGTTCTTTCTTTTCTGCAAAATCCTTGACAATAAGGATAGTTTGATTAGTGATCTCAGACTTTTCAATACGAAACTCAAAATATTCTTCTTTAGGGGCAGTGAGCCAGTGAAAGCGTATGAATTTATCTTGTTCGCTTTCCATTACCTGTGCTTTTTCAAAACTATTGTCCCAGCCGAAATAAAAAGTACCATCTCTTTCGTCAACTTTTTCCGCAAACCATTCACCCAGTCCTGCGGGGGTAGAAAGAAACTCATAAAGAATAGATGGCGAGCAACGAACCGGAAATTCTAACGTGTATAATTGTTTACTCATTCTTCAACCGCGGGATAAGTGGCGATTGCTGCAATAATAAAGAAATAATGGCTGTGCCAAAATATTTTACTGTTTATTTTTCCCGCGTTTATCAGTTTAAAAAACCTCCTTTAAAATAAAAAACCACTTATTATCGTTAAGAGATTGTCAAAATAGATTTGGCCTGGATTGGGTATTTCTTTAAATTGCCTTGAAGTTCAATACTTTCTGGACAACTAAGGACATTGTGGTGGGTATTTTTTGAGTCATTAAGTGACCCAATAAGTGATTCTTAAACCCTTAAAATACACCATTTTAAAACCAACCTATGAGCATGCGCCAACTCAAGATCACGAAGTCGATCACGAATCGTGAATCTCAAAGTTTAGAAAAGTACCTACAGGAGATCGGCAAGGTCGAACTCATTACCCCCGAAGAAGAAGTAAAGCTGGCTACCCGCATCAAGCAGGGAGATCAGTTAGCATTGGACAGGCTGACCAGGGCCAATCTACGTTTCGTAGTGTCGGTTGCCAAACAATACCAGAACCAGGGCTTATCGCTTCCTGATCTTATCAACGAGGGGAATGTGGGGCTGATCAAAGCTGCACAGCGTTTTGACGAGACCCGTGGTTTCAAATTTATCTCTTATGCTGTATGGTGGATCCGTCAAAGCATACTGCAAGCATTGGCTGAGCAGTCGAGGATCGTACGATTGCCTTTGAATAAAGTGGGTCTTACGAATCGCATTCAAAAAGCATTTTCCCTGCTCGAACAACAATTTGAAAGAGAGCCTTCCGCCGAAGAATTGGCAGAAGTGCTTGAAATGGATATTGAAGAAGTTGCCGCTACATTAGGGATCAACTCCCGGCATGTAAGCATGGACTCCCCGCTGTCTGAAGGCGAAGAAAATACATTGATCGATGTATTGGAAAATCCCAATGCAGATAAAACTGATGGAGAACTGTATCATAATGAATCGCTGAAAACGGAGATAGACCGTAGCCTGAAAACCCTTACTGAGCGGCAGAAAGAAGTGATCTGCTTCTTCTTTGGTATCGGAGTTGACCACCCCATGAGCCTCGAAGATATCGGGGAGAAATTCAGCCTGACAAGAGAGAGGGTAAGGCAGATAAAAGATAAGGCGATAACAAAGCTGAAAGCTTCTAACCGCTGTAAACTGCTCAGAACTTACCTTGGCACATAATGTAATAAATATCAGATCACACGTGCAATACGCCTGTACATATTATTTATAGGACGAACCTTTTAAGCGAAGTCTTATCTTTGTAATTCTTTAAAAGTGAACATTTGATGTTCACTTTTTATTTTATGTGAAAGCGAAAACCCAGTGATCTATGTTTAATTCTCTGCAGGAAAAATTAGAATCAGCCTTTAAAAATCTTAAAGGACAGGCCCGTATCACCGAACTTAATATTGCTTCTACTATCAAGGAGATCCGCCGTGCCCTGGTAGATGCGGATGTGAATTACAAGATTGCCAAAGAATTCACCGATAAAGTAAAAGACAAAGCGGTAGGTGAGAAAGTGATCAATGCGATCTCTCCGGGCCAGTTGATGACCAAGATCGTGAAAGATGAACTGACAGACCTGATGGGTGGCGATGAAGCTCCTTTCAATGCAAAGGGAAACCCGGCGATCATACTTATTGCGGGGCTGCAGGGTAGCGGTAAGACCACGTTCAGTGGCAAATTGGCGAATTACCTTAAAACAAAAAAAGGACTTTCTCCCCTGCTGGTTGCAGCGGACATCTACCGTCCTGCGGCGATGGAACAATTAAGGGTATTGGGTGAACAGATCGGCGTGGATGTTCATATTGAACTGGAGAATAAAAATGCGGTTGATATTGCAAAAAACGCAGTAAAAGAAGCAAGAAGTAAAAATAAGAATGTGCTCATCATCGATACGGCCGGTCGTTTAGCGATCGACGAAGTGATGATGACCGAGGTAGCTAATATAAAGAATGCAGTAAGCCCGCAGGAAATACTCTTTGTCGTGGATAGCATGACGGGACAGGATGCAGTGAACACCGCAAAAGCGTTTAACGACAAACTCGACTTTAGTGGTGTGGTATTGACCAAGCTGGATGGCGATACCAGGGGTGGTGCTGCTCTTTCTATCAAATACACGGTCAATAAACCGATCAAATTCACGAGCAGTGGCGAGAAGATGGATACACTGGATGTGTTCTATCCTGAAAGGATGGCACAACGTATCCTCGGTATGGGTGACATCACATCACTCGTAGAAAAAGCACAGGAGCAATTTGATGAAGTGCAGGCAAAAAAATTAGAAGCCAAGATCCGGAAGAATAAATTCGATTTTGCTGATTTTAAGATACAGCTGGAGCAGATCAAGAAAATGGGCAATATGAAAGATATGCTGGGGATGATACCCGGTGTGGGCAGTAAGATAAAAGACCTTGATATAAATGAAGACTCGTTCAAAGGTATCGAAGCGATGATCAACTCCATGACACCTGCTGAAAGGTCGGACCCTGACCTTATCGACGGCAACAGAAAAAAACGCATTGCCATAGGATCAGGCAAAGACATCCAGGAGGTCAATAATTTCATGAAACAATTCGAGCAAATGAGGGGAATGATGAAGAATATGAATAAAATGAACATGCTCAGCAAAATGATGCCTGGAATGAGAAAATAGCCCGGAGACGGTAGTCCGGACCTGGCGCTCAGTTACTTCCCCCTCATAATCCCTATTATCGACCCCAGACTCCGGACTTGCTTTGGCATTCTCCCCATTCGGGCTTATATTTGCCGTCCGGTTTCTACCGGGCTTAACAATTATTGTTTAACGCCTTTAAATGTCTATTTAAAATGGCAGCCAAAATCCGTCTACAAAGACACGGGTCTAAAAAAAGACCTTTTTACTTCATCGTAATTGCAGACTCCCGTTCACCCCGTGATGGGAAATTCATCCAGAAATTAGGAACTTATAACCCACTGACCGTTCCGGCTACAATTCAGTTGGATCGTCAAAAAGCGCTCGAATGGCTGAACAAAGGTGCCACACCGACGGACACCGTTCGCCGTATCCTGAGCTTTAAAGGTGTGCTTTACCTTAAGCATCTTTTGCGTGGTGTAGGTCTTGGTTTGTTTGATGAAGCAGCAGCGATGGAAAAATTTACCAAATGGAGTGCTGAGCACGACGTTCAGGTGAAAAAACGCCAGGAAGATGCCTACCGCAATAAAAGAGGCAGACGTCCTATGCCAGGTCGCCGACCTGAAAGAAGGACTGAAAGCGAAAGCGGTAGTGAAGGATAATATTTTCCGCCAGCAGGCGGAGAGATCCAATCCTGAAAGTTCATTAGTCCCGGTTTTTAAACCGGGACTTTTTTATTTTTTGTATCCTTCACGAAAATTAATGTCAGACAGAGACCGTCGCACATTACCGATATTTGCACGCATGCCGGAGTATTTTAAAATAGGGAAATTAGTCGCCGTTCATGGATTAAAAGGGGAGCTCTTACTCAAACATGAGTTAGGTAAAAAAACATCGTTAAAGGGCCTGCAGGCTATTTTCATTGAAGAAAAAAAAAAATCCTTTCTCCCCTGGTTCATAGAAGCGACCAAGATCAAAAGTGAAGAAGAGACCTACATAAAGATCGAAGGCCTCGATACAAGAGAAAGCGCTATGAAACTTTCTCAAAAAAAAGTTTGGCTGCCCGAAACCGATTTCAAAAAATTTGCCGCTAAGTCGGCTCCTGCAAGTTTGCTCGGCTATATTATTATCAACGATAACGAGGCGCTTGGAGAGATACTCGAATTGATCGAACAACCCCACCAATTACTCTGTCGCCTGGAAATAAAAGGTAAAGAGGTTTTAATACCATTGCATGAGGATTCATTGGAAAAAATAGATCATAAGAAAAAAGAAGTGCGGGTAATATTGCCAGATGGCTTACTCGAAATTTACTTATCGTGAGCAATTAACGATGCCGGATACTTTACACCATATCGCTCATTTTGACCTGGATTCCTTTTTCGTTTCAGTGGAAATAAGGAATAACCCTGGATTAAAAGGAAAGCCTGTTGTTGTCGGTGGTTATGAAAGAGGCGTTGTCGCCGCCTGCAGTTACGAGGCACGCAAATTCGGCATCCATTCAGCCATGCCGATGAAGAAAGCATTACAGCTTTGCCCTCATGTGATCGTTACCAATGCCAGCCGTGCTGATTACAGCAAATATTCCAGGTGGGTCACAGAGATCATCTCCTCTAGAGTACCTTTATTTGAAAAAGCCTCTATTGATGAATTCTATATTGACCTGACCGGTATGGATAAATTCTTTGGTGTCAGCAAATATGCAAAGGAGCTGCGCCAACATATCATTGATGAGACCGGTTTACCTATATCCTGCGGGCTGGCATCTGCAAGGTTCATTGCCAAGATGGCCACGAATGAAGCCAAACCCAATGGTTTTCTAGAGATACCCCATGGAAAGGAAAAAGAATTTCTCTGGCCGCTTGGAATTGAAAAAATAAATGGTGTGGGAAAGCAAACTGAGCAGAACCTAAAAAGTTTTGGTCTTTATAAAATCGAAGATATTGCCAAAACACCCATCGAACTGATGGAAAGATATGCCGGTAAATGGGGCGAAGCTTTATGGTATAAAGCTAATGGCATTGGAAGCACAGAGATCGTAACAGACTGGGAACAGAAAAGCATGAGTCATGAGAATACTTTTGAAAGCGACTATGCAGATATAGAATTTTTACATAAGGAATTGGTGAGGTTGACAGAGAAAACGACTTATTCATTAAGGGAAGATGAGAAACTTACCGGTTGTGTTACCGTTAAGATCCGCTATTCGGATTTTGAAACCACTTCCCGGCAGGAAACAGTTGATTATACTGCCCTCGATGATGTACTCATTGCCAAAGTCAAGGACCTGTTCAATAGATCTTATCAGAAAGGGAGACCCGTTCGCCTGCTCGGTGTGCGCTTTAGCCAAATGATCCCCTTTACGATGCAAATGAGCTTATTTGACAGGAATGTTGAAAAACTTAATCTCTACAAGGCCGTGGATGATATCAAAGACCGGTTTGGAAGCCAACTTGTGAGTAAGGCGGTCACTTCGGAGATGAAAGAAGGTGAAAATCGTTTTACCACTAAGCACAATAAGAAAAAAACGCCTGATTAAGGAGCCGGTCACAGGAACGGCAAACTACGAACCATAAACTATGAACTCCTTCCTATCTTCGTCATCCTAAAATTAATTTTATGTCACAGGTTTGGAAAGATTACCAGGAAAAGAACAAGGACCGTTTTCTTACTGAAATGCTGGACCTGCTCCGCATTCCTTCCGTAAGTGCAAAAAGTGAACACAAGGCCGATATGCAGAAATGCGCTGAAGCTGTAAAGAAAAGTTTGCTGGATGCCGGATGCGACAAAGCCGAGGTGATGCCGACCGATGGGCACCCGGCCGTCTATGGTGAAAAAATAGTAGACCCTTCCAAACCCACGGTACTGGTATACGGTCATTATGATGTACAACCCGCTGAACCCCTCGAACTCTGGACCAATCCCCCTTTTGAACCAACCATTATTGACGGAAAGATATTTGCAAGGGGTTCGGCCGATGATAAGGGACAGTTCTACATGCATGTAAAAGCATTGGAAACATTAGTGAAGACCAACAGTATGACCACCAATATCAAATTCCTGATCGAAGGTGAAGAAGAAGTAGGTTCACCTAATCTCGGGAAGTTTGTGGCTGCGAATAAAAGTTTATTGAAGGCTGATGTTATTCTTATCAGTGACAGCTCAATGCTGAGCATGGAAAATCCTTCACTCGATACAGGTGTTCGTGGGTTAAGCTATATAGAAGTGGAAGTAACAGCGGCCAACCGGGATCTCCATAGCGGGACTTACGGCGGAGCGGTAGCCAACCCTATCACTATTTTAGCCAAAATGATCGCCAGTTGCCATGATGAGAATAATCATATTATTATCCCAGGTTTTTATGATGATGTGGTGGTAGCTGGAAAGGAAGAAAGAGAACTGATCAATAAGGCCCCCTATGATGAGAAAGAATATAAAAATGATCTTGGTGTAGAAGAACTTTGGGGTGAAAAAGGATTTACCACTTATGAAAGAACGGGGATCCGTCCAACCATCGAAGTGAACGGTATCTGGGGTGGTTACCAGGGAGAAGGTGCTAAAACAGTATTGCCTTCGAAAGCCACTGCAAAGATCTCTGCAAGATTGGTCCCTAACCAATCCTCTCATAAGATGACCGATATATTGCTGAATTATTTCAGGTCGATCGCACCTTCTTCTGTAACAGTAAAGGCGTTTGAACATCACGGCGGAGAACCTTATATGACCCCGATCGACAGTAAAGGATATAAGGCTGCATCAAAAGCGGTTGAGACCACATTCGGTAAAACGCCGATCCCTGTTCGTGGAGGTGGAAGTATCCCTATCTGTTCTATTTTAGAAAGAGAGCTCGGCATCAAGATCATTTTCATGGGTTTTGGCCTTGACAATGATAACCTCCATAGTCCGAATGAAAAATATAATATAGAGAACTATTACAAGGGTATTGAGACGATCCCTTATTTCCATAAATATTTTGCTGAAATGTAAAAGTCTCCCTGCTCTCCGAAGGAGGGCTTAAGAGCCTCAAAGAAAAAACCTCGCTATTGTTAGCGAGGTTTTGCTTTTCGATAAGAGAAGAATGCCTAAAATTTCAGACTCCAGAATCCACCTTCAGAGGGCAGGTAGGTGCGGCTTTAAAACCCCTTCACCGGTTTCGGCTGTTCACCGGGTGCAACGGGTCCCGGAGGACAATTCTCTTTTAAAAACTTTGTGTATAGTTTCGACAGGTGTTCATTTGTTCCTTCACCTTCCGATATATTATGCGTACGGTTGGGATACGACATCATTTGGAACATCTTCCCGTATTTCACCAGTTCATTGATCAGCATATCTGCATTGTTATAATGGACATTGTCGTCCCCTGTTCCATGTACGTACAGCAATTGTCCTTTCAGGTTTTTAGCATAGGTCATTGGCGAACCTTTTATAAAATCATCCTCGTTCTCCTGCGGGAGACCCATATATCTTTCCTGGTAGATATTATCATAGGTCAGCTGGTTAGCGACTGGCGCCACAGCAATGCCTGTTTTATAGATCTCGGGATACTGGAACATAAGGTTGAGTGTAGCAGAACCACCACCGCTCCAGCCCCATACAGCCACACGGTTGGTATCCACGTAAGGCCATTTCAATATTTCTTTTGCTGCCAATGCCTGGTCCCTGATATTTACAAGACCGATCTTGCGATAGATACATTTTCTCCATTCCCTTCCTTTGGGCACCGGCGTGCCCCTGTTATCGATAGAGATGTAGATGTACCCTTCTTTGCTCATATCTCCCTTATATAAAAAATTCCCGGTGGATCCGTAGGCGTCTGTAACATTCTGTCCCCATGGTTCGGTGTACACATAAAATACGACAGGATATTTTTTGGTTGAATCAAAATTGGCGGGCTTTACCATCCAGGCATCCATCTCTACTCCTTCTTCCGACTTAACTGTAAAGAATTTGATATTTGATTTTGACTTATCGGCCTTTGCCAGTGTATCATTCACTTTATTTTCTCCATTGATTCCTTTATGATCGGGCAAGGTTATCCATTCACTGACCGGTTTGGTGTAATAGTTAGAGAAATTATGCTGCGCAAATTTTGCATTAGGCGAAAGACGATAAGTATGCGTTCCTTTCTGGTGAGCAGGTGAGACCATTTCAAGCGTACCGCTACCATCCAGTTTAGTACGGCAGAGATATTTTTGTGTTGCATTGTCGGGCGACGCATGGAAATAGACATAGCCGCCTTTTTCATCAACGGTACTGATCTCCATCACGTCATACTTTCCATTCGTGATCAGTTTTTCTTTCCCATCACGACTGATGCGGTAAAGATGGCGCCATCCATCTTTTTCACTGGCCCAAAGAAATTCCTGGCCGCCATTCAACCAATCCCAGCCCCCGTTGGCATAATCATTATCCCACAAAGGAAGTATATCTATCCACGCAGGATCCTTTTCATTATAAATAGTTCTGGATGCCCCGGTCTTTACATCGCAGAGCATAATATCACTTTCATTTTGTTTGCGGTTCAGATGCTGGATGATCAATTCATTATTATTAGCTGCCCATTCCATTCTTGGCACATAGGTCCTCCATACTGCATCATCGGGTATCTTCATCCAGTTGGTCTTTCCCATAGCAATATCTACCACACCTATTTTATACTTTGAAGGAGGTTCACCCGCGATCGGGTACTCAACAGGAACGGCGTGCGGGTAGATCGAGTCGGTGTTATTGATCATCAGGTAGTCTTTCGTGCCTTGTGCATCGATCTGCCAGAAAGCGATTTGCTTACTGTCGGGACTCCAGCGAAAACCATCACGGCAAAAGAATTCCTCCTCATAGACCCAGTCAAATGTGCCATTGATGAGTTTGCGATTGCCATTTGTGGTCAGCGCTTTGATCTTTCCGGTAGCAAGGTCCTCTACATATAAATTATATTCGCTCACATAGGCCACTTTCTTACCATCAGGAGAAAATTTGGCAAACATCAATGAAGAAGCTGGTTTGCCTTTACCTACTTGTATAAGCTTCCCGGAATTCATGTCATATGTCCAGTAATCACCTCTTGTATCTAGCCGCCATACCTTTTTTGTATTGGTATAGATCAGCGCTTTATTATAATCCCCTGATAATTTAAAGCTCCTTATAGCTAGCGGTTTGTCCGAACCGGCTGGTTTCAGATCGTCTTTTTTTATTACTACTGTCTTTGTATTCTCCGGCAATTTGTATTTCACCAATTCGCCTCCCTCGGTACGATAATAGGAACTGCCATCGGCCGCCCATGCCAGGCCACCCTGGGCCACACTGATCAGTGGTAAAACGAACAAGAGAATGGCAAACAGAAAATTGATAACACGGGTCCTCATATTTTATAATTTTGATGAGTAAAGTAGGTAAAATATAAATTCATTTCCCGATTTATTCCATCAATGGTTCAAAAAGAAAAACTACGGCTCGATAAATACCTCTGGGCCATCCGTCTCTTTAAAACAAGAAGCCTGTCGGCTACTGCCTGTGATAACGGCAAAGTGAAATTTTCAGGCTCACAGGCCAAAGCCTCCAAAAATGTGAGTATCGGTGATGAATACGAAGTGAAAACAGAAGCAAAAAGATGGAGGATTAAAGTGACGGGCTTATTGGAAAAGAGAGTAGCCGCATCGGAGGCTATCAAATATTATATCGACATCACTCCAGAAGAAGAGATCCAGCGCCTGCAGTACCAGGCCGCTAGTTTTCATACCGGGAAGAGAAGAAGCAAGATCGGGCGCCCCACGAAAAAAGAAAGAAGGGACCTGGATGACTTCAATGAGAATGATTAGAACAGCTGCAATAACCCAGTTCCTATCTTTGCCGGATGCACATTGATATTCTTACGGTTTTACCTGAGCTATTGGAAAGCCCCTTGCAACATAGCATGATGAAAAGGGCGCAGGATAAAGGTCTGCTTACCGTGCAGGTGCATCATTTAAGGAAATGGGCGGTGAACGAATATGGCCAGGTAGATGATTACCAGTATGGCGGAGGCGCTGGTATGGTCATGATGTGCGAGCCCCTCGCAAAAGCTATCGAACACTTATCAGCCGATAAAAAATATGATGAGATCATTTACCTCACGCCTGACGGCGAAAGGCTGAACCAGAAAATAGCTAACAGTCTTTCACTCAAAGGAAGATTACTGCTGCTATGTGGTCATTACAAAGGGATCGATGAAAGAATAAGAGAGAAATTTGTAACCAAGGAAATATCTATTGGTGATTATGTACTTAGTGGCGGTGAATTACCCGCTGCTATTTTAGTGGATGCGATCGGGCGCCTCCTCCCGGGTGTATTGAATGATGAAACTTCGGCATTGACCGATTCTTTCCAGGACAACT
>DATLCB010000104.1:0-11407 GCA_035526625.1 Chitinophagaceae bacterium
TCCCAACTACGGGCCGTATGCTGAAGATGAGAACAGCATATGTTTTGAGAAAAAATTATAGTTTCAAAGAAGGAGATATTCACCCGGATCCCGTGCATGCCAGTTACAGAAAAAAACTAACTTAGTAAGTGGGGTCAGCTATCCATGAAAAGAAACACCCCGCCACCACTAGTATGAGATCCTATTTTTTCCTGGTAGTTCTGCTGTTAAGCCGGCTGCTTGTTACAGGGCAACCCGATTCCCAACAGTACGATTCCCTCCTAAGGCTGGATGATGCGCTTGTCAAAAAGGAAGACTACAAGCAAGCCGCTATGGTCCGGTCCATTGCAATGCGCCTGGCCGGTCATACACCCACAAATGCAGAAAGATACTCGATTGCCTGCCGGTGGTCATTGGCAGGTACTCCGGATAGTGCATTCGGCCAGTTATTTGATTACGCCAAAGCCGCTGATCTCAGCTTTGATGATGTCAATGATATTCTTACCGACTCCGATCTTGATACCTTGCATCGCGAACCACGCTGGCAGGAAATGAAGAATAAAATGTTCATCCAGTCCTATAAGAATTTTATCAACTTACAGGAAAGTGTTGGAATAAATGTTAATCGCGGCGCCTCAACAGCAGAGGTTCTCACCTGGGCAAGTGCACTTTCCATGGACAGCCTCTTGCATCACCTTAATGATCCTGCAAAGACCCTGTTGAAGCAGGGGGAATTGAAGAAGGCTGAGCTATTCATCCGTACGAGCCTCAATGATTATCCCCGCAAATATTATACGAACAGGGATATGGGCAACTATTACCTGGCTATAAAGGATAGTGTCCGTTCTTTTGTTTATCATGCCAGGGCCTTATTCTGGAAATACTGGCTCTCCGTGAACGATACTGAAAAGTCAAAAACATTTGAAACTGATCTGTATAAAGATCACCAACATATCAGCAGGTTGACCGGCCACCCCTCCTCCCCTACAGAATCATTGATCGCTTTCGCCGTTACCCAGTTCTTAAGAAAAGGATCAACCGAAAGAGCTTTCGAACTCGCAAAAAAGAATCTTGAAGATCACCCCGGTGGATTTAGAGCCCATCAAACGATGAGTGAATATTACAAAAAAATGGGAGACGGTGTGAAAGCGGATAATTACACTATGAGATCTTTACTATTACAATTTAACCTGCCAGATGATTTCTTTAGCCCGGGCTTTAAAACCAGCGAATATATTCTTTCAAGATATGAAACCTTAGCTGAGAGAATGGGATTTAAAATAAATCCGCCTGTCCCCATGCTTACAGCGATGGGAAACTATTTTTTGAATAAAAAAAACACAGAAGCTGCCCGCCTGGTCTTCGACATGGCTACTTCTCTTTACCCTGATCATCCCGTTGTGCTGAATGCCGCAGGCAGGTTTTACAGATCAGCAGGCGATACAGCAAGAGGAATTGAATTAGAAAAGAAAGCCCGCATCTTATCCAGGGATCCATTGTTTGTGGCCTATGTGCCTGTTGCAGACACTTCCTATGACATAAAGGTTAATAACCCTGTTTGCACGGAGAATTGCCCTGTCATTCTATTTGACGAGGCCCATAATAATTATCATACGGCAACAGGCCGGTACCTTCCTTTTGCTAACCTGATGCGTAATGATGGATTTACTGTCAGCAGAGGTCAAACCCCTTTCTCCAAACAATCGCTTACTAAAGTCAATGTTGTGGTGATTGTATCCCCGAATGTTCCCACAGGAGTAATTCCTAAAAAAGAGATTACCGTGCTCAATGAGTGGGTAAAGGCAGGCGGCTCCCTGTTAATGATAACTGATCATGATAATGAACGTATCTATTCAGTCCTCGAATCGTTTGGGGTCATTTCACCTGATGTTACGTATACCTGTGATACACTTCATGGAAATTTCAATATCAGTTTCTTCGACTCCGATCACAGGTTAGGTGATCACCCCATTATCAACGGCAGGAACGAATCAGAAAAAATTCACAGGGTACAGACATTCACGGGAAGAACGATCATCGGTCCGCCCGGGTCTGCTATACTACTGCCATTAGGCCCATCAACCACCGACTACCTGCAAGTAGATCCTTTCATGAGGGCCATGAATGAAATGGTTCCTGTAAAAGTTCAAGGACTACGAAGTCACGGTGTCGCTTTTCGATTTGGTAAGGGAAAGGTGGTGACCCTGAGTGAAGCTGCACAATTATCGGCACAGATATTTCCGCAGGATGCCTCTAAAACGGGGATGAATGTTACTGGCTCTGACAACCGCCAGTTTGCATTGAATATAATGAGATGGCTCACGGGTTACTTAGATTGATCCCGATCAGTTGTGAATAGTTTTCCGGTTCGATAGCTGCGGGATGAAACCACTTTATCTCCTTATCTCTTTTGAACCATGTCACCTGGCGCTTAGCATATTGCCGGGTATGGATCTTTATCGCTTCTGTGGCCTGGACCAATGTCAGTTTATCTTCGAAATGCTCAAAGAGTTCGGCATAGCCAACTGTCTGTAATGCATTCAGGGCTTTAAATGGGATCAGTCGCTTTGTTTCCTCAACCAATCCAGCCTTTATCATCTGATCCACTCTTGTTTGAATATTGCGGTCTAACTCTTCTTTCGGCAATTCCAATCCGATCTTTACAACGGCAAAATCCCTTTTTACTTTCTCTCCTTTGCGGAAGGAAAGGATCGACTGACCGGTTTCATCCACTACTTCCAGCGCCCGCATCATGCGTTGTGGATTCTGGATCTCACCCGAAGCATAAAAACCCGGATCCTTTTCTTTTATTTCAGCCTGCAGCCACGTCATGCCCTCTTCTTTATACTTTTCGATAATTCTGTTGCGGACTTCCGGGCTTACTTCAGGGATATCATCGAGTCCCTCGCAAAAAGCTTTGATATAAAGACCGGTCCCACCTGCCATAACAACTACGTCATGCCGTTCGAATAGTTCTTTGGCTTTTTGCAAAGCATATTGTTCAAAGCTGATAGCGGTAACTTCATCCCGGATCGAATGCGAAGCGACAAAATAATGAGGCACTTCCTTTAACTGTTCCGGTGATGGCCTGGCCACTCCAATATCCAGCTCCTTAAAGCACTGTCGGCTATCTGCTGAAATGATAGCTGTATTAAAATGTTTGGCTAATTGAATGGCAACCGAAGTTTTCCCGACAGCGGTTGGACCACAAATGATGACTACAGTCTTTTGATTGGGATTCATGAGTAACCCGGGTCTTGTCATTCCGACGAAGGAGGAATCTATGATTCTATATCCTATTATTGCGTGTCTTGAGATGCCTCGTACCGGCATGACAAAACTCGAAGTAAATTCTATACTAAACGACCCCTCACTTCCGACTAAAGACTACCGACTGTTCCTACACTTCTTCTTCGTCTGCCGCCGCGGCGCCTTCTTCTCCCAAACCCACATCCTCCCCCTCCTCATCTTTCTCAGCAAACCCTTCACCAACCTGCGTCAGGTCATACTTCTCTTCGATGTCTGCAAACTTCTCACCCAACAATCCTTTGGTGCCATACTGGCTGGGGCCTATACCTTCCGTGCGATATACAGCAGGATAGGTGATCTTGGGATTTTCTTCCTTGGAAACGTTGATCAGTTCCACGAGGAAGGTCCAGTTCTTATTGAAATCGTATTGATAGATAAAACGCTGGTTGGGATCGCGGATCTCCGAGCCGATCGTGGTGTCAGCCATCAGTAAGGGAGGCGCTTTATATTCTTTTTCATATTGCTCCAATGTAATTTCCCGTCCGCGAAGCCAGTGATCATTGCTGCGATAGAAAGTGGCTTTGTGCTTGTTGTCAAATTCATAGCCTTTCAATATCGTTTCATGCAGCTCCTTAAAGGACTGTGTATGCCTTATCACCACATCCCTGTACACGCTCTCGTCTTCTTCTAAGTAAATCCTGAACTTTAAGATTGCCATTGAACAAATTTAAGATTTTAGTCCCGATCCTTCGCCTTTTGCCCAGGACTATTGGAACCAGGTTTTGGATCTTTAGGTTCCAATCCGAGTTCCTTTCCCTTTTCAAGCATAAAGTTAAAAGCGGCCTCATAATTATTTTCGATCAAACCGTCGAGCATCGCATCTTTTAACGCATCTTTTATGATACCTACCGGCTTTGAAGGCGGCAGGCCGAATATTTCCATGATCATTTCCCCGGTTATAGGCGGCTGCCAGTTGCGGATATGATCCTTTTCCTCCACTTCTTTGCAACGCTGGCGCACACATTGGAAATTTTCCAGGTAACGCTTTACTTTTTGTTTATTCTTAGACGTAATATCAGCTTCACAAAGCATCATCAGGGAATCAAAGTCTTCGCCCGCATCAAATAATAAGCGCCGTACTGCTGAATCGGTAATGTTCTCCTTTGTAAGACTGATAGGGCGCAGATGCAGCTCCACCAGTTTTTTTACCAGCCTCATCTTATCATTGAGCGGCAACTTGAATTTTCCAAAGATCTTTGGCACCATTCGGCTCCCCACCACTTCATGACCGTGGAAGGTCCAGCCATGTCCCTCTTCAAATTTTTTTGTCACCGGCTTGGCAATATCATGCAGTAGCGCCGCCCATCTCAGCCACAGATCGCCAGTTTCCGCAGAAAGATTGTCCAGCACCTGCAACGTGTGATAAAAATTATCCTTATGACCAAGCCCATCTTTATATTCCGCGCCTGCTAACTCGACCATCTGCGGGAAAATGATCTGCAACAACCCGCTCCGATACAGCAGGTCAAAACCGATAGATGGTTTTTTAGATGTAATGATCTTATTCAGTTCATCGGTGATCCTTTCCTGCGAGATGATAGTGATACGATTGGCTGTCGCCATTATGCCATGCCAAGTTCTTTCTTCGATCGTAAAACCCAGTTGCGTGGCAAAACGAATGGCCCGCATCATCCGTAAGGGATCATCACTGAATGTACTTGACGGTTCCAGCGGTGTTCGGATGATCTTCTCATCGATATCCCTGACGCCATTAAAAGGATCCACCAGTTTACCATAATCATTTTTATTCAATCCGATCGCCAGCGCATTGATCGTAAAATCCCGCCGGTCCTGGTCATCTTTGATCGTTCCCGTTTCCACTGCTGGCTTACGGGAATTGAGATCATAGCTTTCTTTTCTCGCTCCTACAAATTCAAGGTCAAAGCCATCCCCGATCTTTATATGAGCTGTTCCAAAATTTTTATAAAAATCAACTTTAGGTAACGGGGTAAATTCTTTAGCCACTTCTTTTGCCAGCTCTATAGCATCCCCAGTGCATACAAAGTCAGCATCTTTGGTCACCCTTCCCAATAACTTATCGCGGACGAACCCTCCTATCAAAAAAGTCTCCATGCCCAATGCTTGTGCAGCTTTGGCTACTTTCTTAAATATTGCTTCTTCCCCAGATGTAAGACCGATCTCCATAAAGTGGCAAAGATAAACCGCGGAGAGTGATGTTAGATGTTGAATGTTAATTGAATAATGGTAACCGCGGTCCCGAGAGCTATCGGGTACACAGAGCCGATCACAGATAACACTGTATAAATCTGTGTGTATTTAATCTGTGCTATCTGTGGTAAGTATTATTTTTCAAACCCGGTAGCTATCGGGTGACCCACTACCGTTCAATGCTAAATAACGCAAATTCATTAAGGACGAAGGATGCTGATGCTGCCGTTATGCCACTTTATAATAGAAGATGGTTCAGCTATACTGGTATCAGCCTGGCGGTATTCAACGATATGATCAACTCCCTGTTTTATTTCATTGCTTATCTCTTTGAATATCCTGGCAACCGGTTCACCCGAGATATTTGCCGAGGTGGAAACAAGAGGTTTACGGGATCTTTTGATCAGTTGCCTGCAAAACACATCCCCGCAGATACGGATAGCAATACTTCCATCTTCGCCCACAAGGTTATCCGCAAGCCCGAGGGCGCCTTCGTAGATCACAGTCGTCGGCTTATTTACTTTTTGAAGGTGATCAAATACAGCCAGGTCAGGCGCGGCCGTGTATTGCAATACTTCTCTTTCATCGCTTACCAGGACGATCATGGCTTTTTCTTCCGGTCTTCTTTTCAACGCATATATTTTCTCCACCGCTTTTTCATTCGTCGCATCACAGCCAATACCCCAGACCGTGTCGGTTGGGTAAAGGATCAACCCTCCTTCCTTCAGCACTTTCAGGCATTGTTCTATATCCTTTTCAAAATTCATTATTCTGTTAATTGGTTAAGTAGTTAATGGGGTAATTGGTCTTAATTAATAGTTCTTTTCGTTTTGAGGACCTGATTACCTAATCCCCAATTAATCAGTTTACACGCTCTTATAAACCTCCATCACTGATGCAGCGCTTTTTTCGGGCGTAAAATTTTGTGCATGCTGCCAGCCTTTTTCGATCATCTGAGTAGCGAATAACTTATCTGAAAAGATCTTTTTCATTCCTTCTGCTATCTCTTCGGCGCTTCCTGGGTTCACGTAATAAGATCCTTCTCCACCTGCTTCAGGCAAGCAAGATACATTTGAAGTGATCACTGGCAACCGGCTCCATAATGATTCCAATACAGGTATACCAAACCCTTCAAAGTAGGAAGGGTAGATCATGGCAATGGCGGATTGATAGATCGCAGGGAAATCGGCTTCAGTTCTCTCATACTGTCCCAGTGTCACGAGGCTTTGGACCCGTTCGAGTGCTTTTTCTTCTGAAAGATCCTCCTTGTCAAATATTTCCGATTCGAGCTCATGAAGTTCATCCATTTTTCTTCCATACTTGATGGGCAACCCACTGAGTTCTTTCTCCGACAAAAATATCACCAGATCCGAAAGGCCCTGTGCGCTGATATATTCTTTCACTTTTGCCTTATAGCTACCGCCATCTCCTATCACTACTAAAGGTATATTCAATTCCCTGCGGTTAAGATGAAGGGCCCTGCAGATATTCAACAGGTTCTTCCTTTCAATGATCGAGCCCACACATAAAAAATACTCATCGGGTAATCCGTAACGGGATCTTACCCTGCTCTTCTCGTCATCGCTGACAGGTTCTGCAAAATCGGGGTGACAGCTTTGATAACAGACTCTGATCTTTTCCGCCGGTATCTCATAAAACTCCATGATATCCTTCCGGGTCTGCTCACTGATCGCTATTATTTTGTCAGCATGGCGGCAGGCATAGCGGAATTTTTTGCGGTAAATGTTTGCATCGGTAAAACTATATTGTTCCGGGAACCTTTCATGGATCAGGTCGTGGATCGTAACAACCGATTTAATACCTGTTGTATGTATTCCAATTGGTATCTCATGACTTAACCCGTGATAAAGATGGATATTCAATTTCTTCAGATCCTTTTTCACCCAACTGCTCCGCCAGGCTGATCTGATAAGTTTATGAAAGAGCGATACAGGTTGTACCTCGTGCATATTCTTTGCCACGGGCCTGAATATCACTGAATCCGCGGGATTGAATAAGTAATATTCATGGTCAGGGTAAAATTCTGACAGCGCCATCAAAAGATTACGGCTGTAATTTCCGAGTCCTGTGGTATTATGAAAAGCCCTTTTGGCATCGAAGCCGATGTTCATTGGGCAAAAATAGTCATACGGGTCAAATAAGTCATACGGTCAAATAAGTCACAAAAGGCAAATGGCTTCGTAGTTGGCGATAAAATGAATTTGACCTTTTTGACCCATATGACTTATAGACTATTTTCGTGTGATGAAAGAACTAATTGCAGAAGCCTGGAACAACCGGGAACAATTAAAAGATAGCAAGTATACTGATGCGGTGAAAGCGGTCATAGAAGAATTGGACAAAGGAAAACTGAGGGTAGCATCTCCGGCTACGGATGGATGGCAAGTGAATGAATGGGTAAAGCAGGCGATCCTGCTCTATTTCGGAATCCAGCAAATGCAGACATGGGACCTGGCGCCCTTTGAATTTTATGATAAGATGCTGCTTAAGAAAAATTATAAAGAACTCGGGGTAAGAGCAGTACCGCATGCAGTAGCAAGATATGGGGCCTACCTCGCCAGGAATGTCGTGCTGATGCCATCTTATGTGAACATCGGCGCTTATGTGGATGAAGGAACGATGGTTGATACATGGGCGACTGTTGGAAGTTGCGCACAAATAGGAAAAGGCGTTCATCTCAGTGGTGGCGTTGGTATCGGCGGTGTGCTGGAACCTTTGCAGGCTTCGCCGGTCATTGTGGAAGATGGATGTTTTATAGGCAGCCGCTGTATCGTTGTCGAAGGCGTGATCGTGGAAAAGGAAGCGGTGCTTGGCGCTAATGTAGTATTGACACAATCAACAAAAATAATTGACGTTAGTGGCAGCGAACCAAAGGAAATGAAAGGAAGAGTACCTGCGAGAAGCGTGGTGATACCGGGATCTTATACCAAAAAATTCCCGGCAGGGGAGTTTGGCGTAGGCTGTGCATTAATAATCGGCCAAAGAAAGCCGAGTACGGATCTTAAGACAAGCCTGAATGATGCGCTGAGGGATTTTAATGTAAGTGTGTGATATCTGAACCACATAGGCACATAGTTACATAGGTTCACATACACATGGCTTACCAGTTTTTAACAATAGTACGATGCAAATTTCTACAGACACTGGTCCTTACAAAGACAGTTCGATCGATCAGATATATGATATGATTTTCTGTGACCGACCGGAATTATTTCAATCGGGTAATGACCAGGAGCCCCCATTCAATATAATTTTTTCAGAAAGACCGACGGTTGCCGCTTTGCAGCAGATCACAGATGATGACCATTCCGATCCCAGGATAAAATTGCTTGCGTACCGGAAACAAATGGCGTTAGGGTATTCAATCTTAAAAAAAGAATTGATCGGTGTCGTTGTAGAGATTGGACTTGTCGGAGGTTTAGACGTACTGGCCTGTTACAAAAATGGTACAGCCCGTTATATCAATCATACCGGTTCTCTTCTCATTTGGGAGACCCCGGAAGATGAAAAGTCTTACAAACTTATCCAAGAACTTTTCAATAAGAGTGCGACCATCGTCAACCAGATCGGGCCATGGGAACATCCCCGTAAACAATACCCGTCAACAGGGAATACAAGGATGAGTTTCCTTTTATCAGATGGCCTTTATTTCGGAGAAGCTCCCACCAATTATTTTTTTAACGACCCGGTGGCAGGACCTGCATTGACCAATGCCACAGCGATCTTACAATATATTACTGAACGCTCATTGGAAAAAAGCAAAGCATAAAGAAAGCAAACAGGTACACTATCCATCAAGACAGTTTGCTTAAATAACTTCCGCAGAAAATATACACGGTAATTTATTCCCCAGAATGTACCTTTCTCCTGGTTTGACTAGTTTAAAGCAAAAAACCTTAGAGATGTTTCCTCCCTTTTTAGGAACCTGATCATACTTTTTTTTCTGGCATATATTTTTCCGCCTTATTACCGATGAAAAAACTAAAAGAGATCGGGAAAGTCGTTGTCCAGTCTTTTAAGGATTTTGCTGTCGATAAGATCCCAAAATTCAGCGCCGCACTGGCCTATACCACCATATTTTCACTGGGACCGTTACTAATAGTGATCATTTTCCTGTGCAGCCTTTTCTTTGGACAGGAAGCCACCCAGGGAAAAATTTATGGTCAACTGCAGCAATTTGTTGGCCCTGACGCGGCTTTACAACTTCAAACGATCATTCAAAATGCATCGCTCAGCGGTAAAGGCACATTGGCCGCGGTGATCGGGATATTTACATTGATACTCGGGGCTACAGCCGTATTTGCCGAAATCCAGGATTCGATCAATACTATTTGGGGATTAAAAGCCAAACCTAAAAAAGGGTTGTGGAAATTGATACGAAACCGGTTTTTATCCTTTTCAGTTATTATAAGCCTGGGGTTCTTATTGCTGGTCTCGCTTGCTCTATCAACGGTCATCGAAGTATTCGGTGATAAATTAAAAGCAAGTCTTCCCGATGTAACGGTTGTAGTGTTCTTCATTGTCAATTTCGTGGTCACCTTCCTTGTCATTACAGCGATCTTCGCCGTCATTTTCAAAGTGCTGCCGGACGCAAAAACCAAATGGAAAGATATCCTGCCCGGTGCTATTGCATCGGGTATCCTGTTCATGATCGGGAAATTCGGTATCTCTTTTTATATAGGCCGGAGCAGTATTGGCACTACCTATGGAGCGGCAGGATCACTGGTCGTGCTGGTGGTATGGGTGTATTATTCAGCGATGATCCTGTACCTGGGAGCTGAATTTGCAAAAACATGGAGTTTAAATAAAGGTTCATCAATACAGCCAAATGATTATGCAGTGGCGATAAAGAAGGAATGATCCAATGAAAATGCCTTCAACATATAGCTGAAGGCACTGGTGCCCAGAACTGGATTCGAACCAGCACATCCTTTCGGACGCTGCCACCTGAAGGCAGTGCGTCTACCAATTTCGCCATCTGGGCAATTCTTCTGGCAGGGTTGCAAATTTATTGGATAAAGCCTTACGAATGAAACTTTTTTAAGATCAACAGCTTACTTAAGAATATTCACGAAAAGGCGCAAAGAGGAAAAGACGCCAGGATATCCTGGTCTGTTATTCAGCCTGCTTGCATATTACTTTGCGTGTTTTCGTAAGACAAAACTAATTCTATCTTTATACTGTCAACAAACTGCAACCCCGGAGATCGCTCCCATCGACTCTGCCTACTACCTCAAAGCTTCCATTAGAGTATAGCTTGCCTGCATCATCCGTGGCAATAAAAGCACAGGAATAAATATTAGCAAGATCTATCACATTAATAGTGCCTGCACCCTGCGACCGGACAAGGAATGGATCTTCTTCATCTCTAATCAAAATGCGCATCCATGGTGGGCACGTAAATATTCCCTCCCCTTTTGAATAAGCCTGTGATAGTAATTCCGTCATCCCATATTCGGAATGGATGGACGTGGTGTCAAATGCTTTTTTCAAAACAGCATGTACCTCCTCCCTGATCATTTCCTTTTTTCTTCCTTTCATACCACCCGTTTCCATGATCATGGTGTGCTTTAAAGGTCGTGGACATTTTTCAGCAAAGTCCAGCAATGCAAAGGTTACACCCAACAACAATGTTCGCTGTCCACTTGTTTCCAACTCATTCAACGTTCTATCCAGCTTATCCCATTCATCAAGGTAAAAACCACTTTGATGGCGACCGCTCAACCTGATCAGTTTGCCGGCCATATGAACGAGCGAAGAATTTTTCCTTTTCAGGTAAGAAGGCAATAAGGCAAGGATGCAATATTCATGAATGGGGCCATAGGCTAATTCAAAACCCCGTGTAAAACTTTCTTCATATAAACCCAGGTCTTTTACATAATGCTGGCTGTTGCTGCTGCTGGAAGTGCCACTGCTTTCAAAGATAACT
>DATLCB010000105.1:0-2011 GCA_035526625.1 Chitinophagaceae bacterium
TTGCCGCGAGCGCAAGTATAAAACCATACTTAACAAAAAAAACCTGCAACCCAAATGTCTTTTTCGCAAGATCATGCGCTGCACCAAAGAAAAAATTGAACAATAACAGGAAGAAGCTGAACAGCGCCGCTTTCTTAACCGATCCGAACACTAAAACAAATATAGCAGTCATTATTATCCCTGCTATTGAATAAAGAAGAGTTTGGATCAATGCTGTCCTGGTAAGATCCGGTACAAAATTCTCGTTCAGGCCATGCAACATAAAGAAAAGGGGGAGCAGCACCAGGAAAACCGGTGCGGTGCGGGCTATATGCAGCAGTTTAGCTTTCATGTTTGGTCATAAGATATAGCACCCTTCCCGATTGCCCAATAGTCTTCCTATCAGTGACACTGAAATATCTTTCAAATGCCTGACGGAAATTTTCCTCGCTATAGAAATGGTAGATATCTTTTTTGCAGGAAAGCATTAGTTGGATCTTCTCGTCTGTCTTTGGTACAAATTCAATGATCAGGTATCTTTTACAGCAATGCTGAAAAAGCTTGGCGATCATATCAAATGGTAGGTTCTTGCCAATAGCAAGATGGTGAATGAGCGCCAGGGCCAATACCAGGTCAGCTTTTACCCGGCTAAGAAAGGAAGACCTTTCTTCATTATTTATTCCAATTGCAGGAGAGGGACTAGACAAGTCAATTATCAATGGCTGTATATTTTCACGTGTGCTCTTTAAACTATTATACAGGTTGTTGATGCAATAAGGATCGAAGTCAGCTGCAATGACCGCGATATCCTTACCTGCTATGATCCTGGAGAATTCTCCATCATTGGCGCCGAGATCAGCTGCTGTACTGATATTTTTCATATCATTCAGCCAGGCATTGATAATGCTTTTTTTCTGATCGAGATAATCATTACGGTTGCCTGCCTCTTCATAATAGGCGGACCAGGTACTTTTTTGTGCCGGCAATCTGAGTTTTTGAACAAGTGTTTCCAGGCTGTTGATTAGATTCAGCAATTTTTGCTTAGAAAATTTCGTCTTTCCTTTCTCACCTGTTTTGGTTTTTGATGAAAGCCGGGCATTCAAATGAACATGGAGATAGGTATGTAAGGAAAGCCTGCTTCGTCTGGGTAAAAGAGAACTCACCACTTGCAGCGGTATCCCCTCAGGCCAGCTCAATTGGAGTTGCTGCAAAGGCTGTTTCCGGTAATGCATCAGCAGGAGCGGGCCGAGGAATTGTTCACAGAACTGGCGATAGGCGACCCATGGCTCGTCTTCATTATATTTTTCGAAAGAAAGTGTATCAATGAAGATCAAACTTCCTTTATGCCATTGAATATTATAAGCTGTTGCATCTTTTAAGATCGATCCAAATGCTATGGATTCCTTTGCCAACCGGAGTGTTAAAAGCGCCGCATCTTTCAACATATCGAAGCTCCATTCGTAAGGATAGGAAATGAATTCAACCGGTTCCGGCTTTAAGGTCGTATGCCATTCTCCAGAACCCGTGAGGTTTTGATCTGTCTGTTCATGCGGGATCAATAGTTTTTGTTCAATAAGCTTTTTATAAAGCCCGCTGTTCAGAAAGAGATCAAAATCGCCGGCAAATACCTTATTGACCTGGCGGTAGAGTATGCCATCTTTCACGAACATAAAACCCGAAGGGTCGCGGTAAGAGGAAGGATGCTTAATAAAAGATGATTCCATCAATGTGGTGGATTGTCTTCTGTTTTTTTGCGGGGACGGTAAAAAAATGACTTGATGTAAGCCCAGATATTCTTAAAAAAATAAGCCACACCCAATACGGCTGCGATGATGACCTGTACCAGGTAACTGCCACTTCCGGGGTCAATATACAACAGGTAGTGCATCACAGGTAATTCAGGTTCGTTTTGGGAGTAATGGCCATCAGGGTTTCATACATCAGCAGGATCGTGTTATGAATATCATCACGGTGCAGCTTCTCTACGGTTGTATGCATGTAGCGAAGCGGGATCGAAATGAGGACAGAGGGG
>DATLCB010000106.1:0-4921 GCA_035526625.1 Chitinophagaceae bacterium
ATTATTAAAAAAGGCGGAATTCATAATCCGGCGACGATGCTGCCCGAATTCAACCAGTTCCCTGATTGGTTTGATAAATATTTAAAATAAATTAAATGATAACCGGGGTTCATACTATGTTCTACAGTTCTGATGCCGAAGGGCTCAGGGCTTTTCTTCGTGATAAACTAGGGATGCGGGCAAATGATATTGGTAAGGGCTGGCTGATCTTTGACCTGCCTGAAGCGGACATGGGCGTCCATCCAGCTGATAGCTCGGGTGAAGAAGGAGCTCTGTCGGGCACGCATGATATCTCTTTTTATTGCGATAATATCCATACAACGGTTGACGAGCTTAGATCAAAAGGTGTGATATTCAAAGGAGAGATCGAGGATCATGGGTATGGTTTTGTGACCTATTTTAAAGTGCCGGGAGATTTTTATTTGCAATTGTATCAGCCGAAGTATAAAAAGTAATTTAATTACCGTGCTATGACGTAGGATTAATTTCACTATTCCCCATTCACCATTCACTTTTCACACAGCATCCACATCCGCTACGATCGTCACGCTCCTGAAACTCTTGTTCTGGTGAAGAATAGCGATCTGTTCCAGCAGGTCCTTCTTGCATTGAGTGATCAGTTTCCCATCTCGCGGTAATTTCAACAATAACTCATTTAAGTATTGATTGCGTATGCGACCGATCACTGGTTCGGCCGGACCCACAATGTATTGACCATATTTTGTTTTAAGTGATTCCGTGTAATGATACGCGGCTCTTTCCACCACTTCCTTTAGCTTATGTTTGAAAGTAAGATGGATGATCCGTGTAAAAGGCGGATAAGAGAACTCTTTCCGTTTTTTCAACTCCCCGACAAACATAGCTTTATAGTCATGTCGCTGCACAATTTGTAATAAAGGATGACCGGGTTGTGACGTCTGCACCAGCACCTTTCCAGTCTCTTCTTTTCGTCCAGCCCTTCCACTTACCTGCTCCATCAACTGGAAAGCTCTTTCATTTACCCGGAAATCCGCAAAGTGCAATAAACCATCTGCATCTAATATCCCTACCAGGTCAACATTATCGAAGTCCAGCCCTTTCACCACCATCTGCGTGCCAACCAGTATATCTATTTTCTGTTGTTCGAATTGCTGTATCAGCACATCATGTGCATTCTTACCTTTTACGGTATCCATATCCATCCTCGCGACCTTTGCACCAGGGAAAGTTTCCTGTAACTGTTCTTCGATCTTTTCTGTACCAAAATTCCGCTGAACAAATTTATCACTGCAACAGGCGGCGCAACTATGCACAGGCGGGTAAGTAGTGCCGCAGTAATGACAAACCAGTTTGTTGGTTAATTTATGAAAGGTCAGTGACACATCGCAGTATTTACACTGAGGGATCCATCCGCACACACTGCAAACCTGGTAGGGCGAATAGCCGCGGCGGTTCTGAAATAGTATCACCTGTTTGCCCCTTCCTATTACTTCATTCACAGAATCGGTCAGCTGCGGTGATAATATGACCTTTGAGTGCTGTCGAACGATTGGTGGGATCTTCCTTGTATCCACAAATTCAATAGCTGGTAATTTGAGATCGCCGAACCGTTGCATCAACTCTACCAGTCCATATTTCCCTGAAGTAGCATTGTAATAACTTTCAATGGAGGGAGTACCACTACCGAGCAGGACTTTTGCATTAAACAGTGAAGCAAAATAAATTGCTGCATCTCTTCCATTATATCTTGGTGCGGGCTCTTGTTGTTTAAAGGACGTATCATGCTCCTCATCACAAATGACCAGGCCGAGGTTTTGATAAGGCAGGAATACTGATGATCTTGCACCAAGGATGACCCGCAAATCGCCATTCTTCACCTTGTTCCATATTTCTACCCGCTCGTTCTGTGAGAATTTAGAATGATAGATACCAATATAACCACCGAAATGTTTTTGGAGTCTCCTTATCACCTGGGATGTTAGGGCGATCTCCGGCAACATATACAATACTTGTTTACCTTCTTTTATATACTCCTCGATAAGGCGGATATAGATATTGGTTTTCCCACTCGAAGTAATGCCGTGTAACAGACAAACCGGCTTTTCCTTCAGCACTTCTTTCACTTCTGTAAAAGCTTTTTGCTGTGCAGCGGTCAGGTTAAAATCTATCTGAACATTCTTTGGCAGGTATTGAATGCGGTCAACTATTTTCTTTTCTGCCCGGAGGATATTTTTTTCGATCAATCCCTTGAGCTGGGACTCGGAAGCGGATGCTTTTTTCAGGAGTGAGGATTTGGTAACTTCTCCCTCGGTCTTTATCAAATGAAGATACCCCAGCAACAGTTCCATTTGTTTGGGCGCCCTTGTCCAGTTGTTCAGCAGTTCAGATAATTTTTCTTCGTTGTTGTATTCAGCATTCAATAAAATATAGGTTTCCTTTTTGGGCGCATAGGTTTGCTTCAGCGATTCCCAAACATAACAAACCTTCTTATTGATCAACCGGTTGATAACTGGATAGACATGTGATGAATTCAGCAATTGCTGTACTTCGGAAAAATTGAGTTCTTTTTTAATAAGCAATGCTTCTGCAACGATATATTCATCATGATCCAAAGCGGAAAACTCATCGCCGTATTCTTCGTTGAAAACAATAGTGGTCTCACTCGACAATTTGAAATGAGCAGGTAAAGCTGCCGCCATCACTTCTCCTTCACTGCACATATAATAAGAGGCGAGCCAATCCCAAAGTTTCAACTGTTCTTCGAAAACCACAGGTTCGGTGTCAAGGATGTTCAGGATATCCTTTGTTTCGATAAATTCAGGTTTCTCTGTATGCAAGGCTTTTACAATGCCCGCATATTTTTTACTCTTTCCAAGATTCACTTCTACCCTGCACCCCGGTTTGACCATATCCTGAAGTTCCACAGGGACTGACCATGTATAGTTTTTGGGTAACGCTGATGGTATAATTATTTCCGCAAACACAACCAGTAATCGGGAATTAGTACTTAAGAAATTTAATGCCCAAGTTAACAAGAAATGGATAGTGTATGAGTTTTAAGATAGCCGGAGGCTGTAAGAGGGTAAGGATGGCCTTATAGATGATTTCATTCCCAACTTTCCGTCTTACCGGTTAATTTTTTGACAAGTAACTATTGCCACGACTATTAAGAATGAATGTCATATTTTTTTCCCCCACGCAGCATTATATTCCACCAATTTCTTTTCCATAATGGCATACACTTCATCTTTCAACTTAGCTACATCAGACAGTGTATAACCTTCTACTGGTATTTCATTTAAATAAAGCAGCCTGTTACGGCCTGGACTCATCCTGAATAAACTTTCATAAGGCATTCTGCGGTAAGCATCTAAAAATAAGACAGGCTTTATAGGCGTTTGTGTTTCGAGTGCCAGCCGGAAAGCGCCATCATAGAACTCTTTTAAAGGAGTGGTACCTATATTGAAAGTTCCTTCCGGAAATACCAGCACCGATATTCCTTTACTGATGATTGATTTTAATATCCTAACACTGTTAGCCCTGTTACTGGCACTGCTCCTATCAACTGTTACAATGGCATTGCGATAAATAAATCCAAACACCGGGACTTTACTCATCTCTACTTTTCCCAATGGCCTTATAGGTTGACGGTAGGCTTTTACAATTATGGCTGCATCTAAATAAGAAATATGGTTACTGAGAAAAATGTAGGACCTCATTTTGTCATGCGGCGCTTCATAGATCTTCTTATGCCAGATAAAGATCAGCGGGAACCAAAGATCTGCCCACAGCATGCAAAGTCTGAGCACCATATTTCCACCCTTTATCCTTCCAAAAAAACTGGCAATGATGGCAAAAGGAAATATCAGCAGCATGATGGTCACGAACGTGATGAAAGCATAGATGCTATATATCCATTGAAAGGGTCGTACAAGCATCTTCATCAATTCTTGTTGTTATATTGGGCGTCATCACCGGGGCAATGACATGCATGATCCGTTCCGAGGTCGATCACTGTTACTACTACCGTTTTCTCATTACATTGCGCAAAAACGATCCTTACATCCTGACCGTCGTGGGTCTCCCCTTCAAGTGCATACCTGGGACATCTTGAAGTTTGGAGATCGCTTTTATTATAATTGATCTTTCCTTCCTGCATTATCTCTTCTACTTCTGACTGCGAGATCTTCCGGCACTGCATACGGCAACTAGCGTGTTTGCTATATTCAAGATAAGCAGTGCTCCGGTCAAAACCGCGGTCACGGTCTGTATTGGCGGCGGGATCCTTTGGCTTATTGTTATGAGTGACCTTCGGTTTGGAGGATACATCGTCCTTCCTACAGGTCCTGATAATGATAAGAGCGATCAGCATCAGGGCTATCAATATATAAGGCGCCCATTTATTATTCATGCAGTAATATTTTGATCATAAAAAGACAAAGCCGGTCATCCCATTAGGTGGGACATTGGCGCTAAATTTCGCTACATTTATCCTTCATTAAAAATTTAAAATTATGGCAATGATCAATCCCTATCTCACTTTCAAGGGCAATTGCGAAGAAGCTTTCAATTTCTACAGATCTGTCTTTGGCGGTGAGTTCGCCTATATGGGTCGCTTTGGCGATATGCCTCCACAGGAAGGGCACACGACGCCTGAGGCTGACAAGAACAAGATCATGCATGTATCCTTACCGATCGGGAAAGGGACCATACTAATGGCCAGTGATACAGGTGGAGAATGGGCACCTAAAACTATCATCGGAAATAATTTCAGCATTTCTATCAGCGCTGACAGCAAAGAAGAAGCTGATCGTTTATTCAGCGGCCTGTCAGACGGGGGAAAAGTCACCATGCCAATGGCTCCAACATTCTGGGGAGATTATTTTGGCATGTTCACCGATAAATTTGATATCAACTGGATGGTGAGCTTTAATGAAAGACC
>DATLCB010000107.1:0-3866 GCA_035526625.1 Chitinophagaceae bacterium
GAAGAAGTAAAAGCGCCTGTTGCTGTTAAAGATGAGATACCTGTTGCTGAAGTAAAAGAAATAATGGTGATGAAGCAGGAGCAGGATCATATGGCTCCACGGTTGATAGATGATCTGCCGGTCGTCCAGGCGCCTGTGATCGATTTCACTGATATGAGGGAGAGGGAGGATGCAGCGGTCATTCATTTCGAGTTGGAGCCCGTTAATAAAACAGAAGAAAAAATACTTAGTAATACTACGGCTGTTGCGGCTGGTATATCTACTGTGAGCAAAATGTCAACTGCAGGAAAAACTGAAAGTATAAATTCGGTATCGAAACCAGTTCCCGAAACGATCAAAGAAACTGATGCTGAGTTAATACTCAGTGTTAAAGATAGTAACCCCGTATCTGCAGCATCCGGGGGTTACCTGGCCAGACCATCCAATATCTACGCAGAATCAAAAGCAGAGGAGATCACCTCAAAGCGTTCTGTTGAAGGACCTGTCCCCGCCCCTGTAACTGCCAGCAAAGAAGAGGATGACCTCCTGGATTTGCAAATGCAGTTGGTGGAAAGGGATGACATTCCAGCGGCGGATATGCCGTTGGCCCATCAGGCTCATCCCGATAGCCATCGGGAACCATTGACCACCGAAGTTGAGGATCCTGCAATGCAGGACGAAACAGAGGAGCAAACACGTAGGGCGGCAGAACGACTGCACAAGTTGCGCAACTTGTCGTTCAATGTTAACGCTGCTGACCCCAATAATGAGTTTGAGACTGTGCCGGCTTATATCCGCCGCAATATGGAATTGTATAACAACAATACCCAGGTCGAGAACTTTTACAGCAACTACGAAGTTAAGACCGACGAAAAAAATCAAAGTCACATCAGTTCCATCAACACTTTTTTAGACGGGAAGAAACCCGACTGATCCCTTCGGCTGTGCTCAGGACATTAGCCCTGCAAAGCCGTATACATAGTTGAAGATGTTCGTTCCAATGAAGCCACTGAGCATTAAGCTAGTGTTTTTTAGTTGTTCCCTCCGGTTTCCACCGGAGGGTTTTTTTAATAGCTATGCAAAACTTAAAGTTTCGCATAACTATTCTTTCGGCTTTGCCGATATAAGCTCAGGCTGATTTCTTGACATCAGGTAAGTGGTCAGCTGTTTGATCTTATCCTTCTCAAAATGGAACACATCGCAAAAAACAGCGTCAAACAAACCGCCATCTTTCATCCGGGCTTTTACAGCGCCTTCCGCAATGACGATATTGCCTTCTTCCACCATCCTGGTAATGGTAATAACGGGCTTGCCCGTAAAAGCATCATTTTCGATCTCTTTGTCAAAAGCGTCCTTACCACTATGATAAAAGAACCCAGGCATGTCCCATATCACATCATCTGTAAGACAGGATAATATCTTTTCATGGTCAACGGCATTGAAGCCTTCAATATACTTTTCTACTACTTTTTTATTACTCATAGAAGTAAATGTAAAGAAGATCTCAAAAAACGTACAACTACTTCGCCTCTAATTTAACAGCAGTTTTGAAGTCACATTAGCATTGCTGGGTATAAAAACCTATCTTCGCACCTACTCCACGTAATACTTCAACTCTTCGACAACTCAGAGCTCAGTATCGGCAGGTTGTAACGCCGGTGGTACATAGACAAACTCTCGCTGATTCAGAATCTACAACATCTTAGCCAGCCTCATTTTAATAAAAACCTATAATGGCTTTTAGAAAATTATCTATTATTGAACCTATCCTCAAGGCTGTGGCCGAAGAAGGATACACTATTCCAACACCTATTCAGCAACAGGCGATACCGCTTGTGCTGGAACGAAAGGACCTCCTGGGCTGTGCCCAAACGGGCACGGGTAAAACTGCCGCATTCGCCATTCCTATCCTGCAGATACTGCATGAACAAAAGCCTTTGGCGCCCGGTATAAAAGTTTTGATATTGACACCCACAAGAGAACTCGCCATACAAATAGGCGAAAGCTTTGTGTCCTATGGAAAATTTACCGGCATCCGTCACACGGTGATCTTTGGCGGGGTATCACAAATGAACCAGACCAATGCTTTGCGAAGAGGAGTGGATGTACTGATCGCTACACCCGGCCGGTTATTGGACCTGATGACACAAGGTTATGTGCGTCTGGATCAATTGCAAATATTTGTTTTGGATGAAGCAGATCGTATGCTCGACATGGGCTTTATCCATGATGTAAAAAAAGTGATCGCCAAATTGCCGGTAAAAAGACAAACACTTTTCTTTTCTGCTACCATGCCGCCGGAAATTCAAAAACTGGCCAGCATATTGTTAACGCATCCTGCAAAAGTGGAAGTAACACCACCTTCCTCAACCGTGGATAAGATAGAGCAGAGCCTTTATCATGTTGGCAAGATGGAGAAGCCTGAACTGCTCCTGCATCTGTTAGAAGATAAGGCGATCAAATCAGCATTGGTCTTTGCCCGTACCAAACATGGTGCAGATAAAATAGTAAAGATCCTGCAACGACATAATTTAAGAGCAGCCGCCATCCATGGCAATAAATCGCAGAATGCCCGCCAGGATGCACTTTATGATTTTAAAAACGGGAATCTCCGGGTATTAGTAGCGACTGATATCGCTGCCCGCGGTATCGATATTGATGACCTGACCCATGTGATCAACTTCGATCTTCCCAATGTTCCCGAAACTTATGTACATCGCATCGGTCGTACGGGAAGGGCGGGTAATACAGGGATCGCTATTTCTTTTTGTAGTCGTGAAGAAAGAGATGAACTAAAAGAAATTCAGAAACTGATCCGGAAAACTATTCCTGTTGTCCAGGAACATCCATTCCTGGGGAACGCTAATGCTGCGGCGCCAGTACCGGCGGCAAGGCCACAACGCCAGGGGCCGGCTTTTAAATCAAGGACAAATAATTTTCAACCCAGGGGAGCAAGCAATGGCAGACCCATGAGAAGGGGTTATAGTCAGCAAGGGAGAGGATGACATCTCACGTTAGCTAATAGATCTTTCGTAAACCCTCCGGTCGCCCGGGGGGTTTTATATTAATACAGAGTAACTTTCAGAAAAGAACTTTTTTTAATGTTGATTTTCCCATTGCATCACACCGATGCCCCGATAGCTTTGATCAATCATTGGCCAAGTGTGACGGGGTATGCCGAAAACCGGGTTTGAAGAGAGTAGGCGGGAAAATTGATTATATGAAAAAGACTTTTTTGTTAGCAGTCACCATTGCTACATTTGCTATTAATTCTTTTGGACAATCCTACGATGACGGATTTATAAGTAGTCATCTTTCAGTAAATACAGGGGAAGCAAAATTCAGTTCTTTTGTAAATGAGTTTAGATCCGGACTAAGTAGAGTCAGGAACAGAGAGCTAACATCAGCTGATGGAATTGCTAGTTTCTATGAGTTAGACATCCGGAATTATCCCAAGCTGGATCAGGTTGTGAACAGTGCGGCCTGGACCAGTTATAATGGTGATTTTTCTGCCACTTTTCTAACAAAGCTGAAAACTGCCATTGACAAATTGAGTTATCAGTATGATAATATGGGACAGTTTAGGGATGAACTTTTGGGAATTGCTGTAGCAGGAGCCCCTTCTTCAAAAGAAGCCGAAGTATTGGCACTCATCGATATTTCGGTGCAGGAAGTAACAAAAGAATTTCTCTCCCTGGATGGTTCTGCTAGTGGATCAATGATTTCAAATTCGTCTAATGTCATTCATCCAACTTTCGATCTGAACCCGATTGAATCGAATAACGGGATCCCTGCTTTGTCTATTTATGATTACAAATTACCAAGGTGGATTAAATGTGGGTTGGGAGTAATAGGCAGTGCAATAATGGGCGGTCTTACCGGTGGTA
>DATLCB010000108.1:0-4953 GCA_035526625.1 Chitinophagaceae bacterium
AAAGCGAAAGTGCATTGTACCCGTCAGACTCGGTTGTTTTAACCTGGGTAACTACACAGGGACCGGCCTCAATGATGGTGCAGGCTGTTTGTTTGCCCGAGGGATCGAAGATGCTGGTCATCCCAATTTTTTTCCCAATAATACCTTTCATGGTTGTCCTGTTTGTGCCTTCAAGGTTATTGGGACATCCCGACGTTTACAGTCGGGATTCAATCCCCGTTTGCCACCGACCTTTTCCTTTATGGGGAAGTACCGGCAGTAAACAAACCCTGAATGGCTTGTTTTATGTTTAAAAGCCAGAGCTCTTTTTTCGTCGTGATGAGTTTGAAACTCATCACCGCAATTGAGAGATAGCAAAATTTTAAATCAATTTATAAGAACTAGTAGTTTGTTAGTTATAAACTAACAACAGCCTACGCTTTTATTTCAACCTCCACACCACTGGGCAGATCCAGCTTACTCAATGCATCCACGGTTCTAGAAGAAGACGTATAGATATCCAGCAAACGCTTATGCGTAGCTAACTGGAATTGCTCACGGCTTTTCTTATTAACGTGTGGTGAACGCAACACAGTAAAAATTTTACGGCGGGTAGGCAGGGGAATTGGTCCCGTTACCACAGCGCCGGTGCTGCGTACTGTTTTCACGATCTTTTCAGCTGATTTATCAACCAGGTTGTGATCGTAAGACTGTAATTTGATTCTGATTCGCTGCGACATGTATGAAAACCCAATTTTCTTTTGGGAGTGCAAAGGTAGGGTTGAGCGCTATACCCTCCAAATACCTGGCAAAGAATTTTTTATGTTTTATCCACTATTTCCCCCAACCCCGTATATCACTCCACAGGCTTGATTTTCAGGGCAAGTGTGGCGAATCCGCCAAGCTCGATATGCTCCACCCTGAAATGGTGCTCACCGTCTAATTCGACGATCACTTTTTTATGGGGAGATTCATCAAAAGTGTACTTCGAAGGGGTCCATTCATCCAATACTAATTTATCATCAACATACACTCTTACCGCATCATCCCAGGTAACCGACAGTTCATATTTTCCTTTGACAATATTGGCAGTTCCGCTGGCAACGGTGATGAATTGAGTATACTGAATGCCTGCTTCTTTGATCCCACCCCACCACGCATAATCGATCTTATTCACTTTCTCTGTTCTGAAGGGGGCCTTTTTCTCTGTTGCTGAAAACAATGTGCCTGCTCTGATGGGGTTATAAGAAGTTGTATCAAGCCGGTAAAAAAGAACTTCCCAGTTGATGGGTTGGAAAAATTTGCGAAACTTAAACTTATAAGGTTTATTGGCGGGCACCCTTTTCCCAAACTGGTCTACAAAGGATGCTCCTTTATACTCCATCACTATTTCAATATCGTTCTCTTCACCGGGTATCTTATTAAATAGGATCTCTCCGGGGAAATTCCTGGTCTTCGTTGCATCAGAGAGACAACACACTCCTCTTAGTGATACGATCTTCCATTGGCCTTTTGGTCCCAGTAACTTGAACGCCATTACACGGGAAGTATCAACAGGATTTGTATGCCAGAGGATGGGGTATTTAAAATCATAAGGTCCCCATTCAGTGATCATAATATTTTTTCTGCCGGCATATTTCGGATCAGGGATCAGAATAGGTTTTCCCACACCAGGTTGCGACGGGATCCCTGTTGTAAGACCATAGAAGACCCCGGAGCTATCCAGTCCGATTGTGGTTGAGTCAATGACATATTTTTTTCTTACCCCGGAAAAATTATTGCCAGTTACATAAACTGTGTCTGTTTTCCGAATATTTATCCCGGTCTCGTTTTCATTAAATGAATTTTTGAGTATGCTATAAACAGAGCTCCGTGTATCCCGGTTCTTAGCATATCCCCATGATGGGTCCTGTTTGGCGTTTGCCCATAACCTTATCGCTTCTTTATCTGTTGAAAATATATTATCCGATATCTCATTGTGCTGGCCATGTTCGATAGCGATGCCAATACGATTACCGTGAAACTTGTTCCCCGTAATTTTTGTGCTAAAACTATACCCACCCCAAATTCCGTGATCACATTCGTTGATAATGTTAGCCGTAATAATATTCCTGCTGAATGTTACTTCGATACCATTGGTCGGAGCATAAGAAAAATCATTCCCATAGAGCAGGTTGTCGTTACACCCACCTTCTCCTGTATCCATGGTTGTCTGTCCTGCCCAGAGAAAAAAACCATCTCCCCCATGCGTTACATTATTCTTATAAAAAATATTGCTATTGCTTTGCTCATAAACAAGTATCCCTGCACTATCCTGTCCCCTGTTATATACACCATGACTATACCCCCGTACATTAAAGATGATCCGGTTATAAATAACCCTGTTCCGGCTGCTGCGGTACATGCCAATGCCAATCCCTGAATTAAAAGAAAAGTCGTTGTTGACGATCAGTCCGTCATTACTTTCCATTAGCATCAACGCATTCTGCCCACCGGTCACTTTACAGTCCCTGATCGTAAAAAAATTACAACCGCGGAGGTACATGGCCGCGCCGTAACGTAACCACTCATCCTTTTCATTGTGATGATAACTCATCCAGTCGGATATATCTTCTTTCTCCTGTGTACTATTTAGATGTGGCCGATAGTTGTAACTGAAATCACAATTCTCCAATGTCAACCTTTCTGTGTTCCTTGCGATCAAGGCGATCTTGTACCCTCTTGCCTTCAAATTTTTTATTGTAACGTTCTTACTGTTTTGAACGAGTATGCCGATCCCGGTAAACTCATCCGGATTTTTAGCAGAAGCGTCTCCCCGCAATTCTGCGTAATTAAAATCAATAATTATATCGTTGCCTTCGATCGTTATAACTCCTTTAGGATCGCCTGCTGGTGCATCGATCTTATAGATGTCCTTTTTGAACTTTGTTGACCGGGTAATACGCATCTCCGGAGAAATGGAGATCTTCTGAGCAGCAACATTGAATGCCCAAAGCCATATCAGGACAGTTAGAATGCTTTTCTTATTCATAATAACTTCTAGCAACAATTTACAGCAAAAGAAGAAGCAGAGCCAAAAAAATAAGGGCCCATTGCTGAGCCCTTAACCCGAGTAAAGAAGTGTTTTTCATAATGCAGCACCTTAACCAGGAGCCGAATGAATTTGTAAAAACGGAGTTGGTCAAACAGGATTCTATTTCGCAAACATTGTGCCGCAGGGGTTCGCAACTATTGATTGTGATTAACTAATTATCACTCCATGAAAAAACCCATTCCGGTCCTTCCATTAGGACCGGAATGGGTGGGTATTAAAATATATGAATGATAATTATGCGCTTACTTTACCCTTCACTTTTGCTATTACTTCTTCCGCGATATTATTAGGCGCAGGCGCATAGTGAGAGAATTCCATCGTAGAGGATGCTCGACCAGATGACAAGGAACGAAGCTGGGTCACATACCCGAACATTTCACTCAATGGCACTTTTGCTTTTATTACCTCTGCACCCGCACGGTTATCCATTCCTTCCAGGATCGCACGACGACGGTTAAGGTCACCTGTTACATCCCCCATGTACTGGGCAGGCGTGATCACTTCCACTTTCATGATCGGCTCCAGCAATACTGGTTTGGCTTTTCTCGCCGATTCACGGAAAGCCTGCTTGGCACACAGTTCAAAAGACATCGCATCAGAGTCAACAGCATGGAAGCCTCCATCGAATACGCGGATCTTCATATTATCAACCGGGTAATTGGCTAAAACACCTGTCGTCATGGATTGCTCAAAACCTTTCTGGATCGGCGTGATGAATTCACGGGGGATAGATCCACCTACGATATTATTCACGAACTGGAAATGCTTATCCGGGTTCTCTGCTTTCCAATCAGCATCGATGGGTCCTATCTCGAAAATGATGTCGGCGAATTTACCACGACCACCGGTTTGCTTTTTCAGCGTCTCCCTGTGTTCGACCGTTGCGTTGAATGCTTCTTTATAAGCTACCTGCGGCGCACCCTGGTTCACTTCCACTTTGAACTCCCTCTTCATTCGATCAATGATGATCTCGAGGTGGAGCTCACCCATTCCGCGAAGGATGGTTTGACCAGTATCCTCATCTGTATTCACACGAAGTGTTGGATCTTCTTCCACGAGTTTGGCGATCGCCATACCCATTTTATCAACGTCGGCCTGGGTTTTAGGCTCTACCGCTACGGCGATAACCGGCTCGGGGATAAACATATTCTCCAGGGTGATCGGATGATCTTCATCACAAAGTGTATCACCTGTTTTTATCTCTTTAAAACCAACTGCCGCCCCAATATCACCCGCTTCGATGAAGTCAATGGGGTTTTGTTTGTTGGCAAACATCTTCATGATCCGGCTGATCCTTTCCTTCTTACCACTCCTTACATTCAACACATAAGAACCCGCATCAAGATGACCAGAATAGCACCTGAAGAATGCCAGGCGGCCTACGAACGGGTCCGTCATGATCTTGAAGGCCAATGCAGCAAACGGTTCTTTCGGATCTGCTTTACGGCTGATCTGTTCACCTGTATCAGGGTCCGTACCGATTGTATCTGGAATATCAACCGGTGAAGGGAGGTAACGGCAAACAGCATCCAATGCAGTTTGCACACCCTTATTTTTAAAGGACGATCCGCACATCATCGGAACGATACTAAGATCTACGGTTGCTTTACGGATGGCCTCATGCATTTCGTCTTCTGTGATGCTGTTAGGATCATCAAAGAATTTTTCCATCAGTTTATCATCATACTCAGCCACGGCTTCTACCAGGTTGGCTCTCCATTCTTTTGCTTCTTCGAGCATATCAGCAGGGACCTCTATCTCATCAAAGGTCATTCCCTCTGTTTCCATATGCCAGATGATACCCTTCATTTTGATAAGGTCCACAACACCTTTGAAATCATCTTCGGCGCCGATCGGCAATTGGAGAGGAACAGCTTTTG
>DATLCB010000109.1:0-19458 GCA_035526625.1 Chitinophagaceae bacterium
CAACTCGATCGGCGTTTTCTCAAATTCATACCCGCCGTAAGTGCGGGCAATATCATCAAATACTTCGTTGATTTCCTCTTGTGTTTTTAAGGTCACCAGTTTATTGCGAAACTCTTTGATATTCGGTAACCCTTTCAGGTAATTCGCATAATGCCTTCTCATTTCATTGATACCGACTACGGGGTTCTTCCATTCAATGGACCTGCGCAGGTGCTTGCGACAAACAAATAGCCTGTCTTCAATTGTGGGTGGTGGAAGATGTTCGCCCGTTGCTACAAAATGCTTGATCTCATTGAAGACCCAGGGATATCCGATCGCCGCACGCCCGATCATAATGCCATCGACACCATAGCGGTTCTTGTATTCAACTGCTTTCTCAGGACTATCAATATCGCCATTACCAAAAATGGGAATATGGATGCGCGGGTTATTTTTTATTTTACCAATAAGGGTCCAGTCGGCCTCACCCTTATACATCTGCGTTCTTGTTCTTCCATGAATTGCCAAAGCTTTAATGCCCACATCCTGCAACCGTTCTGCCACTTCTTCAATATTCTTAGTCTTATCATCCCAACCCAATCTTGTTTTTACAGTAACAGGCAGTGAAGTTGCTTTGACAACCGCCGAAGTAAGTCGCACCATCAGGTCGATATCTTTTAATACACCAGCGCCAGCTCCTTTCAAGGCAACTTTTTTTACGGGGCAACCAAAATTGATATCGAGCAGGTCGGGGTTCGTTACTTCCACGATCTTAGCTGCCATGGATAAACTTTCTTCATCGCCGCCAAATATTTGTATGCCGACGGGTCTTTCGTATTCAAATATGTCGAGTTTCTTCCGGCTCTTGATCGCATCTCTTATTAAACCTTCGGATGAAATGAATTCAGTGTACATGAGGTCGGCTCCATTATCCTTGCATACCGCACGGAAAGGAGGATCGCTAACATCTTCCATCGGGGCGAGAAGTAGCGGGAACTCAGGAAGTTGTATGTTGCCTATCTTTACCACTTTAATAAGTTGGCAAATTTACAATCTAAAAACGGAGATTTCGAATGAGAGGATCTTTAAAATCAAAATCGGCGCTCAACCAGTTTCTTATCTTATTAGGTGTAGCGCTTATAAGTTTTTTTGTGATCGGGTTGATCGGTACAATTATCCTCTCCGCCATTACGGGTATTGGTTTGCAAGAGATGACCGATATGTCTAAACTTGATTTCTCCCAACCCCATATGGTAAATTTTTTAAGAGGTCTGCAGGTGGTGCAGTTCATCAGTCTTTTTCTGATCCCTGTTTTTATTTGCAGCCGGTTATTCAGTACAAACAGCCGGGAATACCTTGGATTCAAACGACCTTCTCATGCCGGTTACATTATTGCCGGTGTGGGATTATTGCTGATCGCTATTCCTTTCGCAGGCTGGCTTGGTGAATTGAACAAGCAGATGTCCCTTCCGTCCAATATCGAGAACTGGATGAAATTAAAGGAAGAGGAAGCAGCAAGACCCGTTAGAGCGCTTTTGTCCAGGAATACGATACAAGACCTGGTACTGAACGTTTTTTGCATTGCCGCACTTGCGGGAATAGGAGAAGAACTACTGTTTCGCGGTATGGTGCAGCGGTTATTGATAAAAATGTTCAGGAGTCCCTGGGCGGGTATCATCGTTGCTGCATTGATATTCTCCGCCATGCATATGCAGTTCTACGGATTCCTGCCAAGGTTTATGCTGGGGGTTTTGCTGGGTGCGATCTATTGGTACAGCGGCAGTTTATGGGTGGCCATGCTGGCACATTTTATTTATGATGCGGTCCTCGTACTTGCAGCTTCTTTTAATCCTGAAATGCTGGGAGATGAGAATGCAGTTCAATTTTCTAATATGGCAATTATCGGCTCCATAAGCCTGCTATTGATAATTTTATTGGTACTATGGATGAAGAAAAAGTCAACTGCCACCTACGGAACAGTATATGCTGATGATGCGATCCCTGTAAAGAATCACCCTTTTGACTTTGAAAGATAATGGCGTTTAACTGGCAAACATTCCGGACAAGAACTTTAACGGCCATTATTTTTGCGGCCGTAATGCTGGTGGGGTTGCTTTGGAACCAGTGGAGCTTTCTCCTTTTATTTTCTGTGATACATTTTGGTTGCTGGTGGGAATATTTGAAACTGTCAGAAAAAATTCATAACACAAGTATCCATCTCCATGTAAAATTGGGATTAATGCTGATGGGATATGGGTTGATGCTATTGTTTTGTGGTCCGTTATACGAGGTGAATGGATACGGGTTGAAGGAGAACCTGTCATTGCCTGTTTCCATAGCAGGATTTATTTTATTGCTTATGGGAATTTTTCAGAAGACTCCTGTGAAAATAAATGCATTTGGCATGGCAGCCATCGGATTGGTTTATATCTCTTTGAGCTGGGGTTTGATGATGGATCTATACAGCTTTTCTATATCCAAAGAGATATATCATGGCCCGGTTGGAGTAGGAATAGCAACAGCGGAAATGGTAATTCCGCCAACTATTGTTTTTTCCATATGGATCAACGACACTATGGCTTACATCGTAGGCTCCATTATAGGCAAAACCCCCCTATCTAAAATTTCACCTAAGAAAACATGGGAAGGAACAATTGGCGGAATAATTCTCGGGATACTGCTGATGGCCCTTCTTATAATAAAAATTTTTAAATTCTCTTATGCGGCTGCCTGGTATCATTGGGTCACCATACCAGCTATTGCAGCCATCGCCGGAACTTTTGGCGACCTGCTCGAATCCAAGCTCAAAAGAATGGCAGGTGTAAAGGACAGCGGCTCGATCATGCCGGGTCATGGCGGTTTTTTAGACCGCTTTGATTCTCTCTTACTGGCAACCCCTTGTGTATGGCTTTACGTTAAGTTAGTGATGCAATAAACCCGATCATTTTTTTTAAGTGTCAGACGCCGAAGCGTCAGCCACTAATGCAGCAAATAGAATTTAACTCTTGTCTGAATAGTTATGAAAAAAGCGTTCTTCCTCACACTTATTATTTTTTGTTTTAATACTGCAAAGAGCCAGTGGGGAATAACATTTACTCCTTCTGTTGTGAGCTTGCATTCAGGTTATATAGGAGTTCAGTTTGGCGCCAATTACACATTTAATTCCAGGTGGGATATGGTGACAGAGTTGACCACGACGGTTGGAGAAAAGAATGATCCTTCGGTAAGCAACCAGCAGTATTTCCGGGTAAAACCCGAGTTGAGGTATTATTTATCCAAAAGGCAAGCTAATGCAGGAGCTTATACTGGTATTCAATTATCCTATGCCTCCCGCTCCTGGAAAGTAGGTGAAGGAAGTTATTTTGAAGATCGGCTTTTCGAGGACAGCGCTATTACATTTACCAGCGCTTCTGTGCGGTCGCCAGTTTATACATCTTCAGCCCAGATCGGGTCATTGATCGCTATTGGTAAACATTGGTGCATTGACTTCTTCTTCGGTGCAGGTGTAAGGATCATCGATACAAAATACTCAGATGTTCAAAATAAGGGTAAAACATATGCAGCAAGACCTAACTGCAAGATCATGTTCTCGCCTGACCCTGCCTGGCGGGTGAATGGAACTATTACCAGGCCTCATTTTAACTTGGGCATGCGATTCATATATCGCCTCTAGTTTCATATTTTCCCGCCTGCCACTCATTGCCTAATTTTGGCACATGACCATTCATAAGGAAGGATATAAATCTATTGCCATTACCGCTATCGTTTTCGGTATCATCAATCTTCTTTCTTTCTACTTTATCAGCTATTCAGTCCCTGTTATCAGCTGGGTGATATTTATTGTGACACTTGGACTTCTTTTATTTATGATCTCCTTCTTCAGGATACCCAAAAGAGACCTGGCAACCCACGATAATTCCATCGTCGCTCCCGCGGATGGTAAAGTGGTGGTGATAGAAGAAGTGCAGGCAGATGAATATTTTACCGACCGGCGTATACAGGTCTCTATTTTTATGAGTCCCCTGAATGTACATGTAAATCGTAATCCTGTGAGCGGGGAAATAGCGTACAACCAGTATCATAAAGGAAAATATTTGGTAGCATGGCATCCTAAATCTTCCACAGAGAACGAGAGGCATTCTGTCGTATACAGGAAAGACGGTAAGGAGATCCTTGTAAAGCAGATAGCTGGTGCCCTTGCAAAAAGAATATGTAATTATCTGCAGGCTGGTCAGCAGGTAAAGCAGGGAGAAGAGATGGGCTTTATAAAATTCGGCTCCAGAGTTGATCTCTTATTGCCATTGGATGCAAAGATCAAGGTGAAGATCGGAGATACACCCCAGGGAGGCGTTACGGAGATCGCCACCTGGTAATACCAATCAGAAAACAGGAATCAGGAATCAGGAATAAGAAAGTAAAGAGGCCTTTTCTAAAAAATATTCTCCAATTCTTTCAAGGAATATACTGTATACGTGGGCAAGGTTCCATTAAGCAATACCGGTTCTTTGGTAAGATGATTGACATGCACCTGGTCAATGCCAGCATTAATAGCTCCAAGGATATCCACTTCGATCGTGTCGCCGATCATGATGCTTTCTTGAGTTTTAGCGCCCGTCTTTTGAAAAGCATAGTCAAAGATCTCTTTATGTGGTTTCAGACTATTACTTCCTTCAGAAGTTATTACTTCTACGAAATATTTATCAAGCCCGGAGTTTTCAAGTTTGCTGCGCTGCGTGTTTTCAAATCCATTGGTAATAAGGTGTAGCTGGTATTTTTTTTCAACCAGGTAATCGAGTATCTCGGTAGTATAAGGAAATAATGTTTTCCGGGTAGGCAGCCTGTCTAAGAAAAAAGTTCCCATTTCACGGGCAAGTGGTTCATTGGCAATTTTGAAATCCAGGAGGCTCAGCCACATACGTTTCCACCGAAGTTCTTCTACCTTGATAAACCCGTTGCGGTAACGATCCCAGAGTTTATCGTTATGCTGTAGATAATTCTTATGAAAAAGATCGAAGTCATGGATGCCTTCCGATGCCAGCTTAAGCGTCTGATAGAGTTCTTCCAGTGTCTGACGGCTATTGGCCTCAAAATCCCAAAGGGTATGATCGAGATCGAAGAAAAGATGTTGGTATTTAACCCTAGCCCCACCAGCCGGCGGGGAACCATTAGCGTTCATAATTGAGGATTAGTTAAGTAATTTGCAAACATAAACTATTAAAAAGAATGTTGGAAGCTCATAAAATTTTATTAAACACCCCTTTTGGGGGAAGGATATGAACGTAGTTATCACCGGGGCCTCAAGAGGGATCGGGAAAGCAATTGCAGAGACCTTTGCAGCTAATGGCCATGATCTGTTTTTATCAAGCCGAAATGAAGTGACGCTTTATAAAACGCTGGAAGAGCTGTGTAGAAAATATCCATCTGTTGCCATTAAAGCGAAAGCATTCGATCTCTCTCAAAAAGAACAAGCCATTGCCCTGGGAAACTGGTGCCTGGAATTTATTGTACCGGATATACTGGTCAATAATGCGGGAAGTTTCGAACCGGGTAGTGTACACAACGAACCTGATGGATCGTTAGAAAGCCAACTTGCTACAAATCTATATAGCAGCTACCATCTTACCCGCACTGTTATTCCCAAAATGATGGAGCGTCGGTCGGGTCACATATTTAATATGTGTTCTATCGCATCGCTTCATGCATATGAAAATGGTGGAGCGTATAGCATCAGCAAATTCGCATTGTACGGTTTTAGTAAGAACCTCCGGGACGAAATGAAAACTCACGGCATTAAAGTAACAGCAATTCATCCCGGGGCAGTCATGACCGATTCCTGGGAAGGGTTTGATAACAGTAAGAAAAGGATCATGGAAGCATCTGATATCGCAAAGATGGTCTATGCTGCCTCACAACTTTCGGTTCAGGCCTGCGTAGAGGATATCATTATCCGGCCACAGTTAGGAGATCTATAAAACAAACTCATTTTACCGCAGAGAACAAGAGAAAAGGGGTTTCGCAGAGCCCGCTGTCGAACTTAGCGCTATCCTGTTCCTGGTGAAAGCTCCTCTAAAAGCCATATTGCGGCACTTATCACATTTTAATACAATCTTTTGAAAAGCTGTAATACTTTAGCCTTCATTCATGAAGCAGCTAAGCCTTGTATGCTCCTTATTTTTTGTTTTATCACTGAATGCCCAGGTCAGTTTTAAAACGATTATCCCTCAGCAACCCATCGTAGCAGGAGAATCATTCCAGGTACAGTATATCTTGGAAGGGGGCGAGAAAAATGCTGTGATCCGCCCACCTATTTTCAAAGCCTTTCGTCTGATAACAGGCCCGAACATCTATACAGGAAAGGTGTCAACCTCAACAGGTATCCAGGCTGTACAGAATTTTGTTTATACGCTGGAAGCTATAAGGCCCGGCAAATTCATGGTGCCAGGAACATCTGTCATTCTTACCAACAGAGCTATAAAAAGTAATGACGTTATCCTGGAAGTGATCTCAAAAGAAGATGCGTTGAAAATGCTGAACAAAAAAGGCGAACTGCTTTCTTCAGAATATTTTTTAAGGCCCGGCGAGGATCCTTATAAGAAGATCAAAGAAAATCTCTTTGTAAAAGTTCAGGTTGACCGCTATACTTGCTTCACGGGAGAACCGATCCTGGCGACCTTCAAATTATATTCCCGGCTTCAATCAAGATCGGATATCATTAAGAATCCCGCATTTTATGGCTTTACCGTACAGGATATGGTTAACCTTGCCGATAAGGAAAAAGTGATCGAAAAAATGAATGGCAACTTGTTTGATGTGCATACGATCAGAAAAGTGCAGTTATATCCTTTACAATCGGGTGATTTTATCATAGATGCCATGGAGATAAAGAACACGGTTGAATTTTCGAGGAGTGCTGTTAACAAAAAAACTGAGCAGAAGATCGCTGAAGGAATGATGAGCAAGGATACGGAGGAGCCAGTTGCAACAGGAACAGAGGCTTTTGAGACATTTACCAACACTGCCCCTGTAACTGTACATGTAAAAGCATGGCCGGAAAAAAATAAGCCATTAACTTTTACAGGTGCAGCGGGGAGATTTACCATTTCTGCACAATTGCCACAGGAGAAATTGCATAAGAATGAGCAAGGTATTTTTGAACTTACTATCGCGGGGAAAGGGAATTTCATACAACTGGATGCACCTAAAATAGCATGGCCCACTGGTATAGAAGGATTTGATCCAATCTTAAAAGATGAGTTGGACAAAACCAAAGCTCCACTATCTGGACGCCGCACATTCCGTTATCCTTTTGTTGCCGCTACAGCAGGCAGTTACCGGTTTTTACCAGTAAGCTTTTCATTCTTCGATTCAGATAGTAATAAGTATAAAACGATCTCCACCGCTAGTATTGAGATCATTGTTGATAAGGAAGAAAAACGAACGGACCTGAGCAAGGAGAATAAAACTTCACTTGCCGATCAAAATGAGAAGGCTGCCCGGATCGCAGGAGCTATAGCGGTCTTGCTGGTATTAGGAGTTTTGGCGTATTGGATATTCAGAAAAAAAGAAGTGCAGCCTGTTCCGTTGATCAACTTGGAAGAAATGGTAAAGCCCTCTTCAGTATCCTTGCTGCAACCAGCACTGGATGCTGTTCACAAAGATGACATAGAGTTTTATAGTGCTCTTCGTTCGGCCATCTGGGCATTTGCTGAACAGCACTTAGGTTTGCACGGAAGCATCATAACTAAAGATGCGCTTGCTTATAAGATGAAAGAAAAAGGGGTCAGCACGGAATTTTCCCGCCAATTACTATCTGTGCTTGATCAATGTGAAAGAGGAATGTTTACCAACGCTAACCTTGAGAATGACAAAGAGAAATTGCTGGAGCAGACACAGGAGGTTTTTGAAAGTATCGGGAAGACTTTACTCTGAGTATTTATAGCCTACCCCTCTTACGCTGTGAAAGTATTTGGGATTACGGCTATCCTGTTCAAAATATTTACGGAAGTTGAGAATAAAATTATCAATGGTCCTCGTGGTAGGATAAACATTATAACCCCATACCGATTGCAATATCTTCTCTCTTGCCACCACTTCGTTCTTGTTTTCGATCAGCAGTTTTAAAAGCATGGTCTCTTTCTTACTGAGAGGTATCTTTTCGCCGGAGGGTTTTGTAGCTTCCTGCGCTTTAAAATCCACCAGGTTGCCACCAAAACTATACGTATCGCCTAAGGAGGATCTGTCCTGAAGTTTTTTATTCTTGTCGATCAGTTTATTCACCCTCAATAACAACTCTTCCAGGTTAAAAGGTTTGGTCAGGTAATCATCCGCTCCTTTTTTTAAACCAAGGACCCTGTCGGCACTGCTATTCTTTGCACTGAGGATAAGGATCGGTACTTCATTATTACTAATGCGGATGGTTTCCGTAACATGAATGCCATCCATTTCGGGGAGCATCACATCGAGTATGATAAGATCGAAATATTCGCCATGTAAAGCATTCAGTGCGGTGGCGCCGTCAAAAGCAGAAGTTACATCATAACCCTCCAGTTCGAGATTCAGCTTTAATGCCTCGTGAAGATTCTCCTCATCTTCCACCAGTAAAATGGAGGTTTTCCTCTCTGTTGTCATGGTAATTGTTATAAAAAAATCAGGCGAAGACCATCAGATTTTAAAAGAAACGGTAAAAATACTTCCGCGGGTTTCATTATTTGTCACCAGAATGTCGGCATTATGATCCTGCGCTATGATACGGCAAAGGTACAATCCCAGGCCAGTACCTTGTTTTTTACGGGTAGCTTCATTGCCAATACGGTAAAATTTGGTGAAGATCTTTTTCTTCTCTTCTTCAGGTACACCGGGACCTTCATCCTTTACCTGCAACTCGATCCGTGACCCGTGTTTTTTTAACAGTGCTGTTACGATCATGTCTTTGGGGCTGTATTTGATCGCATTTTCCAGCAGATTATTGATCAGTATCTGTAATAACAAAGGATCACCTTTAATATCGGCATCCGCCTCGATGCTATCTTTAAAATGACGCTCAGGAAAACGGTTGCGGAAATCCTGCAAACAATCTTCGAGGAGGCCGGAAAGATTCAGCTCCTCATTGGATGATTTATAATTACCTCCTTCCAGTTGTGATGCGATAAGGATATTATTTGTCAGGAAATTCAGACGAATGGTCTCATCGAGTGTATTGCGGATCAGTTTTTTCTGTTTTTCCGGGTCAAGATGATATTTCTGTAAGGTTTCAAGGTTAAGCTGCGCCACCGAGATAGGGGTCTTTAGTTCGTGGGTGACAGCCATCATAAAATTCTGCTGTTGCTGGTGAAGGTTGAATTGACGGCGAACAGAACGATAAACAAATACGGCACCGATGATTATGAGGATCAGGAAAGTGATCCCTTCTGCTATATATTTAGCTGTATTCCTTTTGGCTTCTTTTTCTATACTCAATATCTTATTGCCTGCGGGTTCCAAAGAACCGTCATTGGCTGGGACAGATCGATACTGCAGGTCTGCTATCTTCTTATTCTGATTTTCCAGTGAAATGAACCACCATACGAGAGCAGCAATGATATAGACAAGCAACATCCAGTAGATGAAGGTGGCTCTTTGCAATTTTTTACGGCTGCGGTCAGGCATGATCAGGGTTGTTGTTTCTCAATTCGCAAGCCTATGTTCAATATATTTTCCAGTGGATCTTCACGCATAACCTGTTCGATCGTAAAAGTATATTCACCTTTTTTCCGGAAGGAGATCTCATTTTCCACTAATTCTTTCACTAAGGAGATCTCATGTTCATAGATATCATCCATACCGCTACCAAGCCAGCCATTCTCATCAGAGCCCAGTTGTTTATCGATCCTGAATTTCTTTACTGTATCAGAACCCGGCATTTGAACAGAGACATTCAACCAGATATTATTATAGTTATACTTATCCTTATGCCGAACGGTCAGAAATACCTCGTAGGTTGGAGTGGTATCTTTAATAATGAATGTAAATGAAGGCTTAAAACTGCTTTTCCATTGATGACGGGGGATCGTAGCGGTTTTTTCGTAGAGGTCAATGGTTTGGCAAGCGGTAAGCAATAAGGCACAAGGTACAAAGCACAAGAGAATTTTTCTGATCGGCATCATGATGTAAAGATAAGTTTCATTATTCTTGTGACTTGATCCTTGCACCTTGAGTCTTTACAGCACATTCAACACCTGTTCCTTTGCTTTTTCCAGTTCATCTTTCATCATGACCACACACTTCTGAATGGTGGCATCGTAGGCCTTGGACCCGGTTGTATTGATCTCTCTTCCTATTTCCTGTAAAATGAAGGATAGTTTTTTCCCTTTCGACTCTTCTTTAGCATCCATCATGGTTTTGAAATATTCACAATGATTCTTTAGTCTCACTTGTTCTTCACTGATATCGATCTTTTCGATATAGTAAATAAGCTCCTGTTCGAGGCGATTGCCATCGTAATTCTCCTTTCCCACATTCTCCTCAAGTAAGCGGGTTATACCCTCCCGGATCTTTTGTTGCCTGAGGGGCTCCAGTTTGATCACTTCATCCTGTTGCTTAACTATATTATTGATACGGGTGAGCAGATCCTCTTCGAGAGACTTTCCTTCCTGCACCCGGTGCTTATTAAGATGATCAATGGCAGATAACAGTACATTTTGAAAATCAGCCCATTCAGTATCGGAAAGGGTATCGCTGCTGGGTGTTATTACCTCGGGAAGTTTAACCAAAGTGCTGAGGATATGAGAGGGGTCCAGGTTCAGGGCAGCCGAAAGGTCGGCGAGAGGTTTGTAGTAAGCTTTTGCCAGGTCAGTATTGATAGTAACAGGTTTTGCATTCCCTGTATCTTTTAAGCTTATCATACAATCGATGCTTCCCCTTCCGAGCTTTTCCGAAAGTATGCGGCGAATGTCAAACTCGAATGGTTTTAAGATGGCAGGCAACTTCAACTGCAATTCAAATTGTTTCCCATTCAGTGATTTGATGTCAACTAAAAAAGTTTTATCACCTACATTTTTTTCAGTCCTTCCAAAGCCTGTCATTGATTTCAGCATACTGATCTTTTTTATCCGAGGGTCCTGATATCGCCAGAGGACCGTGAGAGGTAAAGGTATTTTTATTTATTGAGTCTTGCGAAAGCTATTATAAGTAGCAGGGGCGATCAACAACTGGTCAGGATGAAATAAAAGGTAGAGGCTTAAATTAAAAATCCCCCCGATCAGATCAGGGGGACATTTATATGGATGGGTTAGTAAGTACCGGGAAATAAATTTCCCATCACAATATTAAAAATAATTTTCTTTAACCAAAAAAAAATTCCAAATTATTTTATTAACATTTTCTCTATTGCTGTGGATAAGCGGGGTCTGTAATACTACCGGCAAACATCAATACAGCGATCATACGGAAACATTCAGACTTTTTTTCATCATTCATTTTTTTTCAGTTCAATGAAACGCTGTGCCGGCAAGTGTTTCAAAAGAAGCAATTTTTATATATCCTGTTTCTTTTTTGTACCTTTTCTTTATTGATGAAGAAGAACGTTCCATTTCTGTGTCTATTTTTATCCCAGGTTCCAGTAAAAAAAATTTAGTGCGAGGGATCATTAAAGCGGAGCGTTATCATTAAAATGACTGGTTTTTGCCATTCATCTGACATTCGTCATGTCATTACCTTTGGGCTATTATTGCCATCTTAACAGTTAACACGTCCCATCATTCAAAAAATCAAGTATCATGCGTTTTGTAAAACCTGTTCCGGTAACTACTATCGCACAATTGATCGGTGCCGAATTGATCGGCAATAAAGAAGGATCGGTAACAGGTATCAACGAGCTACATAAAGTTGAAGAAGGCGATCTGGCTTTTGTGGATCATCCCAAATATTATGAAAGCTGCATTAACTCCGCTGCAACCTTTATCATCATTAATAAAAGATATGAATTCCCGGAAGGCAAGGCACTCCTGGTAGTGGACGACCCTTTTGAGGCGTATTTAAAAATAGTAAACTATTACCGGCCTTTCGATCCATCTATGAAAATGGTCAGTGATACTTTGAAAAAGGGGGAAGGGACAGTGATCATGCCCAATGCATATATAGGGAACCATGTTGAGATCGGTAGGAATTGCACTATTTACCCCAATGTGACCATTCTCGATCATTGTATCATTGGCGATAACGTCATTATACAATCGGGTACTGTTATCGGCAGCGACGCCTTTTATTATAACAAAAAGACCAACCGGGATATTCATTATAAGAAGATGACAAGTTGCGGCAGAGTGGTCATTGAGAACGACGTGGAAATAGGCGCCAACTGTACTATCGACAGGGGTGTGAGTGCTGATACTATTATTGGTGCCGGAACAAAGATGGATAACCTTATACATATCGGGCATGATACGGCTGTTGGAAAAAATTGCCTGTTTGCCGGGCAGGTGGGTATCGCGGGAGCCACCACTATTGAAGATAATGTCATCCTCTGGGGCCAAGTAGGTGTAAGCAAGACATTGACCATCGGCAAGGATGCAGTCGTCTATGCACAGAGCGGCGTAAAGGATTCTATAGCCGGGGGCAAAGTATATTTCGGTTCCCCGGTAGAAGATGCCAGGGAAAAGATGAAGGAATTTGTCTGGATAAAAAGGATACCCCAGTTGTGGGATAAGGTTATGGGGAAGAAATGAATTGCCCTTTGTCGATCACCCTTTCAGTATTCCTTAATCGGGCGAATAGTCATAAGGTAACTGATCAGCAATATTCTTCCAGCTCCAGTAACCCTGGTTCACCCAATCTTTCTGATCATAATAATAACCATTCTCCATAATGGCAATAACATCTTTCATGTCAACGTAGGAGATCTGGTAGGGTACGCCTTTAGGCAGGTTCATTCTTCTCAGGTATTCTTTTTCAGGACTCTTCTTTGTATAGGTGATGCTGATCTTCCGGGGATAAAAGATCTCAACATCTCCTGATGGTCCTGCGAGCACTTTATATACTACACTATCTGCCCCAAGACTATCTTTTATGTTCATGACTATGTTGTAATACGCCGTATCATACAGATCCCTGACCTTGTTGAACTTTTTATCATCTTTTTCATCCAGGAGGTCAATGATCCATCCGTCTTCCGCTACGCTATTATCATAATAACTACGCATGAATTGCAATTTGGAGCCCATGTAAGTGTATTTCCTGGCCGCTGTCCATGCTTTTTTAAGGCTGTCGCTTCCTTCCATTTCGGTGAATAGACAATATCCCCGGTAGATACTATTGTTGTTGTTATAATAGTATACAAAGGAGTCGAGCTGGTACGACAGATTATACCCTAAAGCTTTATTGGCGATCCTTACAGGTTCAGTTGCCAGTACTTTAAGACGATTGCTTTTCTTATAGAAATAAAATTTTAAGGCTTCGGGATTTTGTATCGCACATTGAGTGGCATTGGAGGTTGAACCAATAAAATTCCGGAAAAAGAAATCGCCATATTTGGCAAGACCATCAGTTACTTCAAATGTATTCCTTAATACTACTTCACCCATGCTTTTTTCTTCCTTTATCAGCAGGATCTGAAGTTTATTGTTTTCTGATACCCGAACGGTCTGCGTAACATAACCTGTATAACTGAAGATAAGGTCGTATCCGCCGGATTTTAAATTCAGGGAGAATTCCCCCTGCTTATTAGTCACAGTTCCCAGCGTAGTGTTCTGGCAAAATACAGAAGCAGGTGTCAATGGTTCTTTGGTAGCAGAATCCAGTACAGTACCCGATACAATGAACTGGGATTTTGCCGAAAGGGAAATGCCGGCCATAAACACTATAAATAAACAACGAAGTCTTTGCATAGAGATAGATAAAATTCGCTTTAAAGATACTGAGCAAATGACAATAGTTGCATTAACCTTGCCCGGCCCGGTATTTTTCACAGGCTTTTTTTATGGTTTCCTCTAAAGGAGTAAAGGAGAAGCCCGGAAATGCTTTTAGTAGTTTATCGTTCTCAAACCATGTTTTGCTGACAGCAACTCTTGCGCTTTCTTTCGTGAGTAATGGTTTCTTGCCAGAAAAAAAAGATTTGAATCTCTCTGCCCGCCAGGCGATCCCTAATAAAAAAGGAGTGGCGAGCTTACCGGGCCTCTTTTTATTAAAATTATCGGCGATCGTATCCTGCAATTGTCGGAAAGACCATGTATCACCATTAACAATATAACGTTCTCCCGACATATTGCTTTCCATCAGCATCACCGTTGCCCGGGCCACATCTTCCACATCTACAAATCCATTAATGCCCGTAGTGTACCATTTGAATTGCCGGTGGATATTTTTGAATATGGCAGAACTCCCGCTTTCCCAATCACCATAGCCAAGGATCGTACTTGGATTTACTATCACAGCATCGAGGCCTTCACTGATAGCACGCCAAACCTCCAGCTCTGCTTTGTATTTACTTTTGGCATAGTGGGTGTTTACTTTACTTTCTTCCCATTTCGTTTCTTCGTTGACATGCCCACCGCTTGCTGTTCTTCCCAGTGCAGCTACCGAACTAATATGAACCAGGCGCCTGATATTTTTTTCCAGGGCAATATTAACTATGTTGGCCGTACCTTCTGCATTTACCTGGTACATATCCTTCCTGGTCTTTTTCAGAAAGGAGACCACGGCTGCAGAATGTATGATCGTATCTACTCCTTCCATGGCATCCTCCAGGGATATGACATCCAGAACATCTCCTTCTACCCATTCAACTCTGCTCAGTATTTCCGGCGAAATAAAAGAAGGAGGCTTCACCGAACGTCGAATGGCACGAACCGCATATCCTTTTTCAATAAGTGCTTTGATGATATAAGCGCCTAGAAAACCCGTGCCACCGGTAACCAATACCATGTAAGATTTTTGATTGACTATTTAATATTTATAATATCCCTCGCCTGTTTTCTTGCCCAATTTTCCTTCCTTTACTTTTTGTTCCTGTATCGGTGAAGGTTTCAATCTCTCCGGTTTGTTCATTTGTTCATAAACAGAACAACTCACCGCATAATTTATATCATTGCCGATAAGGTCCATCAATTTAAAAGGACCCATTTTAAAGCCGGTGGCTTCCATTAGCCTGTCTGTTTGAGGGAAACTCTCTTTATTTTCTTCCGCCAGTCTCAACGCTTCAATATAGTAAGGTCTTGCAACACGATTAACAATAAAACCCGGAGAGTCCTTACAGATCACAGGGACTTTACCCATCTGTTTTACCAGTTCAACCACCATTTCCGTGGTTGCGGTATTCGTATACGTAGTGTTCACTACTTCCACTAATTTCATGATCGTTGCAGGATTAAAAAAATGCATACCGATCACCCTTTCGGGGCATTGCACTTTCTCCGCGATCGTTGTAATGGACAGGGAAGAGGTATTGCTGGCAAAGATGCATTCGCTGTGGTTGATCTCGGCCAGTTGATTGAACAAAGCGATCTTCAGCTCTGGCTTTTCTACAATGGCTTCGATGAATATATCAGCCAAGCAGCTTTGAAGATCATCGGTAAACCGGATACGACTATTGACCTTATCTTTTTCCTCTCCTGTTATCTTGCCCTTATCAACGAGATGCTGAAGGTTTTTTGTTATCCCTGTTTTAGATTTCTCCAGCACAGCAGGGTTAAGTTCATACAACAATACAAAAAATCCTGCCTGGGCAGCAGCCTGTGCGATTCCACTACCCATGGTACCGGCGCCACAAACACAAATGCTGTTGATGTTCATTCTGAATGGATTGACGGTAAAGATAGCTTTTCATTTTACTAACGTCACAGCCTGAAATATGATTATTTGGTGGGATTCTCTTATCTTAAACTAAAATTTCAACATGGATACCAACCAACCAGTTACTGCAACCCCCTATGTTCCATCGGCGCCTAACAGGGGAATATTTGGAACTAAGATACCTTCCTCGGTAGCTTTTGTAGTTGGCGTGCTTCTTTTCCTCATGCCTTTCGTGGATATTAAGTGTAACAATATGTCACTGCAGACCGTAAGCGGTATCCAACTGGCCACCGGTTTTAAAATGAAGAACACCAGTTCGGACAACTCATTCCTGGATGATATCAAACCGAAAGGGACCGATGAGACGATCACAAAAACCGCAACGAATACTGATAATAAGGACCCGAATCTTTATGCGATGATCGCACTTGGGCTGGGCGTCCTCGGCTTGATCTTATCATTTACCAATTCAAAAGCAGCCATCGGGGGTGCTATGGTCACTGGTATTGGCGCTGCCGGCGCCTTGATAGGTATGATGCTGGATGTAAAGAAAAAAGTCAAACTGGATATTCCAGATATAAAAGACAAGACACCAGATAATGATGTTGGTAATACCATCGACAAGATCGGTGATGGAGTGAATAGCCTGACCGATAAGGTGAATATTACTGTGGATTTTACACCCTGGTTCTATATTGCTGTAATAGCTTTTTTAGCGGCAGCTTTTTTCTGTTATAAACGAATGTCGGTTAACAAGAACTAAGTCCAACATAACTAACAATTCACTTACCAAAAACCAACTAACATGAACAGGAAAATCTTAACTATTGTATTAGCGGTTTTGCTGATTGCCAGTTTTTTTCTGCCTATAGGCACTCACACAAGTACCAGTCCATTTGATATTGTACAAGGGCCCTCTTATGGCTCTGAAATAGAAGGGATCCTACTTAAATATGGATGGCTATTGATCCCCATTTCTGGACTTATGTTATTGATCGGGGCACTTAATAATGGAAATTATTTTGCGGGAAGGGGCCTTTGGACCATTCTTCCATTGATCGCATTGCTGTATCTTATTATAAGACCTCTTACATTAATGGGAGGCCGGTTTGATATTGGTGGATTAATAAAGGGATTAGGCGTCGGAACATGGCTCGCACTGATCGCATCGCTGGTACTTGCTTTATATCATCCAAGAAGATAAAGGGCATATTTATAATACTAAAGGCTGCCTCCGGGCAGCCTTTTTGTTAGCATTTCACGCTAAAATTATCCTGCGGCTCAATGTATATGAAAACAATACTTACACTGATCGGGTTTTACTGCTGTTGCAATTGCCCGGCCCAGACCTTGGATAAATGGGCAAGTCTTGTGAACTGGGATGGAGTTAGTCACTGGTCCAAATACATTCAAACAACCCCCGCTTATATGGGACCGAATGCACTGGTTATTCCCTTCATCGGTAATGGAAGCGTGGATAGCAACACGTATATCGGAGGCACCACGCAGTTGCATTTCTCCAAAGGAGACAATACTCAAAATCTCGCTTTATATGGGAACTATGCACTGGTGAAAGATATCATATCTATCGATCTATATTATGTGCCTATTGAGATCTTCAGGATGAGCGATGCCATTAAGCAGGAGAGGCATGTTTATTACACGCATTATTATGATAACAAGGCAAGGGGTGATGTGGTGTTGAACACCAATATACGGTTGCTGAAGAAACTGGATAAAAAGATCCACCTTACTTTAAGACTCGGTTACCGTTTTCCCACTTCAACCGATCTCCAATCGGCAAGGTTTACCGACGGCATGGGCTATTATTTTGATGTTTCCTTTGGTAAACTTTTGTCACCCTCCCTGCAATGGATCGGCATGACAGGTTTTTACTGCTGGCAACTCAACACACTGAAGTATCACCAGCAGGATGATGCTTTTCTTTTCGGAACCGGGCTTGAGTGGAATAAAAATGGATGGAAAGCACAGCTGTATACAGCCGGATTCATTGGTTATTTTAAAGATGGCGGTGATAAACCTGTTGTGCTGAGAGCTCATCTTGAAAAAAGATCTGGAAAAGCGGGACTCTTACTCAGATTGCAAAAAGGTATAAAAGATTTCAAGTATAGCAGTATTGAACTGGGAGCGAAGTATTACCTGCGGAAGAAATAAATTATTGTCACCCTACTAGCTACTCACCAAACCCTACTTGCTTAGACCGAACTGCTGAATTGCCGCAGGAACCTCACATCATTTTCGCTGAACAACCGGATATCGTTGATACCGTACTTGAGCATGGCGGGTCTTTCTATACCCATACCAAAAGCAAAGCCACTGTATTTATTAGGATCGATATTGCAGTTGGTCAATACATTCGGATGCACCATACCACAACCCAGTATCTCCACCCATCCTGTTTTCTTACATACACTACATCCGCCACCACCGCAGATAAAACAAGTCACATCCATTTCAGCGCTGGGCTCTGTAAAAGGGAAATAAGAAGGACGAAAGCGGACCTTAACATCTTTGCCATACATTTCTTTTACAAAGAAATAAAGCGTCTGCTTCAGGTCAGCGAAAGAAACGTTTTCGTCAATGTACAATCCTTCTACCTGGTGAAAGAAGCAATGACTTCTCGCACTTACTGTTTCGTTACGATAAACACGTCCGGGATAAATACCCCGGATCGGCAAAACTCCTTTCTCCATTTCCCGTATCTGTACATTGCTCGTATGGGTGCGTAAAAGAAAAGCAGGATTTTGCTGCACATAAAAAGTGTCCTGCATATCACGGGCAGGGTGATGCTCTGGTAAATTCAGGGCGCCGAAATTATGCCAGTCATCTTCGATCTCCGGACCCTCAGCTACAGCAAAACCAAGCCGCTGGAATATAGAAACGATCCTGTTGCGCATCAGTGTTACAGGATGGCGGGAACCTAGCGGCAGGTCATCTCCTGGAAGGGTGAGATCAATGTTAGATGTTAAATGCTCAATGTTAGATAAAGAGGATCTCAGTTCTTCGTACCTGGCTTCGGCGAATTGTTTGAATTCATTCAGGAGTTGACCCGCCTCTTTCTTTTTATCGGGAGCGACATTCTTCATTTCACCCATGATCTCTTTCACGATACCTTTTGTGCCGAGCCATTTAATACGGAATTCTTCCACCTGTTTTTCATCAGTGGTTGTAGTAGCTGCTAGTTCTCCTTTATAACTATTGATCTTTGATAACAATTGCTCCATTCCGCAAAAATAAGGGATGCCGTCCTTACAGCTTTATTTTGATACTGAGGTTTACCACCCGCCCATCGATAGGTGCCCAAAGCTGTTTGAAACGGGGATCGGTAGATGGAGGAAGCACGATCGATTCTTTTCTTGTTTGGCGATAATCAAAAAGATTTTCACAGTTCAATACAAAAGTGAAAGGGCCTGTATCATAGCGTAACATAGCAGCAGCAAACGGGAAAGAAGGGGTCAGCCCGCCATCGTCAAGATATTGTTTGCCGGTACAAGCCAGCTCAAAGATCGCCCGGAAATGTTCGGAGAATTCATAACCTAGTACGCTGGCAAATTTATTCCGGGCGCTAAGTGATACATTGGGATGAACAGCGTCATATTTCTTTTTTGCATTGGTCAATGTATAGCCAAGGTATATTTCAAAGTCACCGTGCTCCAGTAAGAAATAGGTTTCTGAACCATAGGTAAGAATGGCTCC
>DATLCB010000110.1:0-11647 GCA_035526625.1 Chitinophagaceae bacterium
AGTTGGATGATCCTAAAGGTTTATCGTGGTGGCTGCGCCGAATCCACCCGGAAGACAGGGACAGGGTCAGCGACGCCGTGAAATTGAGTACAGACAACAATAAACAATCATGGGAAGAAGAGTATCGTTTCAAATGTGCAGATGGTACCTATAAACATATGCGGGATAAAGGCTTCATTGTATATGAGAATGAATTGCCTGTCAAAATGATCGGTTCACTTCAGGATGTTACAGACGTGAAGAACCTGGAGAATGCATTGCTGGAAGAAAAACTAATGCGGCAAAAAGAGATCTCAGAAACGGCTATCAGGGTACAGGAAAAAGAAAGAACACGCATCGGCCATGAATTGCACGACAATGTTAACCAGTTACTTTCCACGAGCAAACTTTTTGTGGATATGCTTACGCCTTCATCCAAAGAGGAAATGACGGTCAAGGATAAGAGTATCGAATATATCGTACTGGCGATCGAAGAGATCCGCAAACTTTCCAGGGAACTGGTAACACCGCAGTTTAAAGACAAAAAATTGGTAGATAGTATCCAGCAGTTGATAGATGATCTGCGGTTATCGACCGATATACTTATCAAATTCACTTATGACCTTGATATCGATCTGCTGAGCACGGGTAAGAAGGTCACTTTTTTCAGGATCGTGCAGGAACAAATAAAGAATGTCCTAAAATATAGTAAAGCAGAGAAAGTAGATATCCATCTCTTGTGCAAAAACTCACAGGCCATTCTTACGATCCATGATAATGGTATTGGTTTCGATATCCGTCAACCCGTAAAAGGTATAGGCTTGTCCAATATCCAGGAAAGAGCCCGTTTCTATAATGGAGAAGTGAAGATCGAATCAGCAAAAGGGCGTGGATGCACGCTGCAGGTCATACTGCCGCTTCATGACCAGTGATAGAAAAAAATTCTGAAATCCTAACTACAGGTTTAGTTTTACTCTTCTCAAATGCTGGATCTACACCAGACAAACTTCCTGTCTGTTGGTTTAGACAAAAGGGGGCATGCTCCGTTTTTTGAAACGGATGGCCATGGCCTTAACAGTTTACTTCCAAGGGTTCGAACTGCACACTATATAGGGCAGCGCACAAAGGATCAGTCAAGCGACTGAACGCAGACTGTTTACACGAGAGGCAAAAGCTATTGATTTAATGGATCGAATTAACCCCTGAATTTGGTAGTAGCTTGTGGATTACCAGGACAACCATATTTCTGGCTAGCGCAGGATGTTACAAGTACAACAAGTGTCAGGAGAGCTAAAGCGAGAAAAAATTTACTTTTCATATTGGTGGATATTTGATTGTTAAACGGTAAAAGTACCCCATTATTTTACTCTTACAAAGATAGTGGCGCATATATATGAAGTATATAGAATATTTCCCCAACACCGTGGGAGACTTACGTAGTTAAACTGCTGGTTATCTTTAGTTTTATAGGACCTTCAACTTTAAAATTGATTTTGCTGAGTATATCAAACCATTAACTTTACCGCTTTGCCGCCCAAGCTTTATCGCAGGTGAACTGAATTTAACTAAGTGTAATTACTGACCCCCATGCTGCAACTGAAGAAACCTCTTGCTTTTATTGACCTGGAAACCACCGGTATCAATCTTGGCACCGATCGGATCGTTGAAATAGCGATCGTGAAGATCCTAACTGATGGTACAAGGAGTATCAAAAGAAAACTTATCAACCCTGAGATGCCGATCCCGAAAGGATCCAGCGATGTGCATGGCATCAGTGATGAAATGGTGAAAGATGCACCCACATTCAGGCAGGTGGCGCAGGAATTAAAACAAATGCTTGATGGTTGTGACCTTGCCGGTTATAATTCCAACCGGTTTGATATTCCTTTGCTGATGGAAGAATTCTTACGGGCACAAGTAGATTTTGACATGAAGAACCGGAAGTTGCTGGACGTGCAGAATATCTTTCACAAAATGGAACCGCGGACATTGGGAGCAGCTTATAAATTTTATTGCAGTAAGGTCCTCGAAGGCGCACACAGCGCTGAAGTAGATGCTTCAGCTACGCACGAGATCCTGGTGGCGCAGATCGGCAAATACCCTGAACTGGGAACATCAGTGGATACCATATTGAAAGTGATAGGTGAGGACCAGGTTGTGGATTTTGCCCGTCGTTTTGTGATGGACAATGGGATCGAAGTATTCAACTTTGGAAAATTCAAAGGCAGACCTGTTGCCGATGTATTAAAAGCAGAGCCGCAATATTATGACTGGATGATGAAAGGTGATTTCCCACAGCATACCAAGCAAAAGTTAACCGAGATATACACCCGTACCATGCTGAAGAAAAGCTGATGCAGCTTTTTGCTTGCTATCCCCCTGATCAAACCGGTGAACATTTTTTAACAGAGCCTCCTGTCGATTTATCGTAAATTGGAGGTTCAACCTCTAGGCTACCTGGAAAAATTAGTCGTTATACCAACTTACAATGAGAAAGAGAATATCAGCAATATTCTCCATGCCATCTTCAATCTTGACGAGGGCTTTCATATATTGGTAGTTGATGATAGCTCACCGGATGGAACCTCCGGGATCGTAAAGGATCTTCAGTCAAAATTCACCGGCAAACTATTTATAGAAGAAAGAACAGGTAAACTGGGATTAGGTACAGCTTATATCCATGGGTTCAAATGGGCGCTGGCACGAGACTACCAATTCATCTTTGAGACCGATGCAGACTTTTCTCATAACCCCGCGGATCTTTCCCGTTTATATGATGCCTGTAAGAATAAAGGCGCAGATCTTGCTATTGGATCCCGCTATGTGAAAGGGGGAGGCCTCGTTGACTGGCCGAAGAACAGGATCGCCTTATCAAAAGGCGCTTCACTTTACACCCGCATGATAACCTGGATGCCGGTAAAGGATCCAACAGCGGGGTTCATGTGTTATAAAAGAGAAGTACTCGAGACGATCAATCTGGATAAGATACCATTTGTGGGATACACGTTCCAGATCGCTATGAAATTCACCGCCTGGAAATTAGGGTTCAAGATCGAGGAAGTACCTATTATCTTTCGTGACAGGACCGAAGGTGTATCAAAGATGAATAAGGGGATCGTCAAGGAAGGTATACTAGGTGTATTGAAACTTCGCTGGCAAAGCTGGTTCACCAATTACAGGAAGCGTGTTAGAAATAATTCGGCCCGCTCTTCTTCCGTCAAGAGCATGGATAAAAAAGAAATGCTGGTGGAAGGGAAATAAGCCACTTGTCAATTTATCATTTTAAGAACTTACATAGAGTACGCGGAGAACATAGCGAACATACATTCTTTTTCCTTCTTATACCAAGCCTTGTGTGCAAATTCAAACTGATATGTTAACAGCTTATTCTTCTTTTCTTTAGTTTGCAGGGCTAATGAAAAAAGCCTTTATCCAGTTACATATTGCTGTATTTCTCGCGGGCTTCACAGGCATCCTGGGGCGTCTTATTACATTGAATGAGGGCTGGCTTGTCTGGTATCGTCTCCTTCTTACTGCAGTTACCATGTGGATCATTTTTGCTCTTGCAGGAAAATTGCAGCGTATCCCTTTCCGGGATATGATCAAATTGGCAGGTATTGGTTTTTTGGCTGCCCTGCATTGGCTCACCTTTTATGGATCTATTAAATACGCAAATGTTTCTGTGGCCCTGGTATGTTTTTCATCTGTAGGTTTTTTCACTGCTTTGATCGAACCTTTTATCCTGCGTGTAAAATTCAAATGGGTGGAAGTTCTTTTAGGGTTGCTGGTAATGGTTGGCATTTCGCTGATCTTTCATTTTGATGGCCGCTACAAGACAGGCATCATATTAGGTGTAGCCTGTGCCGTACTGCTGGCTTTTTCTATGGTGTTTTTGAAATTATTTGTTGAAAGGATAAACCCCGAAACTCTGCTGACCTACCAGCTAAGCGGTGGTTTTATAACGCTCTCGGCTTTGATGCCATTCTATGTACAACAATTTCCAGGCAGTTATTTTATTCCCACTATCAGTGACTGGTTATGGTTGCTGGTGCTGGCCTGGTTCTGCTCGGTGATAGCTTTCCAGTTAACCACACATGCTTTAAAAAAGCTATCGGCTTTTACGATCAACCTGATGTTCAACCTGGAACCGGTCTATGGTATCCTGCTGGCTTTTATGATATACAAAGAGAACGAACTGTTGAGCAAATGGTTCTATATTGGTTTTGCACTGATCGCTATTGCTTTGCTGATACATGTTATCATGATATTGAATAAAGAGAAAGAAATAAAGCATGCAGCCGACTGAGTATCATAAGAAGATCATTCAATATTATAAGGAGACCGAGAATGCGTATAAAGATTCCTGGGACCTGAAGAATAGCCTTTCTATTCATTATGGGTATTGGGATATTTTTGTAAAGTCATTCTCACAATCGCTTATCAGGATGAATGAAATGATGCTGATGATGGGCCGGGTCAAAGCAAAAGACAGGGTACTGGATGCGGGCTGTGGAGTCGGAGGCAGCAGTATTTTTTTAGCTTCCATATTAGATTGCCGCGTAACAGGCATTACTTTAAGCGAAAGACAGGCAGAACAAGCCACCGAAAATGCCCGCAAAAAAGGGTTAGCCGACAAAGTGGATTTTAAAATAATGAACTATGCGCATACCAGCTTTCCGGACCAGAGTTTTGATGTGGTCTGGGGTTGTGAAAGTGTTTGCTATGCGGATAATAAAGAAGACTTTGTCAAAGAAGCATTCCGTTTATTGAAACCGGGAGGAAGATTAATTATCGCCGATGGCTTTGTTGCCAAATTTGAGAATAATGATGATCCTGTTATCCGTCAATGGTTGGATGGCTGGCAAGTGAATTACCTGGAAACGCCGGACAGGTTTCAGCAATTCCTGCGTGAGCAGGGATTCAGCCGTATCGTACACCGCGATATTTCGCCCGAAGTAGCACATTCATCGCGGCGACTGCTTTATTTTTATTTTCTTGCTAATCTTTACCTGTTCTGGAAAAAGATCAGTTTCTCAAGGCCCGCCACTGCCATGCAAAAACAAAATATAAGGGCCTGTAAATACCAGTACATCGGTATGAAGAAAGGTTTGTGGCAATATGCTTTCATTAGCGGTCGCAAACCCTGATTGTGCTGGGTGGCTTAACGGGCATTGCCGGTAAGAGGGTAAATCGGGAAGAGAATTAGCCTACTGTTACTCCTTGCTGTCTTCACGTCGCCCCGGCTATTTAAGTGATTCATTAGATGATCCGATCTGAAGAATATCCTTCACCTATTTCATTTAACTTAGGAACCAAATCTATCTGCATGAAGAAGCTTGCTGTATTCCTATTTTCACTTTTCATGTTTCACCTTTCACCGGCTCAAAAGAAACCTCTGGATCACTCAGTGTACGATAGCTGGCAGCATATTGGCGAACGCATGATCAGTAATGACGGTAAATGGGTAGTGTATACGATCGATCCGCAGGAAGGGGATAATGAACTGGTGATACATTCCTCAGATGCAAAGTATAAGAGATCGGTGCCGAGAGGTTATAGCGCCCTGATCACAGAAGACAGCCGCTATGTAGTGTTTAAGATAAAACCACTTTTCAAAGATACCAGGGAGGCAAAGATCAAAAAGAAAAAGGCGGAGGATATGCCAAAAGATTCGATGGCGATCATAGAACTGGTCCGTAAAGACTCCCTTGGAGGAAAAGAAGAGATTTGGAAGACGGAAAAGATCAAAAGTTTTAAGACCCCACAGAAGTCGGCTGGTTGGGTAGCGTATCAACTTGATAAACCTTCTGACATACCTGCAAAGGTTAAGACAACCGAGCCTAAAGCAAATACCAGAACTACGGACAGCCTGAAGCAGGTAATTGATTCCCTGCAAAGAGTTATCGCGACAATGCCACAGGGGAAGAAAAAAAACAAGAACAAAGATGAGGATGATGCAGAGGAAGAGCAAGCCAATCTGGCTCCGGACTTCGGACCTCGGACTCCTGACTTCTCTATAAATGCCGATGGAGATGATGCAGCAACTGCAGAACCTTCGAACGACCTAATAGTAAGAGAACTTGGCACGGGTAAAGAAATGGTGATCAAAAGAGTGCTGGAGTATTATTTCTCTAAAACAGGAAATAAACTTTTACTCGAGCAAACAAAGAACCCTTCCGACTCTTTAAGTATGCGGCAAATATTACTCTACGATCTGAACAAAGGGACATCTGCCATACTCAGCAGGGGGGGGAATGATTATAAGAACTTTGCACTCTCAGATGACGGATCACAGATAGCTTATGTGGCAGAAAGAGATGCCGGATCAAAAGACCTGCTGAAATTTTATAAACTCTGGTATTATAAAACAGGAATGGATAGCGCTGAACTCATAGCCGATAAGAATTCAGTAGGGATGCAGTTGGGGATGACCGTCAGCGAATTTGGTAATACCGGTTTCAGCAAGAGCGGTAAGCGATTGTTCTTTGGCACTTCACCCATCCAACCTCCAAAGGATACTACCATCGTCGATATGGATATGCCTAAAGTCGATATCTGGCATTATAACGATGATTATTTGCAAACGGTTCAACTGTTCCCTGCGAGACTCAAAGCGGCCCAGCAGGAAAATTTCCTTGCAGTATATGATATAAGTAGTAAAACCATAAAACAGTTGGGTAACCCGGAGATCCCGCTAGTATTGCAAACCAATGAAGGAGATGGTGATGTGTTTGTAGGTACAACAGATGTTGGGAAAAGGGTCGAGAGTCAGTGGTTGGGTGGAACAAGAAAAGATGTCTATGCGATCGATGTAAATACCAGCAAAAAGAAACTAGTGAAGAAGGATCTGCATGGTCAGGTTTACCCATCTTCAACAGGCAAATACATTATGTGGTACGACAGGAAGGCGAGGAATTATTTTAACTGGGATGGTACGATGACAAAGAACATAACAGAAAAAATAAAAGTGCCTCTTTACCAGGAAGATTGGGATACCCCGGATGAGCCGGCTAACTACGGTATCATGGGTTGGCATGAGGGAGATAGCTCTGTTTATATTTATGACAGGTATGATATATGGAGGATAGATCTTCTTAATGAACTGCGTTCAAGTAATATGACGGGAATGGGCCGTGCGGGAAAAGAAAGGATCAGATACATCCCAACTGATCCTGAGACACGTTTTTTTAAATCGAACCAGCAGATCTTTTACCGGGTGTTTGATGAAGAAAACAAATCCGATGAAATAGTAGAAAGCCAGGTGAAAGAGTGGTTCTCCTTTGAAAGTGCAGAAAGATGCGAATGTTTATTTGGGGCTATTGCCAAGGCTAAGAATAGTAATTCACTTTTGTACACAAAGGAAACATTCGAGGTTGCACCAGATCTCTATATCGATAATTTAATATCCAACAATGTGGAAGGAACGACTAAGTTATCATCCATTAATCTCCAGCAGGCGAAATACACTTGGGGAACAGCAGAGTTATTCAAATGGAAAGCCTACAATGGAAAAAATGCTACAGGAATTGTTTACAAACCTGAGAATTTCGATCCAAAGAAAAAATACCCGATGATCGTTTATTTCTATGAGAAGTTAAGTGATGGTTTATATGATTATAAAGAACCCGCGCCGATCCGCAGTGCTATCAATGTTCCTTTTTTTGTGAGTCGTGGTTATATCATCTTTTATCCGGATATCGAATATAAGACCGGCTATCCCGGACAAGGCGCTTATGATTATATCGTCAGTGGCACAAGAGCATTAGTAAAGAAAGGCTGGGTGGACAGTGCCAACATGGCTTTGCAGGGACATAGCTGGGGCGGCTACCAGGCAGTACAGGTTGCTACGATGACAAAACTTTATAAAGCGATCTGGGCAGGGGCACCGGTAGCCAATATGACCAGTGCTTATGGCGGCATCCGTTGGGAGAGCGGCGTAAGCCGCCAGTTCCAGTACGAAAAAACACAAAGTCGTATAGGAGCTACCTTATGGGAAAGACCCGATCTCTATCTGAAGAACTCGCCCCTATTTAATTTGGATAAAGTAACAGCACCCATGGTTATTATGGCCAATGATGCCGATGGCGCTGTACCCTGGTACCAGGGGATTGAATTGTTCACTGGCCTGAGAAGACTTGGAAAAAAAGTATGGATGTTCAACTACAATGGCCAGGGGCATGGATTGACACAGCGCCAGGACATGAAGGATTATCAAATTCGCATGCAACAATTCTTCGACTGGATCCTGAAAGGAGAGAAGCCTGCGAAATGGATAACAGAAGGTGTGCCGGCTGTGAAGAAAGGGAAGGAGTGGGGGCTGGACGAATAATTCTAATTTTAAATGTCAGATGTTAAATGATATCACACTTAACATTTAGAATTTAACATCTAAAATTGTCAGGCTGCTGCTGAAATAAACTTCACCAGCCTTCTTTTTGCTATAGGTAATAGAGTTTCATCTACCGGAAAGCTAAGATCAGTTTCTATAGAGTATACTGCCGGGTTGGGCAAGTCCTTGCGGTTACGGATCAGATCCGCTTTTATATGCTCATAGGTGCTGCTGATGCTCCGGTTCCAGTGATCCAAAAAGAATGTTTTGATACTGCGGTATCGCTCATCATGCTTTTCAAAGATGGAAAGGCGATACTGATAAACCTTTGTCCGACTTTTCTCGCCACTGCTTAAAAAGAAATATCCTTCCTGTGTGTCGAGCGGGATAAGACCAACCGGATGAATATTCATCTTCTCCTCAACGAATTCATAGATCTCGGTCCCATTACTGATCGTATTCTTGATGGTTCCGGCAGAAAAATGAATGATGCTTTCCAATTCTTGCATCAGTTCATCGTCTTCGATCATCTGCTCGTAAAGAAGCTGAAGTTTTTCCATTTGGATGCCGGATAGTTTCTTCGGAAAATGTTCCTGCAGGTATTTTTTATTTTCCCTGAAGGCGACAATATTATGATAGTGGAAGATGATATCGGCCAGTTGGGGATAGAGTTTGTTCTCGTTGAAATATTTGTTGACTTCCTGCAAATAAGCAAGCAGCGTATATTTTTTGAGCTCAAAATCGATACGGCCTTCGGCGAACCAGGTTTCGGATAATGACTTCATAGTTACCGGGTTTATTAAGTAATTTACAAAAAAGACGGAAAAAATATAGCAAAGTTTATTTTTAGGGTGTTAAAAAATTAGCATGAAGTATATCTTACTTGTATTTTCTGTATTCCTTTTATCTTGTGGCAATACCATCTACGTGGTTCGCCATGCCGAAAAGGAAACAGGTATTGACCCCACAACGATGAAAACATTTACCGACCCTCCACTTAGTTTTGAAGGGCAGCAAAGGGCGCTGAAGCTAAAAGAGGTCTTAAGCAGTAAGGATATCAAGTATATCTATTCCACCAATACGTTACGCACACTCTCGACAGCCAAACCTTTAAAGGAACTTTATCTCGATGTGCCCATCAATATTTATAGCAGCAAACCGGATTCAACGGATGCTTTCATCCAGAAGCTTAGATCGATAAAGAAAGGTAATGTACTGGTAGTTGGTCATTCCAATACGATCGATGACATCGCTAATAAACTTACGGGATCTAAAGTAGTTGCCGGTGATCTCAAAGATTCAGACTACGATAATCTTTACGAGATAAAAAGAAAAGGGGATAAGTATGTGTTTAAGCATCTTACTTATGGGAAAGCGACGGAGTGAATGGTGAATGGTGAATAGTGAATGGTGAATAGTGAATAGTGAATAGGAAGAACTACCAACTGCAAACCACCAACTACAAACTCTTTTAAAATTCTCTATCGGCTTTAAAGTTTTCCAGTTCTTTCGCCACTGCCGTTAAGAAAGTAGCACCCAGGCTTCCATCCACAATACGATGATCGTAACTCATACTTAAATACATCATGTGGCGGATAGCGATACTGTCACCGGCTGGCGTTTCGATCACTACAGGCCTTTTCTTGATAGCGCCAACCGCGAGGATCGCAACCTGGGGTTGATTGATAATGGGTGTTCCCATCAGGCTGCCGAAAGTGCCGACATTGGTCATCGTGAAAGTTCCTCCCTGTGTATCGTCTGCTTTTAATCTTCCGTTCCGGGCATTGTCTGCCAGATTATTCACCTGCTTGGCGAGACCTACTAAATTAAGTTGATCAGCATTTTTAATAACAGGTACGATCAGGTTACCACTTGGCAATGCTGTAGCCATCCCGATATTGATATCTTTTTTTACAATGATGTTATTGCCATCAAGTGAGCAATTGACCAGCGGGAATTTTTTTATACAGCGAACAACCGCTTCAATGAATAGCGGAGTAAAAGTTATTTTAGTCCCTTCCCTTTTTTCAAATTCCTTTTTTACTTTATCCCTCCACATCACCAGGTTGGTCACGTCGGCTTCGGTAAAACTTGTCACATGCGGGCTGGTCTGTTTGCTCCGCACCATGTGCTCAGCTATCAGCTTGCGCATACGGTCCATCTCTATGATCTCAACATTACCCTGGTAGCTGGCCAGTTGCTGGTTGCTACTTGCTTGTTGCTGCTCAGGCTGAACTTTCGAAACCGGGATGATCATGTCCGGGGTTTCACGTCTGACGTTTAGCGTATGACTTCCGGATTTTCTTGAATGAATGAATTGAAGGATGTCTTTCTTTGTTACCCTTCCTTCATTACCTGTTCCTGGAATGCTTTCCAATTCGGTCATGCTTACTCCTTCACTCGCGGCGATATTCAGTACAAGTGGAGAATAGAAACGATTGGAAGAACCATTTGTAGTTTGTGGTTTGTAGTTTATAGTTTGTAGTTGCGGAGACTCTACAATTACTGCCTCCTGGATCTTTTCAGAAATTACTGTTTTTGGGGGTGCGCTTGTAGCTCGTGGCTCAGCGCTAGTAGCAGATGTCCTTATTCTTGCTATCACCGTTCCGATAGGAACGACATCATTTACATTAAACAAGATCTCATCGATGACGCCGGCTGCCGTGCTGGGTACTTCGCTGTCCACCTTGTCGGTGGCAATTTCAAGGATGGTCTCATCCATTTTAACAGGATCACCCGGTTGTTTGTGCCATTTAAGGACGGTTGCTTCCATGATACTCTCACCCAGTTTTGGCATTACAAGATCGACGACAGCCATAGCAATAATTCTAGATTAAATGTTAGATGTTAGATCGCTCAAAGGTAAAGGTTTCCATATAATCTCTTATAACCTGATAATCATCCAGCTGACAAGATAAATTTTCGCAACATATCCAGGCCGGTAATGGCTGTTTGTTCAATATTGCGTGTGCGATCGAAACGGAAGTGGAATTCTTTAGCTATTATTTTATTCTTATCACCAACGGCGATCCAAACCATCCCAATGGGCTTATGTTCGCTGCCGCCATCGGGCCCCATAATGCCTGAAGTGGCAATGATGTAGTCCGACTTTAATTCTTTCAAAGCACCTTTGGCCATTTGTGTTACCGTTTCTTCGCTGACAGCTCCCTTGGTATCAAGTGTATTTTGCAAAACGCCCAGTACATCCACTTTAACATGGTTGTCATAACTGATCACACTTCCTCTATAGTTACTTGAAGATCCCGGGTCACGGGAAAGCAGGTGGGCGATATAACCACCTGTGCAACTCTCGGCGGTACCAGCAGTTTGTTTTCTTTC
>DATLCB010000111.1:0-8600 GCA_035526625.1 Chitinophagaceae bacterium
CTGGAAGCACAAAGCACTGGCAGCGTCATGAGGCTTTATCACTTGTATTAGCGGGGTTAAGTACACCGCTTGTATTATCTGTTCACACGATAGTATCCTTTGACTTCGCCACCTCGGTCGTTCCGGGCTGGCATACAACCATCTTCCCTCCTTATTTCGTTGCAGGTGCGATCTTCTCGGGATTTGCGATGGTACAAACCCTGCTGGTAGTAACAAGAAAAGTATTAGGGTTGGAAGACTATATCACCATCGAGCATATCGATGTGATGAATAAAGTAATTGTACTGACGGGCTCGATCGTTGGTATCGCTTACCTCACTGAATTGTTCATGGCGTGGTACTCTGCGGTCGAGTACGAGAATTTCGCCTTCTTTGAAAACAGGCTGAACCTGAATAGTCCTTATGGGTGGAGTTACTGGATCATGATGGGCTGTAATGTATTGTCACCACAGATATTCTGGTTCCGTAAAATGAGAAGGAGCCTCGTGGTTACCTTCTTTATGTCGATACTGGTGAATATTGGTATGTGGTTCGAACGTTTTGTGATCATCGTTACTTCTGTTTACCGCGACTACCTGCCAAGTGCATGGAGTACGTATTATTCACCCACCATCTGGGAGGTTGGATTTTACCTTGGAACATTCGGGTTGTTCTTCACCTGTTATTTCCTGTTCTCCAAATTCTTCCCTGTTATCGCACTGGCCGAGATCAAGCATATTCTGAAACGCAGCGGTGAGAACTATAAAGAGAAGATGGACAATATAGAGAACGAAGACCTGAACAAGTTTACGACGGAGCACGGACATGATCATGGAGCGTAGAGAAAAGCTGTCAGCTATTAGCCTTTAGCTATTAGCCTGCAGTATCCATAAAGAAGAGTTTATAAATAAGGAATTGAAGCTAGCAGCTAATAGCTAGCAGCTAAAAGCTAAAATAAAATGGCTGTAAAAAAATTTATAACAGGTAATTTTTACGATGAGGCGGTATTATTTCCTGCAGTAAAAAAAGTGCGCCGCGCGGGATATAAGATCCATGATGTTTTCACACCTTTCCCTATCCATGGATTGGATAAAGCAATGGGTTTGCGGGATACGAGCCTGCATACAGCAGGATTTATTTATGCGATCACCGGAACTGCAACCGCTGTTGGATTCATTACCTGGGCATTGACGGTGGACTGGAGATTGAATTTCGGGGGAAAACCATTTTTTGCATTGCCGGCATGGATACCGATCACTTTTGAGTTGACGGTACTGTTCTCCGCGGTCGGTATGGTATTGACCTTTTGTTATCTCTGCCAGTTGGCTCCTTTTGTAAAAAAGGATCACTTCAATCTTCGTTCAACCGATGACACATTTGTAATGGCGCTGGAGTGCACGGATAAGACAAATGATAGCGAGGCGATAAATTTTTTGCAGGGACTTGGCGCATCGGATGTACAGGTGACCTATAAAGAAACAGGTTGGTGGCTGGGTCGTTATGATAAAGACACAAAGAGATTCGAGAAAAAAGCAGAAGTGGAGACAGCTCATTAATTATATAATCAACTGATGATGAAAAAAATTGGGATACTAACGGGAGTTGTTGCACTGGTGATCCTGGCAAGCTGCAGTAAAGTAAGACGCAGCCCCGGTCGTGCTTACATGCCTGATATGGCTTATAGCCGGGCCGTTGAGACCTATTCTTCCACCGAAGGACTAAAACAAAAAGGTATTAATTATACAGCGTTACCTGTTGCAGGTACGATAGCAAGAGGCGATATGCTTTTCCAGTATCCTTATAAAAATGATTCAACGGGCTACAAATCTTCCGCTGCTGTTAAGAATCCCCTGCCAAAACTGGATGCAAGACAGTATCTCGAAGCGGCACGATTATACCTGGTGAACTGCGGTATTTGTCATGGGGAAAAGTTGGATGGGAACGGACCTCTTTGGAAAGATGGTAATGGCCCCTATCCGGCAGCTCCGAAAAACCTGATGGGAAATGATATGAAAGCACTCCCGGAAGGAACAATGTTTCATGTTGCTACTTATGGAAAGGGCGCAATGGGAAGTTACGCTTCTCAATTGAATACGGAGCAGCGCTGGATGGTAGTCCATTATATAAAGGAGAAGCAAGGCTTGACGGGGAATGACAGTGTAACAACCAATGTTTCTGATACGACGGTAAAAAAAGGGAAATAAAACTATTAAGAAGAATTTCTAAAAAGAACATGATGACAATCAGGGAAAAGTTTACGGTACCAAAAAGATATAATACAATAGCCATTGCGCTGATGGTGATCGGCTTGCTGGCGATCATTGGATTATACGTCACTACGCATGGCGGTGGCGGTACCGAAGAAGAAAAGCATATAAAAGATGCCCGCTTCTGGGCGAGTCTCCTGCAAAACAGTGTTTTCTTTTTATTGGTAGTAAATGCAGTTATGTTCTTTATCTGTGCTACTACACTGGCATGGAGCGGCTGGCAATTATCTTTCGCAAGGGTATCTGAGGCTATTACAACGGTTGTGCCGGTGATCGGTGTTATCACTTTGGCCATTCTTCTTTCTATTGCTTTTGGAAGTAATCATACAATATATCACTGGACAGATACAGAGCATGTAAAGCATGACTCTATACTGAATTTCAAAAAAGGATTTTTAAATAAAGGATTCTTTGCCGCGGCTTCAGTGATCACCGTGGCTCTTTGGTCCTTCCTCGGCTGGAAGATGAGACAGCGTTCCCGCAGCCTGGATAATAATCCATTAAAAACGCTTGAGGAAAAGAAGAAACATGCCTGGAACAATACAGTTTGGGCGGCTCTATTCCTGGTTGCGTTCGCTTTGACCGTGATGTCTTCCATCCCCTGGTTGTGGCTGATGAGCATTGATGCGCACTGGTACAGTACAATGTATAGCTGGTACACTTTTGCGAGCACCTTTGTTTCAGGGATTGCGCTGATCACGCTCTTTGTCGTATATATGAAGAATAACGGCTATCTCGAACTAACCAACGAAGAACACCTGCATGATCTTGGGAAATTCCAGTTTGCTTTCTCCATATTCTGGACCTATCTGTGGTTCTCGCAATTCATGCTGATATGGTATGCCAACATACCCGAGGAGACGACTTATTTTGCTCCAAGGGCACAGGGAATCTATAAAGGGATATTCTGGATGATGTTCATCATCAATTTCCTGGCGCCGTTATTAATATTAATGAGAAGAGGTTCGAAAAGGAATTATACAACGATCACGTTCATGTCGTTGCTCATCATATTTGGTCACTGGCTGGATTTTTTCCAGATGGTGTTCCCCAGCCCAATGACCGATCCGAAAACAGGCGCAACACAGGTACCGGTATTATTGTATGATTTTGCTATCGCATTAGGGTTTGTAGGATTGATCATATTTGTAACCGGAAGGGCATTAAGCAAGTATCCGCTTATTGCAAAGAACAACCCGTTTATAAAGGAGAGTGTGATACACCATACGTAAGTGCCCGACGTTTTCAAAAGCGTCTGACACATAAAGAGTGAATTAATTATTTGCCCCGGAGGGGCCTTCGGAAAATTTAGAATATAGACTATGCAAACATTTTTCATCGTTGCAATTTTAGGACTGGGCTTCCTGATCACTTTCCAGATAGCCAAGGCCAGTGAATATGTAGCTGTACTACGTGGAGAAGAAAAAGCCCGGAAACAAACGAATAAGGTCAATGCATTCTTGTTGCTGACTTTCCTTATCGTAGGGTTGATCGGTGTTTATTATTGCAATGAAAGATTGAAAGGAAAGATCCTTGGTGAGCCGGCATCTGATCATGGAGTGCTTATAGACAGGATGCTTTATATCACGCTTGCCATCACGTTCTTCGTATTCATCATTACACAGGTCGCCTTATTCTGGTTCCCTTTCAAATACCAGGAATCAGATAAAAGAAAGGCATACTACTACCCGCATAATAATAAACTGGAACTTATCTGGACCGTAATTCCCGCCATTGCCTTGACCGTGCTGGTCGGATTTGGTTTGTTCTACTGGTTCAAGATCACCGGCAAGTCTCCACGGAATGCGATGGAAGTGGAGGTGACCGGCAGCCAGTTCAAATGGGAGTTCAGGTATCCGGGTAAAGATGGCCCTGAAGGAAAAGGAATGTTCGGCAAAAAATACTTTAAGAATATAGATGAAGGTAAAGGCAATCCCCTGGGGCAGTTATGGGATGATCCTGCCAACCAGGATGATATTTACGTTACAGGTGAACCACTTCACCTGGTGGTGAACAAACCTGTTCGACTGATCATCGGGGCCAAGGACGTGATCCACGATGTAGGACTGGCGCATTTCAGAATGAAGATGGATGCTGTGCCGGGTACACCCACCACCATGTGGTTCACGCCTACCAAAACCAGTAAACAAATGATCGAGGAGACCGCTAACCCGAACTTTGTTTATGAAATATCCTGCGACCAGATGTGCGGAGCGGGGCACACAAGGATGCGTGGAGAGATAATTGTAGAAACACAGGAAGAGTTCAACACATGGATAGCTACCAGGAAACCACAGTACCTGAAAGCTAATCCCCAGTTTGACAAATCAGCCCCCGCAAAAGATACAGGTACGGCCGTCAAACCGGTGGCCGCAGTGATGGGCAGTAAGTAAGAATTAATATGAATTAGCCTTCGGGCTGTAAAATAAAAGATCATGAGCGACGCAACACATATACATTCAGGTGCTATGAGTGGACATGATATTCACCATGGTGAACATCATGTCCATCATCATAAAGAGAGTTTCGTGTCGAAGTATATCTTCAGTATGGACCACAAGACGATCGGTAAGCAATTCCTTATTACCGGTATCATCTGGGCCATCATTGGCGGTCTGTTCTCCGTACTCTTCCGCTTACAGCTGGGTTATCCTGATGAAACATTCCCGATCCTTGAAACGTTCTTTGGAAAGTTTGCCGCAGGAGGAAGGATACAGCCGGAATTCTATTATGCATTGGTAACGATGCACGGAACGGTGCTGGTATTCTTTGTATTGACAGCGGGGTTGAGCGGAACTTTTGCCAACATACTTATCCCGTTACAGATAGGTGCGAGAGATATGGCTTCGCCTTTCCTGAATATGCTTTCTTACTGGTTCTTCTTTATGGCCAGTTGTGTAATGATATCATCCCTCTTCATTTCAACCGGTCCCGCATCGGGGGGATGGACAGTTTATCCGCCATTGAGCGCTTTGGGCCAGGCATCGGAAGGATCTAAATTGGGAATGGATCTATGGATCGTGAGTATGGCATTGTTCGTTGTATCATCGTTGCTGGGAGGTCTTAATTATATTTCAACTATTCTGAACATGCGTACCAAGGGAATGAGCATGACAAGAATGCCATTGACCATTTGGGCGATGTTCTTTACAGCTGTACTGGGTGTATTATCGTTCCCGGTACTGTTATCCGGTTTGATCCTTTTATTATTTGATCGCAATCTCGGTACCAGTTTCTACCTGAGTGATATTGTAGTCAACGGTGAGATACTGCCAAACGAAGGAGGCAGCGCCATCCTTTTCCAGCACTTGTTCTGGTTCCTTGGCCACCCGGAGGTTTATATCATCCTCTTGCCGGCGATGGGAATGGTGAGTGAGATATTATCTGTGAACAGCCGTAAACCCATCTTTGGCTATATGGCGATGCTGGGTTCTTTGTTCGCTATCACTATACTTGCATTCCTGGTATGGGCGCACCATATGTTCGTAACAGGACTGAATCCATTCCTGGGATCGATATTCGTATTGCTGACCTTACTGATCGCTGTGCCCTCGGCCATTAAAGTATTCAACTGGCTCACCACATTATGGAGAGGTAATATCCGCTTCACACCTGCCACGCTTTTTGCGATCGGCTTTGTGAGTTTATTTATTTCCGGTGGATTGACGGGGATCTGGCTGGGTAATTCCACCATTGATATTCACCTGCACGATACCATGTTCGTTGTTGCGCACTTCCACATTGTAATGGGTGTTGCTTCGATGTTCGGCATGTTTGCCGGTGTGTACCATTGGTTCCCGAAAATGTTCGGGCGCTATCTTAACAGCACATTGGGCTATATCCATTTCTGGGTAACGCTCGCCGGCGCTTACCTTATCTTCTGGCCGATGCACTACGAAGGATTGGCCGGTATGCCACGCCGTTATCTCGACAAGAGTAGCTGGGCTTCCTTTAATGGCTTCCATGACCTTGATAAAATGATCACTGTTGTTTCTATTATAGTATTTGCGATGCAGCTGATGTTCGTGTTCAACTTCTTCTATTCTATTTTCAAAGGAAGAAAAGTAACCACTACCAACCCATGGGGATCCAATACACTCGAGTGGACCACGCCAATCAGGCCTGGCCATGGTAACTGGGAAGGAGAGATCCCTGAAGTGCATCGCTGGGCTTATGATTATGGAAAGGATGGAAGAGAATTCATTCTACAGACCGAACCGATAGGGGAGAATGAAAGCAAGCACTAGATAGATAAAAGATGATAACTAATAGATAATAGTTGGTGTCTGAAAGAAGGAATTCGTTCTTTATAATAAGCGAAAGTGATGAAGAAGCTTAAAGATTATTTGCAGCTTGTAAAGCTTTCGCTGAGTATTATGGTGGTGTTCAGCAGTGTGATAAGTTTTCTGCTGACAAAAGGTTCGGAAGCGTATGTGGACCGATGGAAAATGATACTCTTGCTCTTTGCAGGTGGGATGCTGGTAACAGGCAGCGCTAATGCCATTAACCAAGTAGTTGAAAAAGATACCGATGCCCTGATGAAACGGACAGCGAATCGTCCCGTGGCATCAGGCAGGATGAGTGTAGCCGAAGGATGGGCTTTCGCCATCATTACCGGGGCACTCGGCGTTTTTATCCTGGGTAATTATTTCAACTGGCTGGCAGCGGGATTAGCAGGGTTCAGTTTGTTCCTGTATGCATTTATCTATACGCCATTGAAAAAAATAAATTCAATAGCCGTATTGGCAGGTGCGGTACCGGGAGCATTGCCTTGTTTGATCGGGTGGGCAGCGGGCGATAATGCGCTAACGCTTGGAGGCTGGATACTTTTCGCTTTCCAGTTCTTTTGGCAGTTCCCGCATTTCTGGGCGATTGCCTGGGTGGCACACAAGGATTATTCAACTGCCGGTTTCAAATTGCTGCCGGCAGAAGAAGGGCCGACCAAATTCACAGCCTTGCAAACAGTGGTCTATTCGCTGTTGCTGATGCTGGTCTCGGTAGCGCCTTATTTTACGGGGATGTGCAGTTATGATGATGTAAAAGGAGTGATCAGTCTAGGCCTGGTGCTGTTGGCGAATGTGTTCATGATAACAAGATGTTTGACACTGTATAAAAAGATGGATGTGAGCTCGGCGAGGAAAGTGATGTTTGGAAGTTATATGTATTTGCCGGTGGTGATGTTAGCACTTTTATTGAGTAAGGTGTGACAAACAAAAAGTCAAAACCCCGCCGTAGTAGCAGGGCCTGTTTTTGACTTTTTAATTTTGAATTTGGATATATGAGTACTGTGAGCATGGAACAAAAAAAACGGATGCATCCCCATAAGTTCACACTGTGGGTAGCTATCGGCAGTATTGTGATGATGTTTGCCGGGTTGACCAGTGCATTCATCGTAAAAAGCAACCAGACGAACTGGGTGCCGGTAGCGATACCAAAAGTGTTTTGGTTCTCTACTGCTGCTATTATTATCAGCAGCTTGACAGTGCAGATGGCTTTACGTTCTTTTAAACAAAGGGAGATGCGGCAATACCGGCTGCTTATCGGGGTGACCTTGTTGCTCGGTGTGGCTTTCGTGGTATTGCAGTGGCTGGGATTTCAGCAATTGTGGGAACAGAATATCACTTTTAAAGGCGGCGGCGCGGGCCAGTTCCTCTATGTGATATTCGGTCTGCATGCGATACATGTGCTGGGCGGAGTGATCACATTGATCGTGATGTTCATCAAAGCCTTTACCGGTAGGACCAAACTTTATAGTTCGGTCCCGGTGGAAGTAGCAGCTACATACTGGCATTTTGTGGACCTGTTGTGGTTGTATCTGCTGATCTTTTTTTTAGTGATAGGATAGACCTTCTATCCCGATAGCTATCGGGACCCCTAAGGAGAGACCAGTCTGAAATAAAGCAGAGTTTGAAAATTGGATTATAAAAACTGGAATTTAAAATAGTTATGTCAACACAAACGACGACAGTACATCAGACCAAATGGTGGAGCGGAGGTAAGAGTCCCTTCAACCTGGAGTATGGCAAGCTGATGATGTGGTATTTCCTGATGAGTGACGCCTTTACATTCGGGGCCTTCCTGATCTCCTATGGATCTATACGTTTCAGCCAGAATTTCTGGCCCGATCCAAACGTGGTCTTCAATGCATTCCCGGGAGCGGGTCATGCTAATCTTCCCCTGGCATTCGTAAGTGTGATGACGTTTATCCTGATCATCAGTTCTGTGACGATGGTATTAGCAGTACATGCAGGACATAAAGGTGACAGGGCAGCTGTAGTAAAATGGATGGGATGGACGATCGTCGGTGGATTGGCATTCCTTGGTTGCCAGGCATGGGAGTGGCATCACCTAATC
>DATLCB010000112.1:0-6272 GCA_035526625.1 Chitinophagaceae bacterium
TATCCGTACGAACTATGCTGCCGGTTTTATCTACAAAACTGCCATAACTGGTAGAAACAGAATAGCTGGCGGAAAAACCGGGGGCCGGGCGGAGGTGGACCATGCTGTAAGAATCATTAAGTTTTAAGGAGGTCAGGTCACTGCTTAGATTGATCTTGCTGTAATGACAGAACTCCATATTGATCGTATTGGCGCCGCTAAGCGTTTCAATAGTGATAGTGGAATATTTGAAGGTGACATCGGCATTGTCAAGGTATTTAAGGGTGGCCTTGCCAAATTCAACTTCCAGTCTTTCCAGGTTATCCATTTTACCGGCAGTCAATGAGCCATATTTACTTTCCAGTTTTACCGGCCCTTTATAATCAGGTATAGTAATATCCCCAAAACTATTCTCAATGCTGAGCTTATTGCTGGCAGGCATGGATACGGTGTAATCTATATGCAGGGTATTACTGCAATTATTACAACTGAACGACTTGTTCTCCTTGCTGAAGCTGGTCACGAAGCTGATGTTCGATCCGTTCTGAGCATCCTTTACATCTATCTTTTCAAAATCCCTTTCAGCCCATTCCTTTTCGGTTGAACTGGCTTCGATATGGATATCCACTTTGATCTCGTTCCTGTCCCAGAGTACGACCTTCACATTGCCAAACTGGTTCTCGATCGAAAGACTGTTGCCTGAAGCAGGATAGGTCTTGGAAATATTCCTTTCTTTGAAATGGTCATAACGTTTTCTTTCCTTGTCTTTTTCTTCCTGGGCCATCGATTGTAAGCCGGCCAACAGGAGGCTAAATAATAAAGTGAGTTTAAATACTTGTTTCATGGCTGGAATTTTTTGAATTGTTAAGTTGATTGGTAATATTCAATTGCCTTGATAATAATTCCGCCTGCAGACGGAGGTTCTGTATCATGGCCCGGAGCAGCACATCCCTGTTGGGGCTGTGCGCCGCCTGTGTCATCAGCAACTGGTAAGAACTGTCGAGTGCCAGGAGGTCCTGCTGGAACTGCTGGTAAAGCCCGGGCTGCTCCGCCGTAAGCGTTTGCAGTTCCTTTTGTTTTTCCCCGATGGAACGGTAAACCGTGGTGAATTCAGCAGCATATTCCGGAGTGATGATGCCGGACTCATTGGGGTTTACCTGTTCAGCCGGGTTGTCGGTTTTGACGATTTCATGGCTATTCTTCCTGGTAACTAAAAAATATACAGAGCAGAGGATGATAACGATCATGGCAGCGACGGCGCTCCATTTATAAATGTCACGCAGCGTAAAACGCTTTGCATTTTTTCTTACGGGAACCGTGGCTTGGATCTTTGACCAGAGTTCAGCCGATGGCTGTGCTTCATCAAAGTCACGCCGGTTCTGACGGATGAATCTTTCTAAATTATCGCTCATACACTTCTCTTTTTTTTAATAATTCCAATAATTTTTGTTTGGCCCTCATGTACTGTGTTCGTACGGTCGATCTTGCCACATCCAGAATCTCCGCAATCTCTTCATGATCGTATCCTTCAAGCAGGTAAAGAGAAAGCACGGTGCGGTAACCATCAGGCAGCTCCTGCAATGTCGCTTTGATCATATCCACGGTGTACCATATCGCTTCTTCATCTTCTATATAATCGGCCACATCGGTAACAGTATCTAATTCCGCAAAACTGATCCGCTGCTTTTTCAGGAGGGCAATGCTTTTATAGATCACTATTTGTTTGAGCCAGGCGCCAAAGGTGGAACGGCCCTCGAATTCTTTCAACTGCCGGAATGCATCCGTAAATGATTCCTGCAGTATATCCTCAGCATCCGCTGCCCGGTTCACGATCCGTAATGAGGTATTGAACATGGCTTTGGCATATCGTTCATACAACAAACGATAAGAAGCGCTGTCACCAGCGATGCATTGCTGCACCAGAACTTCAACAGAAGGTATTACGGCGGTCAGTGGCAGGGGCAATGGTTTGATATAAAGTAACCAGTTTCGGCCGGATGTTGCATGGAACGCAAACTAAATGTATAAGAGGCTGCCAAGAGGGTTGGATGGTTGGGTGTGGGAATTCAAAGTTCATCAGTTCAACCAGGTCAAAGAAGGCAAATAAGTCAAAGGAGTCAAATAGGCCAGGAAGTCAAATGGTCAAATAGGTCAAAACAAATGCGGGAATGAGAGTAGTCGTTCCCGCATTGTCGGATTATCGAATTGATCAATTGTCAAATTGTATTCAGCAACTCATCCAGGTTCTCATGCGCCATCCTGAATCCGTCCTCGAAGCCCATCTCCAGGATCTTTTCAAGGTCTCCAGCTTTAGCAAATGTTATCTCTATTTCCGTTTTCGTGCCCTTTCCTGCGGGACTGAAAACAACTTCCCAGTGCATCCGCGGAAATTCCTCATTGATCTTTCCCTGCTCATCACAAAAAGCATCAAGACCGGTGTATGACTGATCGTAAACGATCAATTCATAATCTGCGCGGCAGTAATGACGTTCGCCTCCTGGCCCCTCCATATAGTAGCGCCAGTGACCACCTTCACGGAAATCCATTTCCTGTGTAGTAGCCTTCCAGGGTTTAGGCGCCCACCATTGATCAAGTTGTGAAGGCTCTGTCCATGCTTTCCAGACTTTTTCTACAGGAGCATCGAACTCACGAACCACATTTATTTTCTTGTTCGCCGGGTCCTTTGTATAGACCGTTTCTTTTGTTGCCATTATTATTTATTGTTTTTATTTTTTTGACTCTTTAACCACCCGGTCGATCAGGTCAACCATGCCATCGTGTTTTTTATCCAGCACCAGTTCCCAGAACATAATTCCATTTAATCCATTATCAAGCGCATATTTTGTTTTTAATGCAACGGAGAGGCTATCATCAAATGTGGCAAATAGTTTTTTGCCGTGATGATATGCATAGGAAGCCCTGGCCGCACTGTCATAATAATAACTATAACCACTATCCCTGCTCAATAACCTGTCAAGATCAAAATAAGCCGTGGAATGTTTGAAATGCCCCGGCTGGAACAAACCATTATTGCTGTCGGCAACATTTTCCCAGGTACGGGCATAAAATGCAGCTCCGATCACCAGTTTGTTTTTTGGAACTGCGATCGAATCAAGATAACGGATAGCACGATCGGCCGATTCTTTTACAAAAGGAGAGGAGTAAAGCGGGGTATGGTGCCCCGTTACCGTGCTGTATCCGCCTACCAGGTCATAACTCATGATGTTTACTTTATCTACCAGCGGCATTACTTCCTTCCAGTCGATTGACTCTTCGAGATATTTGACAAATCCACCCGCCGCAAAACTTATTTCCAATTCCGTGCCGAGACTGTCCCTTAAGGTTTTGATCAATGCTGTAAAATTTGGTTTGTCTTCCGGCAAGTAAGGATGACCCGGGTGGCCTTCGATAGCCGGGTATTCCCAATCAAGGTCGATACCATCGGTTTTGAAATAATGGGAAAGGTTTTTAACTGACGATGCGAATTCTTTGCGGGCGCTGTCGCTTGCGAAAACAGGCGAGCAGGATCTGCAACCGCCCCAACCACCCAGCGATAAAAGTATTTTCAAACCGGGGTTCCTGCTTTTTAAGGAAACAAGTTTTTCAATGGTCAGCGTATCGTCCGCATTATCCACGTTAAGCCGGTTGCCTTTCAAATGGCAGAAACTATAAATGATATGTGTCAGTTTTTCTATAGGGAAACTATCCACCAATGTCGCGTTGCCCGAGTAATAGGCGATAACACTGAAATCGGCAATCTTGCTTTTACCCTTGTCGTGATGGTTACATGATACGATGGTCGAAACAGCGAGTAATAAAGCGAGGTAACGCATGCAGCAATTTAAAGAAATTATTTACCGCAGAGAACTAGAGTCAAAGAGGTTCGCGGAGTAAAAAAGTTCAATAGTGAGTTGTTTAAATTTAAAATCTAACATCTAGAATTTATAATTCCAGTTCGTTTGTGTCAATTAAAGTCTCGTATCCACCATCACTCCTCTCAGTTTTTCTTTCGCTTTTACGATCTCTATTCGATCTGCTTCAGGAGAAGAAGCAACTGTAGTTAACTGCTGGTAGTATTTCTTTGCTTTTCCTTTATCATTTGTTTGCTCGCTTGCCAGTGCGGCGCCATACAAACTATTAAACCTGTTGGGATGTTTTTTCAGGTCGGCTTCATAAGCTGTCAATGCTTCGCCGTGTTTGTCCACCAGCATCAGCATATCGGCCAGTAATTGCCTGGCGGGAAGTACTTCGCCGGGAGTGACCGGACTTTTTTCCGTTTTATCTTCCATTTCAGCAGCCGCTTTCATTTGTATGATCGCTTCTTCCTTTTTCCCTCCTGCAAATGCCAGCCACGCCTCAGCTGTCTTTATTTGTATCATCACCAGATTGGCTTTGTAATCATCCTTTTGTGCTTTAAGCGCTGCATGCATTTCCGAGAGTTTGGTCAATTCAACTTTAGCTTCTGCTACATTTCCCAGGTTAGATAAACCTATCACTCTTGTAAAATGAATGATGGCTTCCTGCCATGGATATTTCTCCCAGGGAAAATTGGGCTGCATTTCCAGTGTCGCCGCTTCCTTCCACATTTTATTTTCTAAATAATAACGTGAAGGGGCCGCGGCAAAAGAGTAAAATACTTTAAACGTAACGGGTGTAACGGTGGTAAAGCTGCCCAGGTAATCGACCTGTTCTTTTGCCAGTTTATTTTCTCCCTTTTGTAAGTATGCATATACGAGATAGTCAACCGTATGCAGTTCTTCATCCCAATGGCCTTTGATGCCAGCGCTTTCCGCATAGCAAATGGCGGATGCTTTGGCGGCGAGGTTGGACCGGATCGATTCCTCCCATAAACCCAACCGTGTAAAAATATGCGATGGCATATGTTGCGCATGCGCGGACGAAGGAGCAATAGCGGCGTACTTGCGGGCAGCGTCCAGCGCCATCGAAGCCAGTTCGGGAGAATCATAACTGTGAATGATATAATGTACTACGCCCGGGTGATTGGGCTGACCAGGGTAAAGGCTGTTCAGGATATCGCCTGCTTTTTTCTGATTACTGTATGTTTTGTCTGCCGGATCCGCAGAACTCGTGAGCGATAAAGCATAAAAGATCGCCACCTCTTTATCGGTTGGATAATTACTATACATCTCTTTCATGGCCTTCGCATAGTTGAGGATACGTTCCCTTTGTGTATAGTTTGCATGATCCTTATAGAACGCCCCGATCGTATTGATATAATCCATGTTGACAGATCCACTCGCAAGTGAGCGGGCCTTCTCCACTGCGTTACTTCCTTTTGCCAGTTCATGATCAGTAGGAGGTGAGGGCCATACCTGGTGAAAATTACTCATAGCCACACCCCAGTAAGCCATAGCACAGTTGGGATCCGCATCGATCACCTTGGCAAATGCTTTTTCAGCTTCATCATATTCAAAGGAATGAAGCATCGCGATGCCGAGGTTGAAATCTTTTTGCGTGGCTTCCGAACAGGAACTTGCAAAGTTCACGCTGCCATATTCCTTATCTGCGGGACCACAGGCGATAAGCGCCCCGCGTTTCAGATCGATATCAGCAGGAGCTATGGACACGGCTGCTGTCTTTTCCTTTTCTTTACAGGCTGATAGCAACAGTGATATTGCAGCAGCAATTAAAAGCAAGCATCGGTATGAGGCAATGGTCATACTTGTTGTTTTAAAAGAAATATAAGGTGGGGAAGATGGGCTACCTAAAAGTAGGAGATTTTATTTGAACAGAGAAAGTGCAAAACGCAATTTACACAACGACTTTCCTGGCTTCCTGGTACTAACGTTCTTTGGTTTCGGTATTCAGGTGTTTTGCCGCAGAGGTACGTATCCAGTTTATAACAGAGATCTCACTCAAATTACCAATAGGTAAATGGGTAGCTATCAGCATTTCAATATCTTTCAGGTCCTCGATGGTAAAATTTTCAATGCCTGCCGCAAAATAATTGATCACAAAAAGCACCTGGCTGCTATTGAGGCGGTCGAAAGCCCGGCGACTGGGCTGTCCATGAAAGGTCAGCGTGCCTTCATCATGTTGTTGATAATGGTCACAAACAAGATCGGTTTTTTGGAAAGGCATAGATAGTTATTAATTAAATCACCAATGCGATATACAAAACAAGGCAACAAAAAGAAAAGAGAGACAAATTTACTGCGGGGTAGTAAGAATTAAACTGGTCCTGACCGAATGTTGATGTAGTTGTTCCTTGTAAGATAGGCAATTTAACTGTAATAAGTGGATTAGTTTTCGGAAAGCTGTTTCAGGAGAGT
>DATLCB010000113.1:0-7157 GCA_035526625.1 Chitinophagaceae bacterium
TGAATCAAGTATCTGGCGGGCGAAGATCTCGGAGATATAGCTCATGTTTGATTATCAGTTTTGATTGGTTGAGATGTATATAGACAATGCGTCCCGAAGGGGTCTTTTGGACAAAGAAACGATGTTTTTGCCAATGATAAGGGTCTTAAATCGGTAAGATCAACGAGGAAGATTTAATTACCCGGAACCATTTTTTTTGAATAAGTTTGTGAACCAATTTTCAACTGGATGCGACCCCGGCTTTTCCGATACTTTTTTTCTATGTTTTTTGCTGTTTGTTTTTTTAATAAAAGCAATGGTCAGGCTGGTTTATGTCCTTCCAATCTTGACTTTGAACTCGGAGATTTTACCGGGTGGATCTGCCAGGCAGGAATTGTTGACCCTACTGGTAATATAATTATCTCGCCAACGCCCCCCATTCCAGGTCAGCACACGATTATAACCGCAGCAACCGCGGGCTTGGATCCATATGGAGGGTTTTCTCAAATCTGCCCTAATGGAAGCGGATTTAGCGTAAAGCTTGGTAACAGCGGCGGGAATCACCAGGCAGAAGGATTGTCTTATACTTATACCATTCCTTCAACGCTTACCACTTTTTCCATGTTGTTTCATTATGCAGTTGTTTTGCAGGATCCTAATCACCTGTCTTATGAACAACCGCGTTTCCGGGCCCGTATAACGGATCTGACAACAGGGCTTCCCATTCCCTGTGTTGACTTTGATTTTATTGCTTCTGGATCGCTCCCAGGATTTCAGCCATCACCTTTAGGCAACGGGGTAGTTTATAAAAACTGGACACCAATAACAATCAACCTGAATGCTTATATCGGCAGGACGATCAGGCTTGAGTTCATTACTAATGACTGTGTCTTCACAGCACATTTTGGTTACGCATATGTAGATGTGAACACTAATTGTAATGGAGCCATTACTGGAAATTATATTTGTCCGGGTGAACCAGGTATCACTCTTACAGCTCCATTTGGTTTTCAGAGCTACAGATGGTTTGATGATATCACTTGCCTGAATGTAGTGGGCACAGGACAAACACTTACATTGAATCCTGCACCTTCTGTAGGAGCTGTTTATCCAGTGGAGATAACTCCTTTTCCAGGTTATGGATGCCTCGATACCTTGTATGCTATAGTCGATGTAGCCACAGCTCCGCCCAAATCTGCCGGCCCCGACCAGATCATTTGCCAGGGTCAGACAGTACAGGTCGGGCTTCCACCTCTGATAGCACATACTTATTCATGGACGCCTGTCAATCTGGTCAATATTCCCACTGCAGCGAATCCCTTTGCAGGACCCGTTTTTGGACCCACAGAAATATATCTGGAAACGACTGATATCCTGACGGGTTGTTCTTCCCTCGATACTGTTATCGTTTCTAAAACCGATGTCGATACTACGGTTACCAGTACCGGAAATGTAGACTTTTGCGTGGGTAAGCCAGGGGGATCATTTTCTGTGAATAATTCTTCTACCACCGTACAATGGTATGAGGCTACGTCTGGTTTGATCGGGGGAGCTAATTCACTCACCTATGTACCTACCGTATCTGGTACCTACTGGGCGGAGATGTCGCAGGGCGGTTGTTTGGATAGCAGCGGCTATCATGATTATTTCATCCGGCCCATACCTATTGTAGCGTTTACTCCCAGCAATGATTCGGGATGTGTAGGTAGTACGACCCTGACCTTTACCAATAATTCGAATCCTCCGGACGGCGCAGCCATGACCCATTTATGGAAATTCAGCGATGGTATAACCGATATCAACACAGATGCCTCGAGGGTTTTTGGACAAGCACGCACCTACAATGTAAAATTGATCACTACGACCCAGTTTGGCTGTATAGACAGTACGGATCAGTTTGTTCATATCATGCCCAAAGGTGTACCTGATTTTAGCTGGGATTCTATTTGTATAGGAAGACCAGTCGTGTTTACCAACCTTAGCAATGAGAACAGCACACCACAAGCATGGTACAGCTGGAATTTTGGAAATGGCGATCCTTTGTCAACCATGAAGGATCCGCTTCCTGTAAGTTATAATATCCCGCCTGGCAAAGTAGATATCATTTTAAAAATGGCAACACTTGGCTGCGAGAACGATACACAAACAGTTGTGAAATCAGTGCTGGTGAATAAGGAAGTGCAGGGCATACGTTATCCGACAGTGACCGTGCCCCAGGGCGCTGCACATTATTTACATGTGCGGGATACGGTCGGACCTTTTTATAACTGGCGCCCCCAAATACATCTCAGCAGTTATAATACACAGTATACACAATTTGTGGCCAGCGGCAACGATGTGGAATACCTTATTGCCATTTCCGACATACATACTTGTGTTACTACAGATACTATACTGATGCAGGTGCTGAAAAAACCAGGGTTCTACCTGCCGACCGCATTTACTCCTAATAATGACGGCCTTAATGATATTATCCGTCCTTATCTCGTAGGCATGAAGGGATTAAAAAGCTTTTCGATCTTCAACCGGACGGGTCAATTGATCTTCTTCAGCAAGACCTATGGTGAGGGTTGGGATGGAAAATTCCAGGGAGTGGATCAAACCACGGGAGTCTTTGTATGGATCCTCGAATTCTACGACGCTAATAACAAGCTGGTCACGGAAAAAGGAACACTAACCCTCATCCGCTAACTTATACCGTCTATTTGCTGGTCGGTTTTGCACTTATCGGCATTCTACCTACTTTCAGTATAAATCAATTTACCATGCGACCTATCCTTCTTAGCCTTGCATTCCTTATTCTATCGCTGAATGCAAACAAAACAATTGCGCAGACAACGGCTCCCAAACTCATCACTACTGTTGAAGGTATTAAGGAGTACGAACTCAAGAACGGTCTGCGTATCCTGCTGATGCCCGATGAATCTCAAACCAATATTGCCGTAAACATAGTTTATAAAGTTGGCAGCCGTCATGAAGGGTATGGCGAAAGCGGGATGGCCCACCTGCTTGAGCATATGCTTTTCAAGCAATGCAAAAAATTTGTTGACATCAAGAAAGCGATCGCTGAGAAAGGAGCGTTTGCCAACGGCACGACCTGGTACGACCGGACTAACTATTATGAGATCCTCTCTGCGTCTGATGAGAATCTTCGCTGGGCGATAGACATGGAAGCCGACAGGATGGTCAATTCCAAGATACTTCCTGAAGAATTAAAAAAGGAGTTCAGCGTGGTGCGCAATGAATTTGAAATGGGAGAGAATTCTCAAAGCGGAGTGTTGATGGAAAGAGTTGTCTCTTCCATGTTCTTATGGCATAACTATGGGAAGTCGACCATCGGAAGCAAGGAAGATATTGAAAGGGTGCAGCCGGATAACCTGAAAGCCTTCTATAAAAAATATTATCAGCCGGATAACGCCGTACTGATCATTTCGGGAAAATTTGATGAGAAAAAAGCGCTGCAATATGCCCAGCAATATTTTAATCCTATTCCAAAACCAACCCGTATACTGCAACCAACCTATACGGTAGAGCCACCACAGGATGGCGAACGACAGGTCTCACTTCGCCGGACAGGAGATATCCAATACATCAGTATGGGCTATCATACTCCTTCACTTGCCGATAAAGATTATGCAGCTAATGAAGCATTGATCGAGATATTGACCAATAACCCTTCCGGAACATTCTATAAAAAATTAATAGAGACCAAAATGGCTTCTAAGGTTTGGGGATGGTCGCCTTCACTGTTCGATCCGGGATTTACCTATTTTGAACTGGAAGTGCCAAAAGATAAAAGCATTGACTCCGCTAAATGGGAATTACTGAAAGAAGCGGATGGTATTCCTTCTATGAACATCACAGAGGAGGACCTGGTACGTGCAAAGAATAATCGTTTAAAAAGCATCGAAGATGCAATGGCAAAGACCAATGATCTTGCCATTGCCCTGACTGAATACATTGGTGCCGGCGATTGGAGACTCTGGTTCCTCTACCGCGACCGCATGGAGAAACTTACTGTTGCCGACCTGAAAGCGGCAGCCAGTAAATATTACAAATCATCTAACCGCACGTACGGAGTGTTCGTTCCGGACGCGGCTCCTGAAAGAACAGTGGTCAGCGAAACCCCGGATGTAGCCAAACTGCTTAATGGATATAAAGGAAAAGAAGCGGCTGCTCAAAAAGCAAATTTTGAGAATAGCATTGCCAACATAAAAAAGAATGCACAATACGGTACGCTGAACAATGGCGGCAAGTATGTTCTGCTGGAAAAACCTACCAAGGGCGATAAGATCAACGGAAGTATTTCTTTACGCTTTGGTGACGAGAACAGCCTCGCCAATAAAGCCGCTGCCGCTTATTTTGTGGCCAACATGCTGAAGAACGGCACGACCACCCGCTCAAAGAAACAGATCGCCGATGAGCTTGACCGGATAAAAACAGATATCTCCTTTTTCGGTAATGCCAATGGTACCACCACCATCAACCTTAGCACCGATAAACAGAACCTTCCTGCTGCTTTGGCTTTGTTGGACGACCTGCTGAAGAACCCGAAATTTGATGAGGCCGAATTTGAAAAAACAAAGCTCGATGCAAAAGCCAGTACGGAAGCTAATATGAGCGATCCTCAAACAGTGGCTTCGGAAAAATTAGCAAAGCTTACTACTAATTATCCCAAAGGTCATCCCAACGCCTCTTCATCATCAGCAGAATGGCTGGAAGAAATTGCAAAGATCAAATTGGATGATGTGAAGCAATTCTATAAGGATTTCTACGGGGCTAACAACTCCATTTCTTCTTTTGTTGGTGAACTGGACAAGACGCAGATAATAAATTTCCTGCAAAAAACCTTTGGTGGCTGGAACAGTAAGATGTCCTTTGCCACTGTGGTTCCCAAATATTTTGATGTAAAAGGAACTACCGAAAGCGTTAATACGCCTGATAAAACCAATGCAGTGATGTTCGGCAATATCAATGTCAACATTTCAGAAACACATCCTGATTTTGCTGCAGTTTTTATGGCCAATGAGTTATTAGGGGGTGGCGCATTCCTTTCCTCACGCATTCCACAACGTTTGAGGGAAAACGAGGGAATGAGTTACGGTGCGGGTTCTTATATGAATACCAATTACAGGTATGATGTGGCCAACTGGGGCTTATATGCCATTTTTAATCCGCTGTATAAGGGCAGGCTGGATTCCGCCATGCACCAGGAAATAGACAAAGCCATCAAAGTGGGTTTTACGAAGGACGAACTGGAAAAATCAAAGAATGCCTGGCTCGAAGGGAACCGGACCTCATTGGGCATGAATGATTTCCTTGCCCGCCAGCTTCGCTGGTATATCCGTGATAACCGTGACATCAGTGACTTTACCGATTATGAGAATAAGGTAAAAGCTGTATCTCTCGAAGCAGTGAATGCGGCACTTCGTAAGTACTTTGATAAATCCAAACTGGTGATGGTTTATAGTGGTGATTTTGAAAAAGGAAAAACGGATAAACCCGCAGAAAAGAAAGGCTTTTGACGCAGGCGCAGTGATATTTGCCGTTTTGCCGGAATATGTCATTTACATTTTATATCTTCTGTATAATTGTTGAGGGATAGGAATGTCGAAAGGAGCCTAATGTCATTATACAGGAAATATATAAGAAGCGGACTGCTCATTTGTTGCCTAGCATCTCTCGCAGCCACAGCACAGTTTTCCGCATGCCCTCCTAATATAGATTTTGAAGCCGGTAACTTCAGTAATTGGGAATGCAGGACTGGCAGAGTGGAAAGCGTGAGCGGAGTAAATACCATTTATTGGGAAGGAATGGGCCAGTTGCCGGAGAACCATAAGATCATCCCGGCAGCAACAGCAGGGCTGGATATTTTCGGTAATTTTTCGCAGGCACCTCCAAGTGGCGGCGCTTACAGTATAAGACTGGGTAACAACTTCCACCAGAATATAAGCGCTGAAGGTATCTCCTATACTTTCACTATCCCCGCTAATACAATTGAGTTCTCTATTGTTTATTATTATGCTGTTGTGTTCCAGGACCCGCAACATAACCCGGATGAGCAACCCCGTTTTCGTGCCAGCGTTTATAACCAGACAGACAATGAAGTGATCAACTGCTCCGATTTTGATTATACCGCCTCTGCTTCACTGCCTGGTTTCAAGGTTTCCCCGATTGAATCAACGGTGATATATAAGGACTGGACACCTGTAACACTCAATTTATCCGGGTTAGGCGGAAAAACGATCCGTCTCGAATTCATCACGAGTGATTGCACGTTCAAAGGACATTTCGGTTATGCATATATAGATGTCAGTAGTTCCTGCAGCAATGTGATCAAAGGAGGTATGATTTGCCCTGACGCCAATGATATAAAGTTGACCGCGCCACACGGATTTCAAAATTACAGGTGGTATCCTCTTAATAACTATGCGGCGGTATTGGCAACAGGTCAGACCATGACCCTTGCCCCGGTCCCACCGATCGGCACCACTTATTCGGTAGTAGTGGAACCTTTTCCTGGTTTTGGTTGCCCGGATACGATAAATGTAACACTCGAGGGAGTGTTACCACCAGTCGCCAATGCAGGTCCCAATATAACAATTTGCGAAGGAAGGTCAGCAAAACTGGGAACAGATCGTGTTGATCATTATGGTTATACATGGTCGCCGTCTTCACTGTTATTAAGTACGATCGTTCCCGACCCCATAACCTTGCCACTGCATTCACCCGCTTCTTTTTATTTGTCTGTCATCGATAGTGTAACAGGCTGCACCAGCGATGCTACGGTGGAAGTAGATGTGATCAAAGTGGATACTGCATTGAGTGTGTCCGGGGATTTGGTCTTCTGTGCTAATAAGCTGGTGACGACAACTCTGAATGCATTATCAACCGATGGTATCATTCAATGGTATGAGAATGGTGCTGCTATTGGTGGCGCCAATGGTAATTTATTCAACCCGCAGCCACTGACAACAAGCACTTATTGGGCATCTGTGAAAAAGGGGTCCTGCCTTGACAAAACAAGGTCCGTTATTATAAAACGACTCCCTGTTCCTGCTGCCGACTTCTCTTTCGGATCAAATGAACAATGTATCAATGCACCCTTCCATATTCTTAATAAAAGCACGGAACCATCTATTAATAATTATACATGGCAGCTCAGTGATGGCCGTTCT
>DATLCB010000114.1:0-7115 GCA_035526625.1 Chitinophagaceae bacterium
ATGTGGAATGTATGGTAGGGATGTTTCAAAAAGAAGTTGGCCAGCGGATAGCTGCCAAACACGGTAATAAAGTATATGGCGTTACCAGTGTTCTCGTCCAGGCTTTTTTCGATGTGGAGTATCTTTTTGAGGTGCCTGAACAGGCATTTCAGCCTCCACCGAAAGTAAAAAGCGCCGTGATACGATTATTGCCTAAGAAGGAAGCGATAGCTGTAAAAAGCGAAAAAACTTTTTTCCTGCTGGTAAAAACAGCCTTTAACCAGCGACGGAAGACCCTTCGCAATGCGGTAAAAGGTCTTTTTGAACCAGCCATACTGGAAGACGAATTATTTAATAAAAGAGCAGAGCAATTAAGTGTGTCCGATCTCGCCGCACTTAGCTTTAAGATGAAATGAGAAAAGTAATAATTACAGCCAAAGCGCACGAGTCTTTGATGACGCATCTTCAGCACTCAGGTTATGAAGTGATGTACAAGCCTGCGATCAGCTATGAAGAACTGGAAAAATGGGTTGTGGATGCTGAAGGGCTGGTGGTAACGACAAGGATTAAAGTCGATAAACCACTTATTGATAAAGCACCTTCGCTGAAATGGATCGGACGATTGGGCAGCGGGATGGAATTAGTGGATGTAGACTACGCGGAAAGCAAAGGAATAAAATGTGTGAGCAGTCCTGAAGGCAACCGGAATGCTGTGGCAGAACATTCACTTGGTATATTATTAAATCTTCTGCATAAGATATCCTCTTCACAACTCGAAGTAAGAGAGGGAATATGGAAAAGAGATGAGAACCGGGGAACGGAACTTAGTGGCAAGACTGTGGGCATCATCGGCTATGGAAATACAGGCAGCAGTTTTGCGAAACTGCTCGGTGCTTTTAATGTGACCATACTGGCATATGATAAATACAATACAGGTTTTGGAAAGGACTGTATCAAAGAAGCCAACCTGGAGCAGATCGGTCGTTATGCTGAGGTGGTAAGTTTTCATGTCCCGCTAACAGACGAAACGATGCATATGGGAAACAGTGCATTTTTTAATTCTCTGCAGCAAAAACCGATCCTGCTGAATTCATCGAGAGGAAAAGTGGTCGACCAGGAAGCATTGATCCTTGCACTAAAAGAAAATAAGATTGCCGCAGCCGGTTTGGATGTACTGGAAAATGAACAACTGAATGCAATGTCCGAACAGGAAAAAGAAAAGCTTGACTGGTTGCTGAAACAGCCCAATGTGCTCATTACACCGCATATTGCAGGGTATAGTCATGAAGCATTTTATAAAATGGCGAAAGTGTTGCTGGAAAAGCTCGGTCTATGATAAACTGTTAAAAAGCATGCGATTGGGGATGGCCATTCTTAAAAATTGAACGTCTTATCGCTCGTATTTTCAGAAATCTTTTTCTATCTTCGCTATACAATAATGCAACGCTTCAGCAAAAACTGGGGCGTTGTTATTTTTTTCTTTTTCCAAACAAAAGGAGGAGCTATGAGCGATTTACAATATGTGACAAAGGAAACGCTGGACCAGATGAAGATCGAATTGCAACGAATGAAAGGAGTGGATCGGCCAGCTGCCAGCCGTGCTATCGCGGAAGCAAGAGAGAAAGGCGATCTGAAAGAAAATGCTGAATATGACGCTGCCAAAGAGGCCCAGGGGATGCTCGAAGCAAAGATCGCGGCAATGGAAGGTTCGATGGCCAATATCAGGGTCATCGATGAATCGTCCATTGATACCAGCAAAGTATCCATTCTTACCAAAGTAAAACTAACCAACCTGGGCACTAAGAAACAGGTGACCTATAAGATCGTGAGTGAAAAAGAAGCCGACCTGAAAGCAGGGAAGATATCGGTGACCTCACCGATCGGCAAAGGAATATTAGGCAAAGTGGTCGGAGATACGGCTGAAGTACCGGCGCCGGCAGGGGTGTTGAAGTTTAAAATTGAAGATATATCCGCCTGATGTCTGACGTCTCGAAGAGCGCCTGACATCTACTGAGTGAAAAACTAAAAATTAATAGATAAAAGTTCTGTCCTGAGCGGAGTCGAAGGATGGGACTTTTTTATTTCCCGCAGATAACGCAGATGGAATACACGCAGATAACACAGACTATTATGAACGTATCAGCGCCATCTGCGAATTGATCCCCGAAAATCTACGGGAAACAATTTGAGATTGTAGCTTTGGAACGCGATGCTGCGCCATCTAAAATTTAAAATTCAACATCTAGCATTTAAAATTTTTGGCCGTATGACAATTTTTTCAAAGATCATAAGGGGCGAGATACCTTCTTATAAAATAGCGGAGAGCGAAAGATTCTTTGCTTTCCTAGATATCTTTCCGTTGCGGGAAGGACATGTACTGGTGGTGCCGAAAACAGAAGTAGATAATTTGTTTGACCTGCCGGCTGAGTATTTAAAGGAGATGCTTTTATTTGCACAACCTATTGCTAAAGCCATTGAGAAAGCATTTAAATGCAACCGTTGTGGTATCTCAGTGATCGGTTTGGAAGTACCGCATGCGCATATGCATCTTGTTCCTATCAACTCTGCTAATGATCTGAATTTTAGCCAGGCGAAACAGAAAGTATCGGATGATAGTTTGAAGAAAGTACAGGAAAAAATATTGGCGTGCCTATAATTTTCTTTTGGAAACTCTCCCTGGATGCTTCTTTATAAAATCCTCCCATCCATTCAATCCTTTGCCCGCCTTTGCCAGAAGCGGGTTGCACTGGAAATGATGACACATCGCTACCGCCAATGCATCGCTTGCATCCAGTTGCTTTGGATTGGCTTTAAAGGATAAAAGTGTTTGCAGCATTTTCATCACCTGTTCCTTATCGGCATTGCCATTGCCTGTTATGGATTGTTTTACTTTTTTTGGAGAATACTCCGTTACTTCCAAACCATGACGCATGGCAGCAGCAATGGCAACACCCTGTGCACGCCCAAGCTTCAGCATACTCTGCACATTCTTTCCAAAAAAAGGAGCTTCGATGGCAAAATCTGTGGGCTGGTATTTTGTGATCAAACCACTAACGGTATTAAAGATCAACTGAAGTTTTTTATAACCATCTTTTACTTTGCCTGGTTTCAATACACCGAGTTCCAATAAGGAAATTGTATTACCGGTAATGGTAACAAGGCCATAGCCCATCACGATTGTTCCCGGGTCGATCCCCAATATGATTTTGTCAGGCTTTTGCAACGGGCGATGTATTTTTACCACATAGGATCATAGGAACATAGGTAACACATAGCATTCTCTATGTGTGTATTTTTCTACTGTGTGCTATGTGCCTATGTGGTGCAATTGGTAATTAAAAGATTAATGAAGCTGAACAAAAATAGCAAGATCTTCATCAACTACTTCCTTGGGCCTTTATTGTTCCTATGGCTCTCCTGGTCCATTTACCGGCAAATTCAAAAACAACCGGGCCTCGAAGAAGCCTGGCTGCGTATCAAAGCATCTTTGAGTAGTTCAGGGATATGGAACTTAATTACAGTTCTATTACTGATGATCGTTAACTGGAGCATCGAAGCCGTAAAATGGAAGTTATCCGTGAGATCGGTGCAGGAAGTAAGTTTCTTCAAAGCTTTCCAGGCCGTATTATCCGGCGTTTCTTTTTCAGTAAGCACCCCCAACCGTATCGGCGAATATCTTGGAAGGGTGCTATATATGAAAGAAGGCAGCCGGTTAAAAACGATCTCCATTACTATCGTCGGTAGCATCAGCCAGCTGATCATTACTTTACTGGCAGGCTGTATCGGTTTATATATATTAAGAGATGAAATTGAAGCCAGGCAACTCATCAGCCCCATGTGGATGAATGTGATCGTATATGGAGTGACCGCTGTGCTCTTGGTCCTGCTGCTTTTTTATTTCCGCTTATCCGGGCTGGTAAAATGGGCGGACCGGTTTCCCGGGAACAAACGCTTTGTTTACCTGGTAGAAGCCTTAGAAAATTTTCACCCTGTCCTTTTATTAAAGCTATTGTTGTTATCACTGGTCCGTTTCATTGTTTTTATCGGGCAGTATAGCCTGCTCTTTGCTTTATTTGATGTGCATTTATCAGTAGATGCAGCTTTCTGGACGGTGAGTGTTTCTTTTCTTATCATGGCCGTTATCCCTACGATCGCTATAGCTGAGCTGGCGCAGCGGGGAAAAGTGGTAATTGCTATTGTTGGTCTTTACAGTACCAATGAACTGGGTATGACTTTCGCCACTGCCGGTATCTGGTTCATTAACCTGATCCTGCCTGCTATCATCGGCAGTTTACTAATACTAAGGATGAGAAAGATATTCGCGGAGAAAAAAGAGGAAAACAGACAATAATTCATTTTGTCATTCCGACGAAGGAGGAATCTCAACAGCAAAGGATCGGGCGCACTTTTAGATGCCTCGTTCCCCGGCATGACAAGGAATAAAACAGGAACAATTGAAAGCTTTATATCTCATCAAGTTTAAAAAAATCTTTCGCCCGTATACCTTTCTCGGTTTGCTGGAGGTTACAGCATTCCTGCACAGGGTCATGCTCAAAAAATAAAATATAATTCCCTTCCACAGCTTCTTTCAGGAAAGATTTTTTCTCAGTCAGTGTGGTTAGCGGGAACATATCATAAGCCATTACAAAGGGAATAGGGATATGTCCCGCGGAAGGAAGAAGATCAGCCATAAAGACGATGGTCTTTTCCTTATACTTTATTTGGGGCAACATCATGCTTTCTGTATGACCATTCACAAAACGAACATCTATATTATCGGCGAATGAGGTTTTTCCCAACTTTCCCTCAATGCTACCATTCACTTCCACAAATTGAAGGCGACCGCTTTCTTCAATGGGTAAAATATTCTCTTTCAGGAAAGATGCTTTTTCCCTGTCGTTGGGATGAACCGCCCAATCCCAATGCTCCGTATTGCTCCAGTAGGTTGCATTCTTAAAAGTAGGAACGAGTTTGTCGCCTTTGCGACTGATAGACCCGCCGCAGTGGTCAAAATGAAGATGCGTCAGGAATGCATCGGTGATATCATCGCGGTGAAAACCATATTTGGCAAGTGACTTATCTAATGTATCGTCTCCGTGCAGGTAATAATGACTGAAGAACTTTGCATCCTGTTTGTCGCCATTGCCGTTATCTATTAGTATCAGCCGGTTTCCATCTTCTATCAACAGGCAGCGCAATGCCCAGCTGCATAGATTATTTTCATCCGCAGGATTGATCTTATTCCACATGCTTTTCGGCACTACACCAAACATGGCGCCGCCATCCAATTTGAAATAGCCGGTATTTATAGAATAGAGTTTCATAAGTAGAATTTTTAAGATCGTGTTTATCCTGAGCGCTGGGCTGGCCGGATAGCCGAATGTTCTTTTGCCGCATTTGCATAGAAAAGTAAGAGTAGGCCGATCACAAAGAAGATGGCCAATGCAAGCACGGAACTTCTCTGTGAGCCGGTCAATTCAGTGATAAAACCAAAACTGAAAATGCCTACCACAGCAGCTATCTTTTCTGTCACATCATAAAAGCTAAAGAAGGATGCCGTGTCTTTTGTTTCGGGCATCAGCTTGGCATGTGTACTGCGACTGAGCGATTGGATACCGCCCATAATAAAACCGACACCGGCACCTAACGCACAAAATTCAATTACTCCACCCACAGGCAGGTAATACGCTACGATACACATGACTATCCAAAGCACTACAAGTATCATCAATGTCTTCAGGTTACCGATACGGGATGAAAGCCAGGAAATAAGAAAGGCACCCGGTATTGCAATAAGCTGGATGATAAGGATCGCAATGATCAGCGTTTCGGTCTTCAATTGCAACTCACTTTTTCCATATAAGGCGGCAACCAGCATCACTGTTTGCACACCCATATTATAAAAGAAGAAAGAAAGTAAGAACCTTTTCAGTTTCGGTCTTTGTCTTACCTGTATCCATACTTTTTTCAATTCACTATAACCTTTAGAAAGGATGTTGTTTCCCATATCTCCGCTACCGGCTGGGACAGGTTGGGGTAAACGGCGTAAGGAGAACTGGCCAAAGGCCCACCACCAGATACCTACCAATAAAAAAGATATCTGGGCGCCTTTATCTTCTGAAATGCCAAAAGGTTTACCCATTACAAATCCAAAACAAACCAATTGAAGCAGTACGCTCCCAACATAGCCATAGGAAAATCCTTTGGCGCTAATGCGATCCCTGTCCTGGATCGCTGCTATATCCGGCAAGAAAGAATTATAAAAGACCTGCGCACCCCAGAAACCGATACAGGCGATGATCATCGCCAAAAGCCCTAACCCTAATGTATCCTGGTCGAAAAAATAAAGTGTGGCACAAGCAATACTCCCCATGGTCAGGTAAAAACTGAGGAATTTTTTTTTGTTGCCTCTATAGTCGGCGATAGAAGAAAGTAATGGCGACATCACAGCAACGATCAGCATAGCAAGGGCGATCGCATAATTATATAAGGCAGTGTTCTCGAACTGCCTTCCCAGGAATGTCACCGTGGTTTTGGATATAGAACCTTTGTCCACTGCGACAGCTTCAAAATACGTAGGGAAAATGGTAGAAGTGATAACGAGGTTATAAGAAGAACTGGCCCAATCGTACATGGCCCAGCCATTCACTACTTTTTTCGAAGCCGTTTCCATACTATGCTTTCAGTAAAAATAGGGATTTCACCGCTGCAAAAAACAATACCCGCCCTGTTGATGATAAGGCGGGTATCAGTAAAAATTATTTGGGATCATTGTACAGGAGTGCTGTCAACATGTGTTATGTTATACTGAACTTTCCGGTACGGCATGAATTCTTCATCTGTTAATTGAAAGGTCAGACCTGCTCCGTATAGAATATCCTTTGAGATCTTGCCTGCAATGGTATTCATTTCTTCTTCTGAGACCGTATCCACCATGTCCTTTTTCGTCACCATGCTGATGACATAATAGCCATCCGCATTTTGAATGACCTGGAAGCTGATCTTTTGCTGAGGGTCTATATTTTTCTTCAGGTAAGCTGCAAGACTCGTAGCCATTTCATTGCTGATACCATCCTGAACATACACTTCGATATTGCCATCTGTTATCACCTGGTCCTTTGGCAACTCAAGTTTGC
>DATLCB010000115.1:0-7819 GCA_035526625.1 Chitinophagaceae bacterium
CGGTACCGTAAAAAAAGATATCGTGTACTCCGGCGATGTGCTCAACACCACTTCCCGGATCGTTGCTCTCTGTAACCAGTACAAACAAACCCTGATCGTATCTGACATCATTTATACTGCACTAAAAGATATGCCAGGGTACCAGTTTACTTACCTTGACAGCCCGGTATTGAAGGGGAAGGCAGTGAAGACGGAGTTGTGGGGGGTGGGGATGGACGGGTATGAAAAATAATGCCAACAAGAAGCTAGTATTATGAATGGTCAACAGCAAATTGGAGATTGTGATAAACTCATCGATGCATTTATTACTATAGGAAATAAAATGGCGGGAACTAATATCCTTCCAAGCGAGGAGTATTTATACAATGTTGAGGGATTGGGAAAGAAAATATTGAATCATACTATAACTTCAAGGGTCTTACTTGAGGGTTATCAATTAAAGAATTACGAACCTCAAATAGATTTTTGTTCGATTGCCGTACTTACAAGAGCATCATTAGAAACCTACCTTGCATTACATCATATTTTCATTGCACCACAAAATGAAGATGAAAAAATATTTAAATTAAAGTCTTGGTACCTAGGAGGATTAGACAGAGTGAAATTTAAACCTGCTTTCAAAGGAATTTTACAAAAATGGGAAAAAGAAAATCAGCATGCAGAAACTTTGAGAGCAGAAATAGTGTCAACCCAGTATTATCAACAGCTTAGTCCAAAAAGTCAGGAAAGAGTTTTGAAAGGGGAATGGAAGCTAGAAGGCTGGAGTCAATTGGCAAGGGCAGCAAATTTTAATGAAAAATATTTTAGAAAAATATACTCATATTTATGTCGATATGCTCACTCTAACAGACAAAGTATAATTCAAATCCAGCAAATGCCCGGTCTAGATAAACAAAGGGAAATGGCTCTTGCTTTTATTGGAATGGCTATGGTTGTATTAGCCAAATATGCATTTGACTACATAGAGATAATGCCGGAACTCAAAAAGAAAACAGATTTTTCTTCTAATGAATATAAAATTATTTTGCAGTATAAAAATATTGCTGAGTTATTGAATGACGATACGCTCCGAAATAGTAAAGCATAAAATTATTTAATGAGGTGCTGTTCAGAGAAAACCTTAACTAACGTCCCAAAGTTTTATGAAACGGGATATTTTTTTATGCACAGCGTTTTAATTTGTACATAACATGAAATTTTATCTTGGTGTAACAGATAACAGTTGGTATAACTTTTTATCGCATCAAAATAGAGAGGATGTAAATTTCTGGCAACCAAGAGGGGCTTCAGGTTTCAAAATATTAACACCGGGAGCTCCATTTCTTTTCAAACTTAAAAGCCCTAATCATGCTATTGGGGGTATTGGATTTTTTTCGAGTCATACATTTTTGCCAATTTCTATCGCATGGGATACATTTAAGGAAGGCAACGGATGCGAATCATTCCAGATCTTACAAAGGATGATAGTGCGATATAGACAGGATAAAGCAAATGAGAATCCTATTATCGGTTGTATCGTTTTGACAAATCCAATCTTTTTCAGGAAGGAGGATTGGATTACTGTTCCAGAGGATTGGAGCGCAAGTATTGTTCAGGGTAAATCATACTCAACAGACTTAGAAATCGGTCAAAAAGTTTGGAACAAAGTTGAGCAGGTACTACAAAAATATTTATATCCTATTTTAGATGAAGATAAGAGTCAACTTATGCTTGAGGATGCTGAACCTATATATGGGAACTCAATTTTAAGAAAAGTAAGGCTAGGCCAAGGCGCTTTTAGAGTTTTGGTTACAGATGCGTATAATAGAAAATGCGCCATCTCTGGAGAAAAGACTTTGCCCGTTTTGGAATCTGCGCATATTAAACCCTATGCCTTGTCAGGCCCCCACTACATAGCAAATGCTTTGCTTCTTCGCTCTGATCTCCATAAACTTTTTGATTGTGGCTACTTAACGATCACCACTGATTTAAAGGTAGAAGTAAGCAAAAGAATTAAAGAAGAGTTCGAAAACGGAAAGGAGTATTATAAATTCCATGGATCAAATCTTGGTAATCTGCCGACTAGATTAATGGATAGGCCGGAAAGTAGATTTGTTGAGTGGCATAATGAGAATGTATATAAAAGTTAAGTTGAGTTTATGAAAAGAGAGAAAGTTATTAGAGATTTATAAGGTTCATTGATGAATACTTTTTTTTCTTTCACCACGCCTACGTAGTGTTCCAGCCACTCCATTATAGGACCCTAGCCTGAGTGTTTAACTAAGGTCTGACCTTCTAATACTTTCGATCTTATAAAAGCTTACCAATCGCCCCATTCAACTCCTCCAGCGAAAAAGGTTTTTCAAAAAACATATCGGCGCCATTTTCCATCGCCACATCCTTTGCAGCGCCAAGACCTGAGATCATGATGATCTTAATGGAGGGATATTTTTTCTTGATATAGCTGATAAAGTCAACCCCATATCCATCGGGCAATTTATTGTCGAGGATGATGATAGCGGGTTGTTCATGTTCCAGGTATTCCTCAGCAGCCTGGAGAGTGTTTACATAATCGAGCGGGTGCTTGTCGTCATGGAGAACCATATCCAGTACGAGGCCTATTTCACCGTCATCTTCAACAACAAGGATCTTTTTTGTTAGGGCAGTGTTATGATCAGATGGAGCAGGCATAAATATTTTTAGATTTTAGTCCCGATAGCTATCGGGATAAGATTTGTATTGCACAGCAAATTGCCTGCCAGTGTAGCCAGCTATTTTTGTGCTCTCTCGTCCGTCCTGTTCCATAAAAAAATCACGAACACTGTCCTGAGTTTCCCGCATATCGCGGGACAGTTGCAACTCAGGACCGGCATCCTAAAGACCGGCAAAATATGACTAAGGCTAACAGTTATTTTATTATCCGGGTATAAGGTAACCTCTCATCAGTACATGCTGGATCTTACCAGTTCCTCTTCCTGTGCCAGTGACATCAACACTTATTTTCACTCCACTCGGTACCAAAATTCCTGTTCTTTCAGCAGTACTGGTTCCTCCACTTCCGGAAGTTCCCAATGTAATAGTGCTCTCCATTACTCTTCTGTCAGTTCCAGGGTCCTGTGGCCAGGTAAGCCATATTCGAAGAGTTACATTATCACCGGCTATGCCATTGGCAAATTGCCAGTCGGTTTCTGTAATCACAAGCGCTTTCCCGGCAGGGGCCGTATAACCAAATGTCCCGGCGGGAGGATCGAACATTCCATCCTGGCTTTTTATTCTTTTAAAACTAAGGAATACCCGCGGATTCGGGTTAGTTCCGCTCCCTATCGATTCAAGTACTACAATGTCTGCGGCAGTTTGGGCAGCAGCAATAAACGGAATTAAGATGAAAAGGAAGGTGCTGAACTTTTTCATTTGTTTTGGTATTACTGATGGCGAGTAAATAGAAAGTATTCCTTAAAAGGTATGAGTTTTTGGAAAATCCGGGTAATAAGTTTTAGAAAAACAGGGAAGGTTTATCCGGACATCCTTCGTGTCTTGTTCGACACTTCTTCGCAAATTTCTGAAGGAGTCCCCTGTAAAACCCGAACAACTTGCGAAGCGGGTATGTCTAAAAGGTTAGTGATTAATAATTTCAGTATTAAAACGCTCATATTCTATCATAATTCTCATATTTCGTCATATTTCTCACATTCTATCATAATTCTCATATTTCATCATATTTCTCATATTCTTACATTTTCTATCATTTTGTTGCATATTTCTCACCTGTGTTTGGAAATGGGCAAACACTCACACTAGTTTTGATTTGCAAACGAATTCGAAGGCAAGAGATCTTTGATAGATGGAACTCTCAATCGTCAATAGGCAATGGGCAATAGGCGATTCTCAATGCGGCTGCGTAGAAGGAGCACTCCGAAGGAGTCCTTCGAACGAAGTACACTACGCACCTGCCTACCGGCAGGCAGGCACAAAGGACACTACGTTGTGTTCTTCGTGTTTACTTTGTGTTCTTCGTGCTCCATTGTAATTCTCCGCCAGAACGACTCAATATCGAACCTCGAACGTCGAACTTCCAATGTCGAACATCGAACGTCGAATATCGAATGTCGAATTTCGAACTTCGAACATTAGAACAGCTTCTCCTGCGGCGGAGCAATATCATTCATCCTGATATAGATCGTAGTCTGCCCGCGATGATGCGTCTGGTGCTCAAAGGTCTTATTCATCAGCGCAAAACGGGTGGTCTCGAAGCCAAAAAGTTTTTTGGTTTCTTTCCATTTGGAAGGATCGCTTTTCTGCACGGCATTCATAGCAAAATCATAACTGGCGTTGACATAGTAAACAACCGAATCCCTGCTCTGGGCGCTTGCTCTTTTTTCCAAACCAAAACTTGCCCATGGCAGCGGCATTTGGTCGGTGGCAGTCGCCATCAGGAATACATTGGCAGTGGCCAGGTGAAGCATCTGCATCGCAAAACTGCGGAGCGAGTCAACTGGTTTGTAGCGGTAACTGTATTTGTCGGCAGGCATGGTATTCAGGTATTCATTTGTATAAGCTTTACCTCTTTCCCAGTCCTTCAGCATCTGGGCCTTCAGCTCATCGTTGGTGAACGTTTGAGCAGAGATATTACCGGAGAACAGGAAACAAGCAAACAGGAGAATGGAAACATATTGGAGGATCGTCTTTTTCATGATGTAAATTTTTCTTAAGATAAGGAGATTAATTCACAACTGACAACTGACAACGGACACTGACAGCTGATAACTGACAGTTGCGCTACGAATTAAGGAATGGAAAATAATCCAGTGCAAAGCGTAAGTTTGACTGCTATTTATTTAAACTGCTTATGCCGATCAAGAGAAACACATCTGCCTGGTGGGGAGCGCCGAAGAAATTCGATACCAATTTTGAGGAGCGCAGGATCAGTTGGCTGGAACTTTTTTATGACCTCGTGTATGTGATCGCCATTGCCAGGATCACGCATCATCTCGCCATGCATATCAGTTGGGCCGCGTTCCTTGAGTATGCAGGCCTATTCATTATTATTTTCTGGGGATGGCTCAACGGCAGTTTATACCATGATATTCATGGCTCGGAAGGCCTGCGCACAAGACTCATGACCCTCTGGCAGGTAATGATCATTGCCGCTTTATCCGTAACGATCGAAGATGCATCGGACGAAAGATTCGAGTATATCACTATCGTACTCATGGTAATGCAGTTTTACATTACTTATCTGTGGTGGAGCGTAGGCTTTTATGACCGGTCGCACCGCAAATACAACCTGCCTTATACTATTCTCTACCTGCTCTCACTTGGATTGATGGCGCTGAGTCTTTTTATTTCACCCGCCTGGTTAAAATATATAGTACCGCTCATTATCGTTTTTAATTATATGCCTCCCTTTCTTTCCAGCATCCTGCTGCGTCGCTCAGCTTTGGACCTGAGCTTGTCATCAAGTATGTCGGAGCGGCTGGGTTTGTTTACCATCATTGTGTTTGGTGAAGTGGTGCTGGGTGTGGTCAATGGGATCAGTAAAGCGGATATACGGTTGTTCTCCACATGGCTGAACTTTGCGCTGGTCCTTTCCATGATTTTTTCTTTGTGGTGGCTATTCTTCACGCTGATATCGAACAGGGTTGCTAAAAAAGGATTTGTAAGGGCCAGCCTGCTTGAATTGCTTTTTATTCCCACAATGGTCTCACTTGGATTGATCGCCTCCTGCCTGACCTATTTTTTTGATCCACAGCAGCACATATTTTCATTGGGTGATGTTTTTGGTTATGCCCTCGCTAATTTTCTTATTTGCATCAGCCTGATGATGGGTTTGCTCGAATACCCGGATACTGCATTGCCGATCATCCGTCCTGTCAGGATCTCTTTGCTTTGTACGGCGCTCGTTTTTATTGCCTGGTCGGTAAGCAATATCGATCTCGGCACAACGTATAACTTGCTTGTTCTTCTTATTATTCTTATTCTTCAGATGATCTACCTGAACTACCTGTATTATTCGTTGCTCGGACAGCCAAAGAAATGATTTCGACAACCAGGGAGCTAAAAGCCTAAGTACAGGCTGTTGTTTGATACATGTCAAACTGTGTATTCGTTTACCCATTCTCCAACGATCGAGCCTTATCAGTGCCTTGCTTCAACTGTCAGTTAACAGTTATCAGTTGTTAATTATTCAGGCATGCTTTATGAATACTTCTTTAGTAAATCTATAATATGAAGAAGGGAACAAGGAGTGAGGAAAACCCCACCTTCCAGGAGCAGAAAGATACAGAGGTGACCCGCGAGGAAAAAGAATTACTCCAGCGAAGCAGCGAGTCGATGGGTTCAGAAGAAGAGGAAGGAGTAAGAGCATCCCTTTTGGACAATACAGATGAAGATGGCACTCCGCTTAACGAAAGAGTCAACCTGAGTGGAAACGACCTGGATGTGCCCGGCAGTGAAGATGACGATGAGAATGAAGAGATCGGGGAGGAGGATGAGGAGAATAACTCGTATAGCTTGCCGGATCAATAACGTGAGACATAAAACTTCAACCGCGAACATTTATTCTTCACCTTAAAAAGTTGCATATGCAAAAACTTTTACTCCTTATTCTTACAGTCGCATTAGTCTCCTGTCGTTCCGGCCGATCCAGCTACAGGGCAACGGATATGAGCGCCGGTTTACTCAGGAATGTTATCGCTGAATGTCCACTTGAAGTAAGGGAAACAGCGGTGGATATGATCAGGAAGTATGGTCAACCTTATGAAATGACATCAACGCGGCTTACCTGGGAAAATAATGGTCCCTGGTTAAAGACTGTGGTCGCGCTGAACGAAATGACGCAGGATTCTCCAGAGCCCCGTTGGGATTTTCTTGAACAAACCATTAGCTATAAAGCAAGCGCAGACAAGTACGATATATTGACACGTTTTGATGCAAAGGTGACAGCAGATAAAGTCAAAGGTACTCTCACCGCCAAAAGTGATAAAGAAGAACTGAATTTACTGGCCCTGAACCTGGCGCATGATATCATCAGTGGCAAACGAACAGTGCAGGATGCAAATGATCAGTATGCCTGGGGAGAAATTCAATTCAGGAAGGGACGTACCGCGGTTTATATGCAGGGACTTCAGTTCGTTACCAGCCTGGGTGAGGGTAATAAGAATGTGTCGAAGCAATAACCGTAGATCGGTAGTGAAAGCGAAAAGGGAAAAACTAAAAGCGAAAATGGCTATTAGAGCATGAGGCTTAACGGGAAAATTACGATGGGTTCACCCGGAAAATTACGAATTGACCTTAATTTAAATATGAAAAATAGAAGTTTACTTAAAACCCCGAAACAGAATTTATAATTTGTGCGCTCCCGATAGTTGTCGGGAATAAATCCACCTTTATGAAAAATACCCTCATCGCCCTAGTGGCACTGCTCTCCTCATCAATTGTTTTTAGCCAGGATATTACGGGTCTGTGGACCGGTACTATTAAAAATGATGCTGAAGCCCAGTCGATGCCTTACGAAGTTTTTATCAGTAAAGATAAAGGCAAGGCCAAATTCAGCGGCTATTCCAAAACGATGTACCTCGATGAAGGGAAGGAATGTTATAGTATTAAAAAATTAAAGGTCAGCGTTGCCAGGGATGGCAAGATCGTATTGCTCGATGCTACCGTAATGGAAAATGATTATCCCTTTGTTGACAAATATGGTAAACAAGTGAATGTACTGGACCTGTTTAGCAATGACACTGGAACCTCGTTAGATGGAATTTTTGTCAACAATCCTAAATTCTCCAATACTACAGGCAGGATCAGTTTGAAAAGAGTAACTACTGTTACCGAAAGCAGTCTC
>DATLCB010000116.1:0-10586 GCA_035526625.1 Chitinophagaceae bacterium
TACCACCATTACCGGACCGCAAACCTTTGCAATGGTGATGGGTATCTCCAAATACAAGTTTGTCCGGCAACTTAACTACGCGGATAAGGATGCAGAGATGTTCAGGGATTTTTTAAAATCTCCGGCTGGTGGTTCTTTAAAAGACGATAATATTTATTTGCTCGTGAACGAACAGGCCAATGAATCTAACTTCCTGGTAAAAGGTAAGCAATGGCTGAAAGCAAAAAAACTACAGAAGGGCGACAGGCTTTTTATTTACCTGTCCGGTCATGGCGATGCGATAGACGAGGACCAGTTCTTTTACCTGACCTATGATTGTAACCCTGCGGGTGATAAGAATAATTATCTCGTCAATGGCGCCATACGCATGGCTGACCTGAAAATTTCCATAGCCAAAGAAACGGGTAAGGGGGTCGAAGTTTTCCTGATCATGGATGCCTGCCGGTCCAATGAATTGCCTGGCGGTACGGAAGGACAAGGTTTTTTCAATACTGCCATCTCCGAGAAAAGAGTGGGGGAGATCATCATGCTCGCCTCAGCTGCGGGACAGGAATCTCTTGAAGATGCTTCGATCGGGTCGGGTCATGGTTTATTTACCTGGTACCTCGTGGATGGCCTGAGTGGTCTTGCTGACGCTGGAACAGCCGATAATACTATTACCGTTGAGGAGATACAGAAATATGTACAAAAGAATGTTCCTTCGGTAGCACAGGATAGATTCAAGCGCCAGCAATCACCTTATTTCTGTTGTACTGAGAACAGCGACAAAGTTGTGACGGTGGTCAACAACGATTATTTGCAAAAGTGGATGCAGTCCCGGCAAAAAAGTAGTGGTGGAAATTCTTTCAGGGGAGATGGGACCCGGCGGGTAAAGATCGAAGCAAGGGATACGTTGCTGCTTGAAGCCTATAACCTTTTCAATTCTGCAGTAAAAGAAAGCCGGTTGACGGGTAAGAACTCTGCCGAATACTATTATGATATGATGGCAAAGAATTTTCCCGGTGATTCTTATACTATCGATGCGCAGTCTACCCTTGCGGTGGAGTTCATCAATTTTGCGCAGAGTAAGATCAATCTCTACCTCGATTGTAAGGACCAGGCATCGATACAAAAGATAAGAGCACAGATCGGGGAAGATGAAAAAGGGGACGAGATAGACGCCAGTCTTGATCGCATGGAAAAAGTGGCGAGACAGGAATTTTTTGAAGTGGGAACTATGCTCGAAAAGGCGATCAATTTTATCCGGGAAGATGATCCCGATTTTGCCAAGTCACTATTGGGCCGTATGTATTTCTTTAAGGCAAGGGGTTATTTTGGGAAAGGGAAACAAAAGGTCGATATCAACAGGGCGTTCCAGTTTGCGTATTCTGCCAATGCCACGGAGAAAAATGCCGCTTATGTTTTACAGACGATCGCCTCCCTTCATCTCGACAATAATAAAATCGACAGCGCCATTATTTATTCCAAGAGAGCCATTATCACAGCGCCTAAATGGCGTTATCCATATGTGACGCTGGCTTTTTGCTATAAGAGCCAGAATAAAGTTGACTCAGCTATCAAATATTATCGCAAAGCGATCGAATTGAATCCCGATAATGCCGATGCTTACGTGGATCTGGGTCATTATTTTTATTCTTTATCGAGGGCAGACTCAGCGATCTCTAATTATGAAAAAGCGTTGGTGATCGAGCCGGGGAATGTGTATGCCAGTAATAATATTGGTTGGTTGTACCAGGATAAAAAAGAATTCAACAAAGCTATCGGTTATTTCAAACGAAGTATCCGGTCAGATCCAAAATTCATTAATGCTTATAATGGACTGAGTAAAACCTTTTTCCAATCTGGAGAATATGACTCCGCACGCATCTATTATTCGCAGGCTTTTGCCAACTACCAGGATAAATCCATTGTCAATGTTTATATCGGTAATTTCTACCGCGATCTGAAACAATATGACTCCGCGAAAGTGTATTACAGGATGGCCTCACAGCTCGATCCCAATTACGAAGAAGCCTACAACAATTTGGGACGGGCGTCATTTGCATTGAAACAATATGACTCTGCCAATCTATATTATCGGAGGGCTTTGGTAGCGAATCCTTATTCGGCATTTGCATTGATCAATATCGGCATGGTGTTCAAAGAGCTGAAGATGCTTGACTCTACTTATAATTATTTCGAGCAAGCTATACGCCTCGAGCCGGGTAACCCTTCTATTCTGAATAACCTTGGTGTAATTTATGGACAGGATAAGATCTATGATTCTGCCAAGCAATATTTCCGGCGGGCATTGTATGTAAAACCCGATTACAAACCCGCTTCTAAAAATCTTCTCAAGATATTCCGTGAGTTGAATGAATTGGACTCGGTCACCACACTGCTAAAAGGGATTTCTCTTATCGATCCCAATAGCACGGCATTTATGAACGATATGGCCATGGCATTCCTGAATCAGAAAAGATATGATTCAGCGCGGAGATATGTCCGGATGGCATTGATAAAAGATCCTACTGACCCACAGTCTATCAGTAACATGGGATTGGTGCTGAACGGCATGAAACAGTTTGATTCGGCACGTGTCTATATGCAAAAAGCTTACAGGATGAATCCCGAAAATCCACTTATCTGGGCCAACCTTGCCCTGGTGTTCCGTCAACTGAAACAATATGATTCCGCCGGGCACTATTTCCGTAAACAGGTATTACGAAGAGGGGATGTAGGTGCACAGGCCTGGTTCAGCATGGGCAATTTCTTTGAAGAGATGCAGGCTTATGATTCAGCAGCTGTCTATTTTAAAAAGGCAATAGCAGAAGACAAAGCATTCATATCTGCATACACCAATACGGGGCAGGCATATATGGCTCTGGAAATGTATGATTCCGCGCTGGTGTATTTTACAAAAGCTGTGGCATTGGACAGTAGTTCTTATGCTCCCGTGCATAACCTCGGACTGTTATATCATACGATGCAGCGGTATGACCTGGCTATTATTTACCTGAATAAAGCGGTACGTAACGACCCAACCAAGAATAAGGCTTTTTACCAGCTGGCCTGCAGTTATGCATTGGCGAAACAACCCGAGCAGGCGGTTATTTATTTGCGGCAGGCTATTGAAAAGGGATACAAAAGTTTTAATACATTACTCGAGGATCCCGATTTGGATGGGCTGAAAAAATTAAAATCTTTTGAGGATCTTCTTGATAAATATGTACCAAATTGGAGAAATAGGTAGAGAATAAGGAATGGTGAAATTGTATTTGGAACTAAAAAATGCCTTGCCACTTTGTGGAAAGGCATTGGTTACCGGTCACGATTGAAAACTAAATACTTCTCAATCAATGTTGCATTTGCGCCATTTATTTAGGCGGTCGGTTCAACGATGCACCACTGGTTGCAGGGGTATAGCTACTTTGTGGAAGATGTATAGCCGATGTCGGTTTAGCCCCCTGGCAATATTAAAGCAGTCCACATTCAAAAAATGAAATTGTAACTTAAAGCCAAATTAAAACTATGGGATTCGACCAGTACCATGAACCGCCTCAGGAGTTACCTCAACAGGTAAGAACTTTTGCCAGGATGATCAAATCCATGATTGAAGAGGCTGAAGCCATCGATTGGTATGAGCAACGTATGTCTGTCGAAAAAGATAAAGAGGCTAAAAAGATAATGGAACACGCACAGCAGGAGGAATTTATTCATTTCGCGATGGATCTCGAGTTTTTATTGCGAAAAAAAGATAAGTGGAAAGCTGTCATGCAAAGCATTTTGTTCAAGCCGGGTGATATTGTTAAAAACAGTGAAAAGGCAGAAGAAAAAATAGAGTGACCAGAATAGTTTGCAGTATGACGTCCATGCCTGGGCGTAGCTATTCGCGGATTTTTAAGAATATTGTAAAAGTGTGGAATTAACTTTGGGAGATTCCTAAAATTTCAAACTGAGTCCTACCGATACAGTAAGGGTCCGTAAATATGTGGTGGGAATGAGAGCTTGGTGGATAGGCACATCGTTAAGGTTATTCAGAGCTTGTGACTGAATTGTTTCTGAATGGAGTAAATAAAAAAGGGCTTCAATCGCTGAAACCCTTTACTGTAGCTGTGACCCCGTCAGGATTCAAACCTGAAACCTTCTGATCCGTAGTCAGATGCTCTATTCAGTTGAGCTACGGGGCCAAGGGCAGCAAATATATGACAAAACAGTCAACTGGATTCTCCGATGAAACAGATTCATATATAAAAGCCTCTCAATTTGAGAGGCTTTACTTTTATCATATAGTCTTTAATTAATTCTTGAACTTCGACAACAACCTGAGTATCTCCAGGTAAAGCCAAACCACCGTTACCAGCAACCCAAATGCGCCATACCATTCCATGTATTTGGGCGCTTTCATTTCGATCCCTTTTTCAACACTATCGAAATTCAGCAAGAGATTGAAAGAAGCAAGACCAACCATCAAAATAGAGAATCCTATACTTAATGGAGTATTGGAACTGGTAAGTGAAGTAGCGATGGCAGAACCTGTAAAGGAATATGTCAGCCATTGTATGAGATAAAATAAAGCCACCGCCGAGGTAGCAACTACTACAACGGTCCTTAACTTACTCGTTACCTTGATTATCCTGTATCGGTAGATCAGGAACATGATCAGGCAAACCAGCATGGTAAGAGCAACGGCCTGTACAGGAAGTCCGGGATAAGTATAGTTGTATATCGCGGAAACAGATCCTACAAAAAGGCCTTCGAGTATCGCATAGATGGGTGCGAGAACTGCTCCCCACTGCATTTTAAACATCATGATAAGGGCCACAGCAAGTCCGCCAAAAACACCAATATACATTAACGTTTTAGGGTCGCCGCCTTTGTAAAACTGTGTCCATGCGAAGAGGGTAGACCCTATCATCAGCATGATTAGCACGCCAAACTTATTCATCGTGCCCTTCATTGACATTTCCTCACCGGTACTGAGACCTTCCAAAACGGTACCTTGAAATCTTTTCTCCTGCATTACAGGGTTACTTGATTTAAAGATCATAGCTGTTTAATTTTTATTAAAGATATAAAGTTTCTTGTAAACGAAATCCCAAATACAGGCCATTGGCTTATAGCTATTAGCGATTAGCTAATAATGGTGACGGACAAAAGCTTCCATCGCCGCATAATGCGTGAGACCAAGATCGGCGTAAAGGTTAGCTGTCGCTGCATTTCTCTCTTCGGCCCTTTGCCAGAATTCCCTCGAATCATTTCCCTGGAAAGGAACCATATCTTTCTGTGACTGGTGAATGAAAATGCCAAAACGCTTTTTCAATACCTGGTCCGGACTCATCGGGATCGCCATTTCGATCTCTTCCATATTCCATTCCTGCCAGGCGCCTTTATAAAGCCATAACCAGCAATCGGTGATCCATTCATAATTCAGTGAGCCTTCGGCTTCTTTTTTTAAGCGCTTCAACGCTTCGAGTACAACTTTGAAACAAATGATATGCGTACCGTGGGGGTCGGCAAAGTCGCCGGCGCAAAAAACCTGCTGAGGTTTTATAGATCGAAGTAACTCGACCGTGAGCCGGATGTCCTTTTCACTCAACGGTTTTTTCTCGATCATCCCCGTCTCATAAAAAGGAAGATTCTGAAAATGGATATTTTCCTCCCGAACACCCACATAACGGCAGGTTGCTTTGGCTTCGCCTTGTCTTATCAGTCCTTTAATGGAACGAATAACGGGTGTGTCGACCTGGTTTGACTTTTTTCTCGCTAAAAATCTTCTTGCATTTTCAAAAATGAGCCCTGACTTCTTCGTGTCGATCCCCGCTATTTCTTCAAAGCCCACCGCGAAATCGAGATACCTCGTCACAAATTCATCGGTGACAGCAATGTTGCCGCTGGTCTGATAAGCGACATGCACATCGTGCCCCTGGTCGTGGAGGCGCTGGAAAGTTCCACCCATAGAAATGATATCATCGTCAGGGTGAGGGGAGAAGATCACGACCTTTTTAGGATAAGGCGATGAACGTTCCGGATGTGCAGGCAATTTTACATTTGGTTTACCGCCCGGCCAGCCGGTAATGGTGTCTCTCAACATGTAATATACCTGCAGGTTGATCTCGTAAGCATCTCCTTTTTCTACCAGCAGGTCGCTTAATCCATATTCATTGTAATCTGTATTGGTCAGACTCAGCACTGGCTTCTTTAGTTTCAATGCCATGTTCACTACTGCCTTCTTCATCATTTTCGGCGTCCATTCGCAATCGCCGGTGAGCCAGGGCGATTTATTTCTGGTAAGTTCTGATGCCGCCGCTTCATCCACCACAAATGTCACCTCATCGTGGTTTTGTAAAAGAGAAGCAGGCACTTGTTCGGTATCATCATTCTCCACTGCTTTTTGTATCACGGCCGCCTTGCCGCTTCCCCATGCCATCAGTATGATCTTTTTTGCTTTTAAGATCGTGCTTATACCCATCGTGATGGCGAGACGGGGTACCTGTGAGATGTTAGCGAACTCGTACGCATTAGCGATCCTTGTGGAATTGTCCAGCGTGATCAGTCTTGCTTTTGAATAGATACCTGAACCCGGTTCATTAAAACCGATATGGCCATTATTCCCGATCCCAAGGACCTGGAGGTCGATCCCACCCGCGTCCTCTATCATTTTCTCGTATTGCCGGCAATGCTCTTTGATGTCTTCTTTTTTTATTTCGCCATTAGGTATATGAATGTTCTTTGGGTTGATATCAATGCAGTCGAACAAATGCGAACGCATGAAGCGGTTATAACTCTGCAGCGCATTATTGGCGATCGGATAATATTCGTCGAGGTTAAAAGTAATGACGTTCCTGAAGCTGAGTTTTTCTTCCCTGTATAGCCTCACCAGTTCAGCATAGAGCGAGATAGGAGTAGAGCCGGTAGCAAGACCCAGTACGCATTTCTCTTTCCGTTTTTGTTTCTCACGGATAAAATCAGCTATTTGCTTTGCTACGAAGACGGAGCCCTCGTTGGGTGTGGGAAATATTTTTACGGGTATCTTTTCAAAACTGTCAGAGAGGTCAATCGGGGCCTTTCGTTTCACCATTAAAGTTGGATTGAGGGATAAAGATAAAAAAATGCTACGAAGCTGGTTGCAGGTTTCTGCGGTCTGCAATATTGTGAAATAGCACACGGATGACACTGAAAAAGCACTTTGTGCAGGATTACTATTTATCTCGAGCTTTACATGATAAGGATTAGCACGGTAATTTTTCGCACAGCGAAAAATAGATCGTTATCATCCGTGTGCAAAATCAGTTTACTTCTATTTCATCCACAAACAACCATGCTTTATTACCTGCACCCGGATTACCAGGAGGAATAACTCCCCAATTCGTTACGATCACTTTTACATATCGGACGAATGTTTTCCGAAAGGGTAAGATCATGGTTCCTTTACCGGTTCCATCTTTTTTATCTACAAAATCATCCGTCATTTTTAATGGATACCATGTTTGTCCATCTCCTGATCCGAGTACTTCAGCAGTTTGTGGTCTCCAGATCCAGCTGCTTGTCCTATTCAGCAGATTGACCACCACAAAACTAATCTCCAGTGATTCCCCCAGGTCGATCACAGCTTCACAGTCCGTACCATTGAATCCTAAGAACTCTTTTGTCCTGGCAAATCCCTTTTCATTGATCACGCCATTTACCAGAGAAAAAGCACCATCACCCGGATAATTGGAAGAAGCTTCTTTAGCCAATGTTATTTTTTTGCCGGTGGCTTTATTGAATGAGAATTTTTGTGATGCAGCGGCCAATACTGTTTTTCTATTGATAAGAGTTGCCCGGGTGGTAAGGGAACCTGTGATCTTAACCGGACCTGTATAATTAAGACCTCTTGCCTCCGGCGCATTTGAAGTGTAAGATATTTGTCCGACGGGGCTGTTAGATGATAGTATCCAGTAAACGCCAGTATGATCTTCGGTAGGTTTTACAATTGTTTTCAACTCAAAATACGCTTTGCTGTAATTCACTTTCCACTGATCATACCTTTTGAATTGTACCAATAATCTTTTCTGAAAATCATCCCAGTTCCTATTCTCTTTTTTACTCCAGAGCACTTCACTAAGCGCACTGATCCTTGGGAAAAGCATGTATTCTACTTTCTTAGTATTCTTCATATACTCTGCCCACATGTTGGCCTGTGCGCCGAGCACATATTTTTCTTCGTCAGTTGACAGTTCTTTTGGCACGGGTTCATATGCATAAACTTTTTCGATCGGGTTGAAGCCACCGATAGTAACAGAATCTTCATTCTCGCTTTGTGTATGATCAAAATAGACAGGGTTGCCGGGCGTCATGATCACATTATGTTTTTGTTTGGCGGCATCAATACCACCTTTCTCTCCGCGCCAACTCATCACTACGGCATTCGGAGCAAGGCCACCTTCTAATATTTCATCCCAGCCGATCAATATCTTCCCATTTTTATTCAGGTATTTTTCCATTCGCTGAATAAAATAGCTCTGCAACCCATGTTCATCTTTAAGGTTATTTTCTTTTATCCTTTTCTGGCAGTTTGGACAACGCTTCCAATTCTCTTTGGGACACTCGTCACCACCGACATGCACATATTTGGAAGGAAACAGAGCGAGCACCTCATCAAGCACATCTTCTAAAAATGAAAATGTCTTTTCCTGCCCGGCACAAAACACATCATCAAACACACCCCATGTCTGCTGCACCTGCTTGCCTGTACTGTCGCCATACCATTTGCATTGTTTAGGAAAATATTTGATCGTTGGTTCATTGGGAAAACAACTAAGCTCCGGATACGCTGCAATGGCAGCAGAAGAGTGTCCGGGCATCTCGATCTCGGGTATAACTGTAATGAAACGTTCTGTGGCATACTTCACTACTTCTTTTATCTCGTCCTGTGTATAATAACCGCCATATTTTATTCCGTCATTCCCAGTTCCGGGATAACGACCAATGATCGTTCCATTTCTCCAGCCACCTACCGAAGTAAGTTTCGGATATTTTTTTATTTCAATTCGCCAGCCCTGGTCGTCGGTCAGGTGCCAGTGAAACGTATTGAACTTATGCAATGCGAGGTAGTCGATATATCTTTTCACAAAGTCTACGGTCCTGAAATGCCGGCTTACATCGAGGTGCATACCCCGGTAATCAAAACGGGCATGATCGAATATTTCTACATAGGGGATCTCTTTTGGGGCTTTGGGATCAACCGGCATTAACTGGAAGAGTGTTTGGATCGCATGAAAGGTAGGCTCAGCAAAATTGCTGTTGATCGCTATGCCTTCTTTGGAAACAGTTAACGTGTAAGCAGGCTTGCCGGATGTGGGCATCCTCTTCATGAAAAAATCGATATCGCCTTTCTTACCTTTTGGCACTTCTGTTGCGATCAAGCCAAATTGTTTTTTCATCTCGTCCCGGAAATACTTGAAAAGAGCCGGCCATTCATGCGCCGGGAGACTGTTGGAGACAGTTATTTTGTTTTTCACCAAATAATAACCATCCTGCTGTTTAACTTCAACCGGCCAGGGGATGAGCGATAATGCACGTTGCTGAGAATTTACAGCAGAACTCAGGAGAAGGGTACAGATCGCAATTCTTATAACACGCATATCACTTTTACCTTTTAGTTTTTAACTTTTATCTGGCCTGAAAGCCTAAATTTACTGATTCCCTTCCAAGTCAATCTATTTTATGCAGACGAATGAGCAAGTCATCACCCGGTTTTACAGCGCTTTTCAAAAACTCGATCACCAGGGTATGAATAGCTGTTATAGCAACGATATTGTTTTCAGTGATCCTGTATTTGGACTATTGAGAGGAGAGGAGGCAAGAGCAATGTGGGAGATGCTCTGTAAGAATGCAAAAGATTTTTCTTTAACCTTTTCTAATATTCAGTTACTCGATGAGGAATATGCCACCTGTAATTGGGTAGCGACCTATACTTTTTCCAAAACCGGCAGAAGGGTCGTGAACCGTATCAAGGCATTCATGAAATTAAAAGATGGGAAGATCATCGAACACAGCGATGCATTCAAGATGAGTGCCTGGGCCTCGCAGGCTTTAGGCTGGAAAGGACAGCTCTTTGGCTGGATGGGATGGATGAAAAGGAAGATCCAGAAGAATGCGAGGACGAACCTGGTAAAATTCATTGAAAAGAAACAGGCATAGTTGATAACTGACAACTGATAGATGATCATTGGATACCAAACTATCATCTATCAGTTATCATCTGTCAGTTTTAATACATAGGTACTTCCATCAACAATATCTCACTATCAACTTCCGCTTTTACATCAAGTGTATCAGCTTCGGTAATTCCCAACGCATCGCGGCGTGAAAGTTTTTCTCCGTTGATGCTTACTTCGCCATCGATCAAAAAAGCATACACACCGTTTTGTGCATCTTTTAATTTATAGTTAATACTAATATCCTTATCCAGTTTGCCAATGTGGAACCAGGCATTCTGGTGAACGTTCAAGCCTTCTGCCGTACCCATTGGAGAAACAATATTTACCAGGCTGTTCTTTGCAGCAGACAGGTCAAATGCACGCTGATCATACCTTGGTTCAACATTCTTTGTATCCGGGAAC
>DATLCB010000117.1:0-5198 GCA_035526625.1 Chitinophagaceae bacterium
ATGATCAGCGAGTTCTTTCATTTCGATGAGATCATCGTCTGGAAAGAGTTTACCGGTAAACACATTGCATTGATCCCTTTCTTTACAGGCGCATTAATATTGCTATATTATTATACGCTACAACGTCCCCGCGAAAAGAAAATGGAACATACCATTACCATGTAGTTAACTCAATTCACCTTGTACTACTTTACCCGGAAGCAGTGGATCCTGGTTGAGCAGTTCGGTCATCTCCCTATACAGATTTGGCAATTTTTCTTTGAATTCCTTTGGGTTCTCAAAAAAGGTTTCAACGGATACGGCCCAGAACTCATCAAAATTTGTGCAGGCATAGTCGCTCAGCAAATGACTTGTCCCCTGTCGCATCGCCCGGAATACCGGCCTCCCCTCCTCTGAAAATTCATTTAGTCTTTCGTAGAAACTTCTGTCATGTAGGTCCTCGTCTCCCAGCACTACATCAAACTGCAGCGCATGTGCCATTTCATGCAAGCCCAGGTTCACGGAATCTCCGTAATCGCTGTAGCCTCCTAAAAAATGATTCCATGATATATGGATACCATTCTTACTCACATGTCCATAGTAGGTCTCTTTGTCGATATTAAGTACATACTCCTTGCGCATGACATGTATCACATCAAAATAATCCATAAGGTAGTTCCTGAGGCCAAAGGTCAATTGTACCGCGGCGGCACTTATCAGCACTGGCATATATTCCTCCTCTACCATGGCATGAAAATAGAATTGCTTTGATCCCATGAATTGCCTGACCCGGTAAATGAATCTTTTCTTAAGTTCAGCCGGTAAAGAATTGTAATAAGGATTGTACTTACTCAGCCAATGGTCATACTGAACCTCCTGTACAACTTTTTCAACAGGTCCACTCGTTTTGTGGTAGGTCTTCCTTTTCTTTTTTTCTTCCTGTGCTGGCCTGATAATATAGAGGTAGGCAGAAAGAAACACTATAAAGAGTATGAATAAGAACATTACCCCTTCAGGATAGAGAAGTTTGGGCTTGTCATCTTCCAGGCTATTCCTGTAAGCCATTTCCAACGAATCAAGATGTTGTTGTATAGATATCCAGGCAGTGTCTGGGAACGTATCGATTGGCGGTGGCGGGCCCGTTACTCCTGGTAGATATGTGGTATCCGGTGGCATTAACTAAAAGCTTCCACGAATATAAGCGGCTGAGGTAAAAGCACTGCTAAAGCCCGAAAAATAACCCTGCTGGCATTATCTTTGGCGCATTGGGAACCCGCTAGTATTAGCCGCCTCAACATCTCAACCTCTAAACAATTATGTACAGAACGCATACCTGTGGCGAATTAAGATCAGACAACAAAGGCGAATCCGTCACCCTTGCGGGGTGGGTACAAACGGTGCGGAAATTCCGCGCCATCACTTTTGTTGACCTCCGTGACCGTTATGGTATCACGCAACTATTATTTGGGGAGGAACTTACCAAAGAATTGGACATGGATCCACTGGGAAGAGAGTTTGTTTTGCAAGCCAAAGGAAGGGTGAATGAAAGAAGCAATAAGAATCCAAATATCCCTACCGGCAATATCGAGATCGCCATCACAGAATTTAAAATACTGAATAGGTCAGCTACACCTCCTTTCACTATCCAGGATGATACAGATGGAGGTGACGACCTGCGCATGAAGTACCGTTATCTTGACCTGCGAAGGAATGCTGTTAAGAAAAATTTAGAGATAAGGTATGCTGTCAACCGTGCGGCAAGGAATTATTTGCACCAGAACAAGTTCATGGATATTGAAACACCTTTCCTGATCAAATCCACCCCGGAAGGTGCACGGGATTTCGTCGTTCCTTCCAGGATGAACCCGGGACAGTTCTATGCCTTGCCCCAATCTCCGCAAACCTTCAAGCAATTATTGATGGTAAGTGGTTATGACCGGTATTATCAAATTGTAAAGTGCTTCCGTGATGAGGACCTTAGGGCCGATCGCCAGCCTGAGTTCACCCAGATAGACTGCGAAATGGCTTTTGTTGAACAGGAAGACATCCTTAATATGTTTGAAGGGATGGTGAAGCATATCTTCAAAGAAGTGAAAGGGATCGATTACGCTGAGAAAGTAGAACGGATGACATGGGAGGATGCCATGTGGAATTATGGTAATGACAAACCAGATACCCGGTTTGACATGAAGGTCCTCAACCTGAAAAAACCCTCTACTGTTTATACAGATAAACAAGATAATGCGGCGTTGATCAATGGCGCCGATTTCAAAGTTTTTGATGATGCTGAAACTGTATTGGCCATTGCTGTGCCGGGTTGCAGCGAGTACAGTCGTAAGCAAACAGATGAACTGACCGAATGGGTAAAGCGTCCGCAAATTGGTATGAAAGGATTGGTATTCATTAAAGTGAATGCCGACGGTACGTATAAAAGCAGCGTTGATAAATTTTATAATGAAGAGAAATTAAAAGCCATCTGCGATTCAGCAGGCGCCAAAGCTGGCGACCTTGTATTAATTCTTGCAGGAGCAGAAGAAAGAACCAGGAAAGCTATAAGCGATCTGCGCATGGAAATGGCTACACGAATAGGCCTGAGAAAAGAGAATGAATACAAATTGCTTTGGGTATTGGACTTCCCTTTATTTGAATATGATGAAGGAGGCAACCGCTGGGTAGCACGTCATCACCCTTTTACTTCACCAAAGCCATCCCAGATCGAAACCATGATCAATAACGATCCCGTTATTGAGAAGGCGAAAGAATATTTAAACCATCCTTATGCCAATATCAAGGCCAATGCATATGATATGGTGCTGAATGGAAATGAGATCGGGGGTGGCTCGATCCGGATCTTCCAGCGGGAATTACAGGAAAAGATGTTTGCCGCTTTGGGAATGAATAAAGAAGAGCAACTCCATAAGTTTGGTTTCCTTCTTGGCGCATTTGAATATGGGGCGCCACCACATGGAGGTATTGCATTCGGTTTTGACCGTCTCTGCGCTATCCTTGGTGGCAGTGAAAGTATCCGTGACTTTATCGCTTTTCCGAAAAACAATGCTGGAAGAGATGTGATGCTTGATGCTCCTGCGACGATCGATGAAAAGCAATTTGAGGAATTGCAGATTAAGCTGAATTTAAAAAATTAGCCACAGATTAACACAGAGTGTTTTTGCTTTGATCATTATCACTTTACTTTCTGATTCCTTATTTCTGATTCCTTATTTCTGATTTCTTATTTCTGATTTCTACAGTCTTATCCTCTCCTTCCCTACCCACTCATCCCAGTCATTGCCATAACCAATATAGTGCACAAAGTATTTCCCGTTTTTTTCCTGCAGCATTTCACCCGGGTACCAGGCACCCATCCACTCGATCGAGCATTTTTTGCTATTGCCACTATTGATACGGTTATACATGACCCACTCATTCCAGGAATCATTGTAGCCTGTATAATGCACATAATGAAATCCATTCTTTACCTCCTTTATTTCTGCCGGGTAATATTTGCCATTCCACTCCACCTGCACTTTTGCTCCCGCCGGATATTCTGCGAAAGCTATTTCTTTTGTTCGGGCGACAGGAACCGTAACGGTCATCTTGTCGCTGTAGTGATATAACTCACCTGTGATATTTACGCCACTATATGAAAGGACCCTCGCAGGCTCGAACTTCAGGTTCTGCTGCATATAGATATATACAACCGCCTTTGGTACGATGCCCGGCTGAACATTTCCCATATTGAATGCCATAGCCTCATCTACATTATAGAAAACAGTTCCGCTTAATTGTTTTTCCCTGTACTTCATCGCATCAAATAATTCGCTTCTTACTTCAGACAACGTGATCTTTTTATCGCTGTTCCTGTCACAAACCGCGAGGCCGCTTAGACAATCGATCATCGTTTGAGTAAAGGTCCAGTTACCTGTAGAAATATTTGAACTCGTGGAAGAAGTGAACGTAACAACGCTTTTGCCACTGCCACTTATCTTCTTCGCTTCCTCCATCAACGATCCTGAAAAGCAACAATCCGCCAGCAACCAAACCTGTTTTCCTTTGAAAAAACTTTTGACCTGTTCTGATACAGTGGTGGCGGCAAAGCCGTTACCTGCTTTATAATCATAATTGGCAAAACAAACAGGTCCATCTTCTGCCCTTGCACCATGGCCCGCATAATAAAAGATAAAAGTGGAGCCTGGAGTTGCCCTGCTTAATAAATTCTTCAGTTCGGCGTTCATACTCGCCAAGGTGGCCTCCTCATCTTTAAGGTAAACCGTGTTTGCCTTATTCACTCCTTTACTGAGCAAAAGATCATAGAGTTCCTGATCCTTTCTGTTCTTATTGCTGAACGTTGTTAAGGACGGGTTTTGCCATTTGAGAACACCGGCGATAAAAACATAGGTGTTTGCGGGTTCAATGGAGCCAGTTGATAATTTTTCAAAATTGCCAGCATGCGACAGGCATGAAAAGAAAATGCAGAGAGGGAGAAAGACTTTTCTCATAAAAAAGGTTTTAGTGTGTACTGGTAAGGTATTTTCTATCGTGACAGTAGTTGCTGTATTACGACTGTAAGTTTTTCTGCGTTAGGGAGCATCGCCTGCTCCAGTCCCATATTCATCGGCACGGCTGGTAAGTTCAGGGCGCCCAGCACTTCCACTGCCGCATCAAGCGACTGGAAGCAGTTCTTTGCTATCCTGCCGGCTAATGCTTCTGCAAAAGAATTATTCTGCTGCTCTTCAGTTAGCACTACAGCTTTACCATGCGCTTTGACCCTTTCAAATACAACGTCTTCATCGAGGGGAAATAAGGTTCTCAGGTCAACCACTTCAACCTGCCCATTAAAATTCCTGGCCGCGGTTTTTGCCCAATAGACACCCATTCCATAGGTAATGATAACACAGCTTTCACCGTTAGCTATCCTGGCAGGAGTTGCACTCAAAACAATATTGGCTTTGCCAAAAGGCAGTATATAATCTCTTGATGGCTCTATGGTTTTTGCATCTTCTGTGCCCGCGACCTTACTCCAGTAAAGTCCTTTATGTTCCAGCATCACTACCGGGTTAGGGTCATAATAAGCAGCTTTCATCAACCCCTTCATATCCGCCGCATTGGAAGGATACGCCACTTTAATTCCCTTTATTGATAATACTGTCGTCTCTACGCTACCACTATGGTAAGGACCACCGCCGCCATAAGCGCCGATCGGTACCCGCAGTATCATC
>DATLCB010000118.1:0-3534 GCA_035526625.1 Chitinophagaceae bacterium
TCCTATTTTCTTTTAGGTTACCCGTTCTTGTACCTCTTCAAAACATTAGCCCAACCTTCATGCTCGATAGCTTACAAGTAACACTGTTGTACGTTCCGTTGGTTGTTCAGCATTTGCGATGTTCACCATATTTGTAACATACCTTATATAAGGAGCCCGGCTGTTAACCGGGCTCTGTGAGTTTGATCTTAGCGTGCTTTTTTCTTTGGATCCGCTTTCCTCTGTGCTGAGCTTTTCTTTTTCGTAGGCTTATTCTTCCTGGATCCAGCTTTCTTTTTCGGCATACAATTAAATTTAAGGTTAGTGAATTATTTACTTATGCTGCAGGGCATTTTCTTCCCGTTTTTTCCTGTTGTCAATAGGTAAACAAAGATATGCCTATAATAGTGAACATGAGACTTGATCAAAACGGCCGGTCGGGCATATTGTAATAATGATAATTTCCGGACCACTTATATCGCAGCACTAAAATTGGAAATAAATAAATGAACTGCTACTTTCCTGGCTTAATATCAATAATAGTAAAATAACTGCCCAGATCATCCCGGTTATCCACCAGGGAAGTTTGTATACCGCACTGAGAACCGTCGTACCTCTCAGGAACCAGTGAAACAATACCATAAAGAAAATAATAACAGACACCTTGATCATAGCAAGCGTTGTTAATAAGGCGGCGCCTTCGTTGCCTCTTCCAAACATGGAGCCCAGCATGTTCCATGCAGTAGAAAAATCAGCAGCCCTGAAAAATACCCAGGTTACATTGACGAGAAAAAAGGTAAGCAGGGCCAATAAAAAATTCTTTCCTGTTTTATTCAGGGTCATACCCGCCGTTGCCGTCACCATAGTAGTCTCCGGGGTACCCGCTGAAGCTATACGGGTCCTGGATCGGAGATCTTTGAAAAATTTTTCCACCCACAAATAAAAACCATGTAATCCTCCCCACACTACAAAGGTCCAGTTGGCTCCATGCCAAAGACCACCCAGTAGCATAGTGATCATAAGGTTTAAATAAGTTCTGATCTTCCCTTTTTGGTTTCCACCCAGCGGTATATATAAATAATCCCGAAGCCAGGCAGATAAAGTGATATGCCATCTTCGCCAGAAATCGGAAAAGCCAATAGCCGCATAAGGGTATAAAAAATTTTGTGGCAATATAAAACCAAGGCAAGCAGCTGCACCAATAGCGCAGGTAGAATATCCTGCAAAATCAAAAAATATTTGACCGGAAAAAGCAAGAACACCCATCCATGCATCCAATACAGGCAATTGTCCCGATGTGCTAAAAACAGTATCCGCTGAAGCTGACAACATGCTATCAGCCAGCACCACTTTCATAAACAAGCCCAGCGACATCAGGAATAAACCTTCTGTCAATTGTTTTTTAGTGGCTCTATGCGGTGTTTCAAACTGCGGAACGAGTTGCGGCGGACGAACAATTGGGCCCGCAACAAGGTGAGGAAAGAAAGTAACAAATAAAGAAAAGTCCAGCAAGGATCTTACGGGCTTACTTTTCCTTTTATACATATCGATGGTATAGCATAAGGTGGTAAACGTATAAAAGGATATACCTGCCGGTAAAATGATATTGGGTTTGGCGGGATGAAAATCAACACCCACTGCATTCATCAATAGTGTGAAATTCTCCAGTAAGAAACCGCCATATTTAAAAAAACAAAGCATGCCAAGGTTACCAATAAGGCTTAATACCAGTAAAAGTCTTTTTTTAGCAATATTATTTTCCCTGTACAGAGCACGGCCCACAAAAAAATCAACGACGGTGGAAAGCCATAATAATAAAATGAAGGGCGGGTTCCAGGCAGCATAAAAAATATAACTGGCCAGCAGCAGATTTATCTTCTTTACTTTCCATGGAAATGGAAGGTTGTGTAAAATAAGAATGATGATAAAAAAAGCGATAAAAGTATAAGAGTTGAACAGCATAGCAGTAGTATTGGTGGCTGGGTAATGGTTTTAAAGGCCCGATGATTTGGGAAACTTCCATCCTTTCTCCATAAGTATCTTTATAAATTCTTTCGTGAATAAGACAGCGTCAGCCGGAGTGAGATGAGAAAGCTCGGGACAAATAAAATTTGCCGTAGTGGGATAATCCTTAAAATGAATGCCCGTACAGTTCGTAACCTGCAGCAACCGGTCCCAATATTGTTCTCTTGGAAAACCCCTTTGCTCTCCCTGCCAGAATCCTCCGCTGGATGGAGTCCGTACAAATAGCACCTGCCCGCCCCTGGCTTTGATCTTATCAACAGCTGTTTTGATCGTTTGAAAAACTGAATCCAGGGCAGTGCCATTCAAAGGAGGGGCTTTATTACTTTTCCTTAAGAAGTCCCAGACAGCTTTTACTTTATTCTGCAGGTTGGTATCGGCAACAAATTTATCGGTCATTTTTGCCTGTCTTTCAAAAGTAGTTCGTCCAAAGTCCAGCGGGAAGATCGGCATCATAAAAACACCGGGGCGGCTGGGAATCTCTAATTTATCTAATTGGGCACTCAGGGAAAAATTATCCTTATCCAGGAAAACAAATTGTGATTCTACAAGTTTATTCAGTTTAAAACTTGCCCGCTCTGCCGGGGTCAGACTACTATAATGTTTGATGTTTTTGGAAACCTCGTTGATGGCACCGGGCGAATTGGAAAAGAAAAGTATTTCTGTTACATCAATCACCAGGCGTCCTTGAAAATTTTTATCATCAGCAAGGTCATACAAAGCAGGAAGAGGAGATTGACCTTCTACGGCCAATTGGATGGGATGATCACCCGTTATGTTTTTCCAGGTATCAATATCCAGGTCATATTTGATGCGGGAGGAACCGATGAAGACGGTAGCCTTGTCTGCAGGTTCATATACCATTCTCCTGTTATTGGACCAAAGGGCAGGCCCATCATCATAGGAAGGAGTAATTCCTTTATTTCTGAGGAACAGTTCCCAGGCTGTTAATGCAGTTACTACAATTGCCACCATTAAAATGGCAGCCTTGGTCAGGGGATTAGCAGTCATGGTTTGAAAAATTTGATAACCAACGAAATCTTATTTCAAAAATTAAGCTGTGCTACAGGTTCTGAAAAAGTTTCTACAGGGTTTATCAAACTAGTCTTCAGCAAGGTACGTGGCAAAATGAATGATTTTAAAGATAAGGGTTTCGATTAAAAAGGATATTAATTGAAGAGGAAAAATCTTTTACTCCGAACGGGGACCTTTTTAGGTCAGTGCCAGCCTATTAGAATGAAGTTTCCTCAACTTTTACAGGTTCGAACGTGCCAGGGCATCCGCTTTTCTTAGTCCCCTCGATTTCCATCCTACTATTTTAGCCCTCCACCTCATGGTAATCTCCAATAAGTGGAATTTATTCCTTACTGCCCATGGCATTCTGTTTGCTTTATATATCTAAAAGCAATTATGAAAAAGACACTGTTCGTTTTAATGATAAGCCTTGGTTTTTTTGCCGCACCGGGCTGTAAGGATAAGCAAGAAGAAAGCAGGGTGGATGAAAAGAATGAAATATCTGTGAAGGATGTGCCG
>DATLCB010000119.1:0-6163 GCA_035526625.1 Chitinophagaceae bacterium
TAGCTTTTATGAAGTAGCTGTATACCTCTGAGTTACTTTCTCATTTCAGATTTCTTATTCCTGATGTCTGATTTATTAACGGGTTATTTTTGCCGGATGGCCAGGAAAAAAAATAAGGTGAGGGTGCTGGAGAAGGTAAGAGTAGAGGAGTATGCTGCCGAAGGACGGTCCTTAGCACGGGTAGACGGGAAAGTTGTGTTCATAGAGCGTACGGTACCCGGAGATGTAGTGGATGTCTTTCTTTCCAAAAGTAAAAAGGACTGGGCAGAAGGATACCCCCGGAAGTTTCATGAATTATCTTCCCGTCGTGTCATCCCGTTTTGCCAGCATTTTGGAAATTGTGGCGGTTGCCAGTGGCAAATGGTGCCGTATGAAGAACAACTGAAATTCAAACAGCAACAGGTAGTGGATGCTTTGCAGCGGATCGCTAAGGTGGCCCTTCCGGAGATACCTTTTATCATTGGAGCTAAAGAGGATCGTTATTTCAGGAATAAGCTGGAGTATACATTTAGTACAAAACGGTATGTACCGGACGGTGAATTTCAAAAAATAAAGGCCCCCCTGAATCCCCCCGAAGAAACAGCCCCCCTAAATCCCCCCGAAGGGGGGAGTTTGGAGTCTTCAAGCTCGGAAACATTTTTAGCAGAGTCTTCTAAAACCCCTCCTTCGGAGGAGCTTGGGGAGGTTTCTAATTTGAACGCATTAAGGGAGACAGGAGCCGTTGGTTTTCATGCAAAAGGTTGGTTTGATAAAGTTGTAGATATCACCACTTGTTACCTCCAGTCGGAGCCCAATAACCAGGTACGGGAAGCCATACGTGACTATGCAGTGGCGAACAAGCTTTCTTTTTATGATGTTCGGCAGCATACAGGTTTCCTGCGTAATGTGCAGTTGCGGGTTTGTACAACGGGAGAAGTGATGGTGAATGTGATCGTCGGGGAAAATGATAAAGAAAAGATCGATGCATTGCTTCATCATTTGCAGCAAACTATCCCATCAGTGACTACCTGGGTTTATACTATCAATACGAAATGGAATGACAGCCTCTATGACCTGGAACCCATCACCTGGAGCGGTAAAGGTTATGTGATCGAGAAACTCTCCACAGGATGCGGCGGAGAGGAGTTCCAATTCAAGATCGGGCCGAAATCTTTTTTTCAGACCAATACCAAACAAGCCGAACAATTATACAGGATCACACGGGATTTTGCGGAACTCAGCGGCAATGAGATCGTGTACGACCTCTATTGCGGTACAGGCAGCATCGGGATTTTTGTAAGTGAGAAAGCAAAGAAAGTGATCGGCGTGGAAATGATCGAAGCAGCCATTGAGGATGCCAGAGAGAATGCAGTATTGAATGGACTGAATAAAACAGAATTCATTGCTGGTGATGTGATCGATATATGTAATGATGAATTTTTTGATGCGCATGGGCATCCTGATGTTATCATCACCGATCCGCCAAGGGCAGGTATGCATGAGAAGCTGGTGAGGAAAATATTGGAGATAGGAGCCCCGACAATGGTATATGTAAGCTGTAATCCCGCGACCCAGGCCCGCGACCTTCGCCTGCTGGATGAAAAGTATGCGGTCACGAAAGTGCAGCCCGTGGATATGTTCCCGCATACGCACCATATAGAGAACGTGGTACAGCTAAAGCTGAGAACCGTTCAAAAAATTTTATGAAAATGCCTGCCCCGATAACAAGTAATTTTACCGCATGAGTAATTTTCGATTTACCCGGCCGGAACGTTTCCCTCCGGTTGTAAAGAATCTTATAATAATTAATGTACTGGTATGGATAGCCCAGCTGATCTATGATAAGCAATGGGGTCTCACTATGAAGTTAGGTTTGTGGCCTGTAGATACTCCTTATTTTAAGCCTTACCAGATAGCTACTCACATGTTTGCCCATGCATCCTATGATGCGGGTGGAAATATCATGTTCTTTCATATCCTGTTCAATATGTTCGGGCTTTATATGTTTGGACGGATACTGGAAAATATATGGGGACCAAAACGTTTTCTTTTCTTTTATCTCGCCTGCGGTATTGGGGCAGCAGCGGCACACCTCATCATGCAATACATCATGGGAGGTTTTTCATTTGCTGTAGGTGCTTCAGGAGCAGTAATGGGCGTGTTCGTTGCATTCGGCTACCTGTTTCCCAATACTGAATTGATGATCATTCCTATTCCCATTCCTATCAAGGCCAAGTGGCTGGTGCTTGTTTATATATTGCTGGACCTGTTTGGAGGGTTTGGAAGTGTTAGCGGCGATAATGTAGCCCATTTTGCTCACCTCGGTGGCGCACTAACCGGGTTTTTAATTGTATTTACCTGGAACAAAACCAACCGGCGGACGTTATATTAAATGCTAAATGCTAACGGCTAATGGCTAATAGCTATAGGCTAAAGGCCATACGCTGCTAGTGGAAATATGACAAATTTGACTTCTATGACCTGTATGACCATCTCTTAAATGAACTACTCCGAAAAACGATATCGCCAAAAGTTGGAGCTCGACAAGAATCATAACGGGCTGATGATGCTCATGGCCATTTGCCTGATCGCTTTTGTAGGTTTCGCTTTTGTAAAAGCGTTATGGTATTTCAATAACCCGGATAAAAAAATAGCCCTGGCCCTTTTTAATAAGAATGTGCTGGGCCTTTTTTCTTTGCCGGCAGACACCAACCAACTTTTGAACAAGCCCTGGACCATCCTGACCAGTCTTTTTGTTCATGATAATAACGATGTCTGGAAAGTATTTCCGAATATGTTCTGGTTATGGAGCTTCGGGTATATCCTGCAGGATCTTACGGGAGGGAAAAAAATAGTCCCGGTATTCATTTATGGCGCATTGGGCGGTGCGATCGCTTTCATACTGGCGTATAATCTTATACCCTCACTCGCAGCGCAAATACCTTTTGCTACCCTCAGTTCGGCATCCTGCGGCGTAATGGCTATCGCGGTTGTTACAACACTCATATCACCCGGTTATCGTTTGTTCTCTGCCATCGGTGGCGGCATCCCATTGTGGGCACTCACAGCACTGTATCTCATCACTAATTTCGCAACCGTTTCTATCAGCGATACAGGTACGTTAATCACTCAATTGGCGGCTGCTTTTACAGGCCTGCTTTTTATATTCTTTTTACGGAGGGGGTACGACTGGAGCGACTGGATGAATAATTTCTTCGACTGGTTCGATAATCTTTTCAATCCCAACAAACCCAAAAAGGGAAAGGCGCTGAAAGATGAATTGTTTTATAAGTCAGCCTCCATTCCTTATACTAAAACCATTAAAGTGACCCAGGCCAGGGTAGATGAGATATTGGATAAGATAGGCCAGCAGGGTTATATGTCGCTCACGGATGAAGAGAAGGATATTTTGAAAAGAGCGAGTAAAGAGGATGTGTGACACGAATTATACTAATTCGGTTTAATTCGTGAAATTCGTGTTATTATGGCCACCCGTTTCCGGATCTTCACCCAAAGGATCTTCATTTTTATCAACCTGGTGCTGGTATTTCTTTTACTGCTTTCCTGCCTGGTGCCTTACCTGGACCCAAGAACATGGTGGTTCATTGCTTTTCTTGGGCTGGCATTCCCCTTTTTATTACTATTCAATTTTATATTCATCATTGGCTGGTTCGCTGTTTTACGGCCGCGGTATACCCTGATCTCTGTGATCGCACTATTGGTAAGTATAAAAAGCATAACGGATTTCTTTGCCTTTCAAAGCAATAAAAGATTTGATTATACCAGGCAGCCGGGCACTTTACGGGTCGTGAGCTGGAACGTGGCACGTTTTGTAGAACTCAAGAGGAATAATAATGAAGGCAGCCGCAAAAGATTACAAATGTTCGAGCTGTTGCGCCAGCAAAACGCCGATGTACTATGCCTCCAGGAATTCCATACATCGACAGATTCTAATTATTACAATAATATCAAACCCATACAGGACCTCGGCTATCCTTACTATTATTTCTCTTTTGACGAGGACGGCGACAGGCATTATTACAGTTCCATAATTTTTTCCCGCTATCCTTTTGCAGATACGGGGCGTATCCGCTACCCCCGTCCAACTTTACCCGATGTGCTGATGTATGCGGATATTAAATTGAATAAGGATACGATCAGGGTATATACTACACATCTTCAATCGTTGCAACTTGGAAAGAAGGATTATGAACGCCTCAGGGAGATCAAGAATGCCAATGACAGCCTCTTATCCAATTCAAGGACAATCCTTGGAAAGATGAAGAAAGCTTTTTCCCATCGCAGTATACAAGCCGACCTGGTGCATGAAGTGATGAGCAATTCTCCTCATCCCAGCCTGCTGGGTATCGATATGAATGATGTACCCAATTCCTATGCATATAATACGATAAAAGGAAGTATGCAGGATGCTTTTCTTAAAAAAGGTTTTGGGATCGGCCGCACATTCGCGGCCCTGTCGCCTACGCTGCGGATCGATTATATCTTTACCGACCGGCATTTCACGGTCAAACAATTTAACCGTATCGTTAAGAATCTTTCCGATCACTATATGCTGCTGGCAGATGTTGAATTAAAGAAATAGGCCGGAATGATTATTTTTGACGCTTATCGGCGGATATGAGCGGACTGAAACTATACAATACTTTATCAAGGCAGAAAGAGTTTTTTGAACCATTGACAGCACATCATGTGGGTCTGTACGTTTGCGGACCTACGGTGTACAGCGATGTCCATCTCGGTAATTGCCGCACTTTTATCTCTTTTGATATTATCTACCGTTACCTGGTATATCTCGGTTTTAAAGTTAGGTATGTCCGGAATATTACGGATGCCGGTCACCTTGAGGGTGACAGGGATGAAGGCGATGATAAATTTTCCAAGAAAGCCCGGCTCGAACGATTAGAGCCGATGGAGATCGTGCAGCGGTACACTGTAGGCTTCCGGAAAGTGATGGAGCTATTTAATAATCTGCCGCCAACCATTGAACCAACTGCTACAGGTCATATCAGTGAACAGATAAAAATGACAGAGCAGATTATTGAGAATGGCTATGCCTATGTGGTGAACGGTACAGTATATTTTGATGTAGAGAAATACAATACCGAAAAACCTTATGGCATACTGACCAACCGGAAGCTGGAGGATCTGTTGGAAGGAACAAGAGAATTAGGGGGGCAGGATGAGAAAAAAGGCCGTCTTGATTTTGCACTCTGGATCAAAGCCGGACCCGAGCACCTGATGCAATGGCCATCGCCATGGGGTATGGGTTTTCCTGGCTGGCATATCGAGTGTTCGGCGATGAGTGAAAAATATTTGGGTAAGCAATTTGATATACATGGCGGGGGAATGGATCTTGCTGCTACACATCATACCAATGAGATCGCTCAATCACAAGCCTGTTATAAAGTAGCACCTGTACGGTATTGGCTGCATACGAACATGCTTACCGTGAATGGTGTAAGGATGAGTAAGAGTGCCGGGAATGGATTTTTACCGGAAGAATTATTCAGCGGCTCACATCCGCTGCTGGAGAAAGCTTATTCGCCGATGAATGTCCGTTTCTTCATGCTTCAAACTCATTACAGAAGTACATTGGATTTCAGCAATGAAGCGTTGCAGGCAGCTGAGAAAGGGTTGAAGCGATTGTGGGAAGCTTATGAAACGTTAGGGAAGCTGCAGGCTGCAGGGCGCAAGTTGCAGGCAGAAGATAATGAGCTGGAGGCTAAATGCGTGAAGCTTGTAGCTGAGTTCGACGAGCATATGAATGATGATTTCAATACAGCAAGGGTATTGGCCAGTATGTTTGAACTGGTGCCTGTCATCAATTCGATCAGGGATAAAACCATCCCGATCACTGCTATTTCGACGGAAACCCTGCAATTAATGCAATCCAAATTCAAAAGCTACCTGGAAGATATTTTTGGATTGAAATCGGTTAGCGAGGCGGACAATGGTAAACTTCAGGGAGTGATGCAACTGCTGATCGATATCCGCAAAGAAGCAAAGACAAAAAAGGATTTTGCCACTTCTGATAAAATAAGGAATGAACTATCGCAGCTCGGTATCTTATTAAAGGATGAGAAAGGAGGGGAGATGAGCTGGAGCAGTGAATAGAGGATAACTGACAATTGATAGTTAGAAAATTATCAGTTAGCCACTATCA
>DATLCB010000120.1:0-19095 GCA_035526625.1 Chitinophagaceae bacterium
CGATGTCGGTTCGTCACATCCTGGGGCTGGAGAAGGTCCCAAGGGTTCGGCTGTTCGCCGATTAAAGTGGCACGTGAACTGGGTTCAGAACGTCGCAAGACAGTTCGGTCCCTATCTGTGGTGGGCGCAAGTAAATTGAGAAGACATGACCTTAGTACGAGAGGACCGGGTCGTACGTACCGCTGGTGTATCGGTTGTGCCGCCAGGTGCAATGCCGAGTAGCTATGTACGGACAGGATAAACGCTGAAAGCATCTAAGCGTGAAACCTTCTTCAAGATGAGTTTACTTTTAAGGGCCGTCAAAGACTATGACGTTGATAGGCTATAGGTGTAAAACTGGTAACAGTAAAGCCGAGTAGTACTAATTGCCCGTACGCTTTAATTTTTTTACTTATTTTCTAAAAATAAGAAGTTCAGATACTCCCTAACATTTTCCAATATGTCACTTTATTAAGCCGTTAGCTAATAGCTATTAGCTGCTAGCCAACAGCCATCTCTTTATGGTGGTTTTGCCGAGGGTGTTCACCTCTTCCCATACCGAACAGAGAAGTTAAGCCCCTCATGGCCGATGGTACTGCACCACAATGCGGGAGAGTAGGTAGCTGCCATATTCATTGAGCCCTGTCTTTTTAAGACGGGGCTTTTTTTTGCACCTGATATAGCGTATTCCTGCTATTTTTTATAAGGCAATAAATTCTTTAGCAACACCTCTTTTTTGTTTTTTGCCACATCAATACTGCTGCCATTGCTCATCACCAGGTAACCACCCTCTCCCTTAATGTACTTCTCGATTTCATTCAGGTTCACCATATAATAACGATGCACCCGGATAAAGGAATGATGTTCCAGGATATCTTCCATTTCCTTTAATGAACGCGTTACCATGACCTTCTTACCGGCTTTTAACTGCAATTGTGTATAGTTGTCATTGGATTCACAACTGATGATGCTTTCCACAGGTATCAGTTGCAACCCTTCCATCGTGGGCAACGCAATTTTATTTATCATGACAACGGGCTGCCTGAGCTTTTGCAATAATATCTCTAACTGTTGCGGGATGGGCGCCTGTATTTTTTCTTTTACTTTTTCTACAGCTCCTTTTAATTCTACCCGGTCTATAGGTTTTAGTAAATAATCAATGGCGCTGAACCGGATGGCCTTTAGTGCATATTGATCATAACTGGTCGTGAAGATCAGGTGGAAATCTATTGGGGTTAGTTGTTCCAGCATCTCAAAGCCATTCATTTTGGGCATTTCCACATCCAAAAAAACTAAGTTGGGAGAGTGCTCGAGTATTGCAACCTTACCTTCCGAGGCATTATTACAAATAGCTGACACCTGAACTTCAGGACAATCTGATTCGAGCATAGCAGACAAGATCTCACAGCAATTGGGCTCGTCATCTATGAGAATTGCTTTCAGCTTAGTTCCATTGTCAGACATATTCTTCAGTTGTTTCGCGGTGTTTGATTTTCAATTGCACTCTTGTACCCGCTACTTCATTGTTGTCATCTAAAATATCTTCGATCTGGTAAAAGGTATGCAAATTATTATCCCGGTTTAACAATGCGAGACGTTCCGTGGTTATTTTGAGTCCCATTGATTTCTCCCTGCCCGCCGACTTGCTTTTCATGTCAGCTGCTTTCTTACGTCCAACACCGTCGTCTTCTATGATACATAAAAGGGTCTTTTCTCCGGCCTTCTCTGTTTCGTTAAGGATCACCTTCAGGTGACCTTTATTTTCCTTGTGCATCAATCCATGCCAAACAGCATTTTCACAAAAAGGTTGAAGGAGGAGTGGAGGGATAAATACAGTGCCAACATCAGCAATATTAGTGGTGGTGATACTGTAATCAAAAGCATCGCGGAAGCGCAAACGTTCCAGGTCAAGGTAGATCCGCATCATTTCCAGTTCATCTTCAAGAGAGATCAATTTCTTTTGCGAATGGATCAATACCATCCGGATCAGGCGGGAGAAACGGGTCAGGTAGTCGGATGCCACTTTATTGTCGTTCTTGAAAATAAAACGGTTGATAGAACTCAGACAATTGAAAATAAAATGAGGATTCATTTGTGCTCTTAATGCCTGCATTTCCAGCGAAGCCAATTTTTGCTGGAACTCTGCCTGTGTCTTTGCAGTGGCCAGTCGTTCGTATTTTCTTTTCAGAGATAAGTTCCTGAAAGCAAAAACCCCTAATAATAAAAACAGGAAAAGCCCTCCAAGGAGGGCATTACGGATAAATGACTGTTGTTTTATTTGATGGTCCTTCAGACTATTCTCCTTATCGAGTAGTATGAGCAGGGATTTGTCCTTTTCCTGCAGCAACGCCTGTTCCTTCATAGACTGTTCCTTGATCTGCAACTGCTGATCCTTTATCTCATTCTGTTTGTCGAGCAGTTCCAGTTGAGCCTCATGTCGCAGTTTCACCAGGAGCCCTGCCTCTAAAAGCTGTTCTTTGATCTGGTTATCTTTCTGGAGTATTTTGATCTGGCTGGTTCTTTTGATATCCTCAGCCTCTTTTTTATAGTTATTGAGTCTCCAGTAAAACTGCCGGTTCAATAGCGAGTCCTTGAGAACATTATATTCTCTAAGATAATAATAAGCGCTATCATTTTTCCCGAGATGATGGAAGATGGATGAAAGCAATTCGTAATTATCGATCAAACGGGGTCTTCTTTGTACAGATCTCAGATAGCCCAGCCCCTGTTGTGCCTTTTCCAGTGCCAGCACATAATTATTTTTTTCATATTGGATCTTCGCTTCCAGCATGAGTCCAATGCCTATTCCTGCTTTATCATTATTTCTCCGCGCAGTGCTGGCCAGGTCACTCAACTGTGTAGCAGCAGCATCATATTGCTTTAATTCAATGTAAAGCTGGACGAGGTGTAGTCTCCCATTACCGGTTTTTTCAACTTTCTTTGAAGGGAACATGTAAAGTTTTGCAGAATCAATATGTCCTTTCAGGCGGTGTATGTCTCCCGCCTCAGATGACCATAGCGCCAGCGAATTTGAATCCGCCGGGTAATAAATATGGGCACGATGGATATACTGCAGCGCGGTCTCATAATCACCGGCTATATTATACAATCGTGACATAAAAAATAGTGATTGGGCGAGGATCCGGTCAGGGAGTTTTCCTGATGGCCTGTTAGCGGATAGTTTTTCGGCCAGTTCAATACTACGCTGGCAATACTCAAACCCTTTCTCAAAATCTCCCCGTGTGATAAAATTTGTGGCTAACGTTAAACAGGCCTGGTTCTCCTTTGCTTCATCACCGGCCAGCCGAAAATAATTTGAGGCCTTTTTTAAAGCACTTTCCTGGTTGTCGAACCTTCCTGCTTGCATATGGACATTGGCAAGCATGGTGAATGCATCCCCTAACAATTCAGTTTCATTAGCTTTTTCATAATAGCCAATAGCTTTTTGAATGTATTGAACTGCCGTACCAAAATCTTTTCTCCGGGTATAGATCCTGCCGATTTCCCTGTTCAACCCACCCAACCATCTTTCATTTCCTATACAACCTGTACAATTCACGAAACCTTGCTCCTTATAGGATTCATTCTGTAATTCAACCCCGCTCGCCTGGTGGATCAAAACAGCTTTTTTCAGGTAATCTTCATACTGGGACATATCGGGTTTCCATTTCTCAAAGTCCGTATTCCAATTTCTCATTTCTATCAGTGAAGCGAGATTCCACCAGGCGCCCCCCTGGATTACCTTATTTTTTATCTTCTCCCCGATAAGCAGGGCTTCCTTGTTGTATTCTTCTGCTCTTTTTATATGAGGAGTGTCAATATCATCATGTTCGTCGTAGTAGATCTTTGCTTTTGTTGCTTCAATATTGGCCAGGCCCAGGTAAGAATAGCCGAGCCCTTTTTTATAGTCGATCCTTTTGGCTTCCTTGTTTGCTTCAATACAGTAGTAAATGAAGGAGTCGATTTTTTGTTTGTCTGTCTCCGGAAGCCATGAGTACTTATGTGCCAGCGTATTCATACAATCTACCCTGGCGCTAAGTCGAAGACCCGGCAATAATTTTTTCAGACTGTCGATATCATGGCGGATCGTGGTTTCTTTTTTTACGCTTTGAGCACAAACGGTCTGACCAAGAATTACGAGGAAGCTTAAGAACAAAAATATTTTTCTCATAAATAAACCCTCCTGCCGGTTTAGTTAAGAATTGGTCGTAAGAAGTCACAAAAGAATCGGCATTCGGATAGTTGAAAATAGCAGCTAATGATCCCAGATGCCAACCAGATTGGGTATGAGCAGGCTTTTTATTGGTAAAGCGTAAGATTTTATGGGTAAAAGAACCTGATATCTATTTACAGTTTCCTGTATATCAAACAATTCTTCCCTTAATAGCAGCGGCCACAGCTTCATTTTTAAAAGCCATTAGCTTCTCATAGTGTAAATAACAAGAAGGTAGATCTCTTAAGGTGAAGATGTCAGACCACCGATGAAACTGGAATTTCGAAATCCTATTAACTCAACATATCAGATATTCTTAACAGCTACCTGCGTATAGTATAACCTATCACTTACCAGGATATCCCCATTTCTTTTCTTCGAAAGAGTTATAACAAATACTTGCTGCTGTTTTAGGAGTGTTACTTCGTAGAGTGTGCCATCATTAATTATTATTTCTGTAACGAGGTTGATCAGGTAACCTTTTTTTAATTCGTCGTGAAGAAAGTCTCTTACTTGCTTAACCAATTTTGTACTATCATAGGTTTTCCGGATAGAAACGAGGTAGCCATCCTTCTTATAAGAAACAATGACGGATTCCTTATCTAAGTTGAAATACCCCGTGATATCGGACTCATCTATTACCCAAGATACAATGGACGGGTCTTCGTATCGTTTTGTAAAATCGGCCAGGACGGCAGACGGCACATTATTGAGATAAGCTTTTACATATTGGCCGTTTTTTTTAAACATTATTTTACCCGGCACCCTGTCGTCAGTAAAATTCGTTTCCGTAAAAGTTGCCGCTGTTGATAGTTGAGCTTGCGAGAAGAAGTAAGAGCATACTAATCCCATCAAGATAAAGATCCTTTTCATTGTATAGTTTTCGTGGGGTAAAAAAAATGTCCTTACAGGAGCAGGACTCAAATCATGCCAGTAATTTCGTACAGGGGCTTTGTGCATAAGTAAAATGCTGTAAGGGCCGAAACTCTATAAAGCCATCCATCCCTGGGAAGGATCTTCTACAACAATGTTCATTAATTTTATCAGTACGCAATGAACTTCACTTAAGATATTTTCCTTTTGACCTCAGATCTGTTATCCTGAATAGGTTTTGCTATCTAATCATTTTCATTAATCTTTGTGGTTTGCATGACAAAGAAAGAGCGCATCATATTGGTTTTACTGGCTGCCCTGAATTTCACACACATCCTGGATTTCATGATCATGATGCCATTGAATAATTATATGTTGTTGCCTGCAATGAAATTCAGTATACTGGTGGCAGCCTATTCTATCAGCGCTTTCTTTTCCGGGTTGATAGTAGCCATGTTTATCGACAGGTTCGACAGGAAAAGGTCTTTACTCCTTGCCTATATTGGTTTTGTACTTGCCACACTGGCCTGCGGGATCGCTCCGACCTATGGGCTGTTATTAGCAGCCCGCATCATTGCAGGACTTTTCGGGGGCATTATCGGCGCACAGGTATTTTCGATCGTTGCCGATATGTTCACTTATGAGCGCCGGGGAAGAGCAATGGGTGCCGTGATGGGAGGCTTTGCTGCTGCTTCGATCCTGGGTGTTCCTATATCTCTTTATCTCACCAATCTTTTTAAAAATGACTGGCATGTGCCTTTCCTGCTGATCGGTGGGCTCGGAGTGGTCTTCATCCCCCTTATCATACGGATCATCCCGAGTATGACGGCTCATATAACAGCAGAAGCAAAGAAGATATCCCCGGTCAATGCGCTTATCACAGTTTGTAAGATCCCCGCACAACGGTCCGCCCTTTTATTTTCCGGACTGCTGATGATGGGACACTTTCTCATCATACCATTTATCAATCCTTACCTGGAATTCAACAAAGGGTTTTCGAAGGATGCAACCCCCATGATCTACCTTGCCGGCGGCATTTCTTCCCTGGTAGCTGCCATTTACCTGGGCCGTATGGCAGATAAACTGGGTAAACTAAATGTATTTTCGGTCTCTGTCTTCCTTTCTCTCTTCATGGTATTGATCATAACCAGGATGCCAAATGTGCCATTTGGAATAGTGCTTATGTTCTTTTCTTTCTGGTTCATCGTGGCTACCGGACGTATTGTAACGGCACAGGCAATGATAAGTGAAGTGGTCGAGCCTTCGCAAAGAGGAAGTTTTATGAGTGTTAATGGAAGTGTCCAGCAATTGGGCAGCGGATTGGCAGCATTATGTGCGGGTGCGATCGTTCAAACTGAAAGATCCGGTGCCATACGTAATTACAACTGGGTAGGCTACCTGAGTATATTCGTTCTTTTATTGAGTCTCTTGTTTGGCCGACTTATCTTCAAAAAAATGGACGAGGGCTCCAATCTGGAAGAAGACCTCGTCAGCGAAACAGCTTAAACTATTTTATCACCCTGTAAACCGGGTAACGGTTCAGGTCCGGCTCAAACCAGGGGGAGTTCTGGTAAACAAAATTCAATTGAGCTCTTCCACTTTTAGCAAAAGCAGTATCCTTCAGCCTTTGTTGTTCCAGCTTGTTCTTTAATTCAGGATTATTTTTTAAATAGTCGGCAGCAATATCTTCAAAAGCATAAGCAGAGTATCCCTCTTTCTGACCAAGTATGGCATCAAAATAATTCCAGGCGAAATAGGAGTCTTCAGCCTGGGGCTCCAATGTTTCTATTAAAAAGCGATTGGCTTCCTGGTTCATCGGAATATACCAGTCTCCTTTCCTGAATGTCAATGACTGCATACTGCTACTGACCTTAACATCGCTGTTCAGATGGTGCATCTCATACTGCCGGGGCAGCGTTTTGTAGTCCTCGATCTTATAAACTTCAACTACTAGCGTGCTGTCTTTTTTCAGCTGGGTCATTTGTACTTTGTTGAGTTTTAGCAGGTCGATCACTTTCCACCATCCTTGTGGGATGATATAGGCTTTTGGTTTTGAAATAAAGGTTTTAGCAGGATAATAATTAAAGATCCTGATCGTCTTTTCAAAAGGTTTGCTCCTGTCGTAATACAATCTGGGCAAACCGGATACCTCGCTTGGCTTACGTCCACCTTCATATCCTTTATACAATACTTCTTTGAATTTGGACCGGTCAAGTGTCCAGGCAATAGGGAATTCAACTTGCGAGAGAACCGAACGTTTCGTTTGATCACGCAGCTCCTTTATTTTTTCGCTGTTCGTACCCGTGAATTCAATGAAAGATTGCATCAATGCATAAGTTGCTTTTACCCGCTGATCATACGATTTCAGCATATGTGTTTCCGGGACAAAAGAAAAACTGTGCCATAGGGCGGCGTAGCCACTTCCATACCTTGGACCATCATAATATTCGGGCCATCCACTTTCAGGACCATCACCAAAAGAATTTACGTATGGAACCAGGTCATATCCTTTTGTTTTCATCGAAGAATACAATGCTGGTTCAAACTGGTTATTCAAATAATCGCCCATTACTCCGCCAAGCTTATCGTGCTGTGTGGTCAGCAATGTCATCACATGCTGGTAGTCGGCGCCATTGCTTACATGGTTATCTACAAAAACATCCGGATCGGTAAGATGGAATATCTCAGAAAAAGCCCGCGCATCTTTTGAATCGCATTTGATGAAATCCCTGTTAAGGTCGAGGTTTTGTGAATTGCCGCGGAAACCAAATTCTTCGGGACCATTCTGGTCAACACGATAATTACTGCTCCGGTTAAGGCAGCCGCCGATATTATAAATAGGAATGAAGGCCAGCACTACATTATCGGGGATCTTGTATTTATTACTCACGATATCCCTTGCGAGCAGCATGCTTGCATCTACTCCATCAGGTTCGCCGGGGTGAATTCCGTTATTGATGAGTATGAGGCGCTTGTTATTCTTCCTGATATTGTCAAAATTAAAATCGCCGTTATTGGCAACAACGATCAGGTGAAGGGGATAACCAGCATCGGTCATCCCCATTGTCAGCATCTTAACTTTCCCTGATCTTTCATCCAGGTTCTTCCACCACTCCACGATCTCGAAATAAGTGGGTGTTTGCTTACCACCCGACCGTTCGAATCGTGTACTTATGTTTTGTGCCATTACAGCGTGAGCGACAAGGAGGAGTTGGATGCTGAAAATTAGTTTCTTCATATTGTTCCCAAATTAAAAAAGGCACTTCAAAATGAAGTGCCTTTTCCATGATTTATTTGAAAGCTTATTTGGCTGCTTTTGTTTTTTTCGCCAGTTTGCTTTTAAGGTTGGCTGCTTTGTTCTTGTGAATGATACCTTTTTTAGCGAGCTTATCGATCATTGAAGCTACTTTGGGGAACTGCTCACCCATTTCTTTTGCACCCGAAGCTTTAAGGTCACGAATGGCATTACGTGTAGTCTTGCCATAGTATTTATTTCTGTCACGACGTTTTGCCGCCTGGCGGGCATCCTTTTTTGTTGCACTGTGATTAGCCATTCTATCTTTTTTAGTCCGTTTTTATCGGGAGGCAAAGGTAGGGTTGAGGGGGGTAATCACCAAATTTTCAACTGTTTAATTGGCCTTTACCAGCCTTCAATTTTTATTTTTTCACTTAGACCAAACGGCAAGGAGCTTTGTATAAAGCCCTCAAAATGAGCTCTTATTTTCCCTTTTTTTGAACGATATTTGGGGCTCATTAACCAGTCATTTCTAAATTTTCTTCCTTCATGAAGGATTTTTCCTATATCACTAATTCTTCCCCTGCATTTATAGAAAACCTGTACCAGGAGTTTGTTAAAGATCCCCATAGTGTAGACCCTGACATGAGGAAATTCTTTGAGGGATTTGATTTCGCAGTCACCAATGCTACTTCAAATGGAAAAAGTCCGACAGCCAAAGAATCAATACCCATTTCAACAACCGCTCCTGTTTCGGTAAGTGTTGACGCAGATGTGATAGATATCGGATGGATGAGAGAGCTTGGAGCGTACCGGCTGATCCTTGGATATCGCAATAAGGGACACTTGCTGGCAAAGACCAACCCGATCCGGACAAGAAAGGACAGGGGCGCCAATATTGAATTGTCTTTTTATGGTTTTACGGATGCCGATCTTGACAAAAAATTCCAGGTTGGCAATTTGCTCGGACTCGGAGCCACTTCGCTCCGTAATATTTTGCATCACCTCGAACAATGTTATGCCGGTCATACCGGTTTTGAATTCAAATATATCAGCGATCAAAAGAAAGTGGATTGGCTCACTCATGCCATCGAGCATACCATGCAGGATGCATTGCCCCTCACAAAAAAGAAAAGGATATTGGAGAAACTGAACCAGGGCGTGATGTTTGAAAAGTTCCTTCATACCAAGTATGTAGGGCAAAAAAGATTTTCACTTGAAGGGGGGGAGACGACCATTGCCGCACTCGACTCCATCATAAGCACAGCGGCTGACAACGAGGTACAGGAAGTGGTTATCGGCATGGCCCATCGTGGCAGGCTCAATGTACTGGCTAATATCATGGGCAAAACTTATGAACAGATTTTCAGTGAATTTGAAGGAACCGCCAAACTGGACCAGACGATGGGCAGTGGCGATGTGAAATATCATATGGGTTATGGAAGCGAGGTGCAAACAGCTAATAATAAAACGGTCCATCTCAAACTGATGCCAAATCCCTCTCACCTGGAAGCGGTAAATCCCGTGGTCGTAGGTTTTTCCAGAGCAAAGGCTGACGTGATGTATAAAAGTGATTTTGATAAGATCCTCCCGATACTTATTCATGGAGATGCTTCTATTGCGGGCCAGGGAGTTGTATATGAAGTGCTTCAAATGGCTTACCTGAAAGGATATTATACGGGTGGCACAATGCATTTTGTTATTAATAACCAGATAGGTTTCACCACAGATTTTGATGACGCAAGAAGTTCTGACTATTGCACATCACTGGCTGCGGCCATCCAGGCTCCCGTATTCCATGTAAACGGCGACGACCCTGAAGCAGTGATCAAATGCGTGGAGATCGCCACACGATACAGGCAGGAGTTCAATTCGGATGTGTTCATTGATATGGTATGCTATCGTCGTCATGGACATAATGAAGGCGATGATCCGAAATTCACCCAGCCACATCTGTATGCGCTGATCGACAAGCATCCTAATCCAAGAGAAGTGTATGTAAAATATTTGCTGGAGAACGGTGAGCCCGATGCCCAGGAACTCGCAAAGGAAATGGAGAAAAAATTCTGGGCCGATCTTCAGGAAAGGTTGGATGAGGTCAAACAACATCCTTTGCCTTATAATTACCAGCCACCCGAATTAGCATGGAGAAAATTGCGCCGTGCAAATGGGAGTGATTTCGACGCTTCACCAGTCACAGCTATCAGCGCGGATAGTTTTAAAAAAGTGTTTGAGGCGTTAATGCAATGGCCGGTCGATTTCAAACCCCTCCGGAAAGTAGAGAAGATATTACAGGATAAGGTGAAGCTGTTTGAGACAGAAAGAAAAGTGGATTGGGCTACCGGGGAATTGATGGCCTATGGGAGCTTATTGCTTGAAGGAAAAGATGTCCGGATGAGCGGGCAGGATGTAAGGAGGGGAACTTTTTCTCATCGTCATGCGATTTTAAGAGATGAGAATAACGATAAACCCTATAACCGCCTGGGCCGCCTAGCGGGGGCGCAGGGAAAATTCAGGATATATAATTCCTTATTAAGTGAATATGGTGTACTTGGTTTTGAGTACGGTTATGCAATGGCTAATCCAAACGCACTGGTACTTTGGGAAGCACAGTTTGGGGATTTTGGAAATGGAGCCCAGATAATGATCGATCAATTCATTGCAGCCGGCGAACAAAAGTGGAACCGGATGAACGGGGTCACTCTATTTCTTCCACATGGCTACGAGGGACAGGGGCCTGAACATAGCAGTGCAAGGCTGGAGAGGTTCTTACAATTATCTGCTGAACTTAATTTGGTTGTTGTCAACATCACGACCTCGGCTAATTTATTTCATGGATTAAGAAGACAGCTTGCCTGGCCCTTCCGGAAACCATTGATCATCTTTTCACCGAAGGCCAACCTCCGCCACACCGGCAGCTATTCGACCATGGATGAATTCACAACCGGTGGGTTTAAGGAAGTGATAGACGATACTAATAAGGATGCAACAAAAGTGAAAAAGGTCCTGTTGTGCAGCGGCAAGATATATTTTGACATGGTGGAGCGTCAGCAAAAAGAAAAAAGAGATGATATTGCTATCATCCGTCTTGAGCAGATCTATCCTTTGCCGTATAAGCAACTCGAAGCCCTGAATAAAAAATACTCGAAAGCCACCTGGTTCTGGGTACAAGAAGAACCTTTGAACATGGGGGCGGCCTCCTTTCTGCAAATGAACCTGAAGTCAATTAACTTCGGTATCATCAGCCGGCAGGCATCTGCCTCCACGGCTACCGGTTACCATAAAGTGCATGTGCAGGAGCAAGGAGAAATTATAGAAACAGCGTTTAGTATATAAATCTGAAATAAGGTCTTATGATCGATATCAAAGTTCCAACAGTAGGTGAGTCCATCAGTGAGGTCACTTTGCTTAAATGGAATAAAAAAGATGGGGAGTATGTGGAAAGGGATGAAGTGATCGCTGAACTTGAAAGCGAGAAAGCAACTTTTGAAGTGAATGCGGAACAGGCCGGTATCATTAAACTCGGCGCAATCAAAGAAGGAGATACTATTAAGATCGGTGATCTGCTGGCAAGCATAGATGATAAAGCTGCAAAACCTGAAAGAGGACAGGAGCCCGGGGCCGGGAGCCACTCTGAAAGCACTCTTTCGGACAACTCAGAGAACGGTTCTCAAAAGGCAATGGCAGAAAACCAAAAACCTCCAAAAGCGGAAAAAAATTCAAAATCGGCAAGCAATAACAAACAAGCAACTTCAACGGCACCTGTTACTGCAATATCCAATGATATCAAAGCAAGCCCGGTAGCTTCTGCCATCATTGCGGATAGGAAAGTTGATCCTGCCACTGTTACTCCTACAGGACCTGCGGGTAAAATATTAAAGGACGATGTACTCGCGGCTTTATCCACCCCGCTAGCTCTCGGGGCCGGTAAAAAAGGATTCAATCGAGCCGAACTTTTCAGTCGCAATGTGCGGACCGAAAAAATGAGCAACCTCCGCAAGACGATCTCAAGAAGATTGGTCGAAGCTAAGAATACAACTGCCATGCTTACCACTTTCAATGAAGTGGATATGGGCAGCATCATGGAAATAAGAACAAAGTACAAGGATAAGTTCAAAGAGATACATGGAGTAGGCCTGGGTTTTATGAGCTTTTTTGCCAAAGCCTGTGCCACTGCATTGGCCGAGTGGCCATCTGTCAATGCCTATATCGACGGCGACCAGTTAGTATACCACGATTATGCGGATATTAGTATCGCAGTAAGTACACCAAGAGGCTTGACGGTCCCGGTGATGAGGAATGTGGAAAGCAAGAGTATGGCCGATATTGAAAGGAATGTAATAGAACTTGCGGGAAAAGCAAGAGACAGTAAACTAACAGCAGAAGAATTGACCGGCGGAACTTTCACCATCACGAATGGTGGCGTTTTCGGTTCACTGATGAGCACACCGATCATCAATATCCCCCAAAGCGCTATATTGGGGATGCATAAGATACAGGAAAGGCCGATGGTAGTGAATGGACAGGTGGTAGTAAGGCCGATGATGTACCTGGCGCTTAGTTATGATCATCGCATCATTGACGGCAGGGAATCGGTAAGCTTTCTCGTAAGAGTAAAAGAATTGTTGGAGAACCCGGAGCAGTTATTGATCGGCAAGGACCCCGTAAAAACTTTACTTGAATTATAAGAGATACATATGAAAAAAACATTCCTTCTACCCCTAATATGCATTGTTCTTTTTGCCTGCCAGAAAGAGATCGACTGGAGTACCCCAGGAGTGGTTGACAATGGACCTGTGCTATACCGCATAAAATCAAAGACCGGTGCCACAGATACTACGCAAACCGATTATTTCTATGATGCCAATAAAAGGGTGATACGTGAGCTGATCAATGGCATAGGTAACGGCCAGGATCTAAATAATGATCTTATCATTACAAGGAACGGGTCGGGTATCATTACTAAAACAGTACAGAAAGCAGCTGCCCTGCTTGCGGGTGGTATCGATAGTATTGTGACAAATTATAACTATAATACAACGACGTCCCAATACACTTATTCTGTATTCCAATTAACTGTAGCAGGTTTTACTGTACGGGACAGTGCGGTTTATACATATGCTTCCGGGAGGATCAGTAAGGATGAACACTATCTCCAGGTGACAGGGCTGCCGATCCCAATACCTCCGGTACTCGCAGCTAGGAACACTTATACCTATTCAGCTGATGGAAAGAACCTGCTCTCTGTTAGCACAGATGCTGCCACGGCACCCGGCGGCCCACTCTCGCCGGCTACTGCGCAGACCTTTACTGTAGATGCGAAAGTAAATGCGCTGATCATTCTGAACGAAGGGGTCTTATTGGGAAGATTGGGTCTATATAGCGCCAATAACAGCACCAAAATGGTTGTTACTAATACCATCGACCCAACACAGGATTTTACAATGGATCTTACCTATAGATATAATACCGCCAATAAACCCGACTCTTCTTACGGTACCCGTTCACCAGGCGGAACGGTTACAGCATCGAAATATTATTATCAATAGAACCACAGCTTTGTTGTTGCATAAGAGGCAGGTCTTTTGTTATTTTAATACGTGAGCCGTTTTCATTCATACCTGAACTCCAGTAGTGCTATTCTTTCAGCCTATGACGGCTCTGAACCTTTTGCATCTTGCCTGAAGAAGTATTTTGCTTTGAATAAAAAATTCGGCTCCCGTGACAGGAAGACGATCGCACATCTCTGCTATTGCAGTTTCCGTACAGGAAAACTTTTTAGTAAAGACCCGTTGGAAGACAGGGTCTTAAAAAGCCTGCTCCTTTGTTCTGAAGGTCAGAACGAGATATTGGAGCAGCTCCGGCCAGGGTGGAATAGTATGTCATTAATGTCCGCGCCTGAAAAATATTCTCTTTTATCTCACGGGGGACGGCTTGATAATATTTTTCCATGGACAACAGAATTAAGCAAGGGGATCAATGCCGAAGAGTTTGCTTTATCTTTTTTGATCCAGCCAGATCTTTTTCTGCGGATAAGACCCGGCTATACGCAACAAGTTGTGCGAAAATTGAAAGATGCCGGTATCTTATTTGACCTGGTAACTGAAACATGCGTTCGACTTTCAAATAGTACAAAGGTCGAAGAGGTCATCGAAATCAATAAGGAAGCCGTGATACAAGATCACAGTTCACAACGGATAGAAAAATTCTTACAGGACTACAAACTAAAAACTACAAACAACAAACTATCGATATGGGATTGCTGCGCCGCAAGCGGGGGTAAGTCAATCCTGGCCATTGATACCGTAGGTAATATCGAACTATCCGTTAGCGATATAAGAGAAAGCATTTTGATCAATTTAAGGAAGAGATTTAAAGAAGCAGGGATCACTAAGTACAGATCGTTTCTTGCGGATCTCACGAAACCCAACCTCCAACCTCCAACCCCGGACATCGACCTTATCATTGCCGATGTCCCCTGCACCGGGAGCGGCACATGGGCCAGAACCCCTGAGCAATTGTATTTTTTCGATGAAAAAAAGATCGACCATTACGCTGAGCTCCAAAAAAAGATCCTTACCAATATAACCGGCAGTATGAAGCCAGGCAGTTTTCTTCTTTATATCACCTGCTCGGTTTTTAAAAAGGAGAACGAAGAAGCGATAGCTTTCCTTAAAAAAGAATTCCATCTTCAGTGCTTGAAGATGGAATCGTTAATAGGTTATGATAAAAAAGCGGATACGATGTTTGCCTGCTTATTGCAAAAGTCCTATCCAGGGGCTCCTTCATAGGGCCTCCAAGATCATAGTTTGATGAACTCTGTTGTCCCCAGCACTTTTGTGCCATCCAGCACTTTGATATAATATTTTCCTTTGGCCAGTTTCCCCGCGGGCAACTCAATTGTTTTTTTACCGGTTCCTTTCGATGACCTTACCTGCAACATAAGACTGCCCTTCGCGTCGTATACTGATATCGGCATATTGGTAATGGCATTTAGTGTTTCCACTACCAGCAGTATCTTACTTCCATCAACAGGATTTGGATTAACGCTGATATAGGTTCCTGGTTGGGTTGGGTTGATGGTGCCGGTTACAACACAGGGAGAGGAGATGGTGATATTTGTCGTATCAATATACACCGCTGTAAATCCCGCGGCTGCTGTATCAATGACCTGGCGGATACGGTATGAATAAGTTCCGGATGAACCACTCGTCAGATCGTTGTCAAATTGGTAGGTCCTGTTCGCCAGGATTGAACCAGCTTGCGCAGGTACAAAGCCAACCATGGTATAATTCGGCTCACCGGGTGCTTTACGTTCGATCTCGTATTTCATAGCGCTTACATCTTTACTGTTCCAGTTCACTGTTACCCTGCATCCATTAACAGAAGATGAAGAGGTGGCATACTCCGTGAGCAATCTCGAAAAAGCAAGTTTTACATTGGGGATACCGTAACCGACACGGTCATCCGGGTTGCTGGCCTTATGCCCGGCTTGTTGCAGTGTCTTTAAGATTTTCATATTGTTGAACTCGGGGAAACCCTGCCAGAGACAAGTACCCAGGCCTGCCATACTTGGACAGGCAAAAGAAGTTCCACTGCCTGTACCGATCGTGTTATTAGTATTTTGGATGATGGTTCCCGAACCGACTGAAGCCATGTCCGGTTTAATTTGTCCGTCACCTGAAGGGCCATAACTGGAAAAACTGGCTACTGCACCACTTGCACTTACAGCGCCTACAGCTATTGCACTGTCAGCATCTGCAGGTGAAATGATAAAGCGCCAGTAGCCATTTCCTTCATTGCCTGCTGCAATAAAAGGAAGTATACCTTTTTTGGCGGCCAGGTCAGCTGCGATCGCAGCCATCAGCGTGTTTCCGTCTAACCAACTATAAGGATAATCAGGAAGGCCTCCACTAAAAAGTAAACCATAACCCAGCGATGAAGAGATCACATCCGCACCACTGCTGTCGGCCCTTTCAGCACCGCATGCCCAGTTGAATTCTTCAATTGGATATTCGCTTGCATTATCTTCCGTCTGGTACAACCAGAAACTGGCTTTAGGAGCTTTTCCAATGAACTGGCCGGGAACGTTAGCTACAATAATGGAAAGACAATTCATGCCGTGACTACCATCATTGGATACATTGGCTTCACGGGCCACAAAATCCCAGGTGCCCAGCACCTGTCCGTTTAAATTCATACTGTCGAAAGAACGCAGGTTGGTGTAATTATTATAACCGTTATCAAGCATCGCTATCTGCATGTTCTGCCCGCGTAGCCCGATATTATGAAGGAACTCACCATTGTGCAGGTGGATCTCATTATAAGAACCCGTACCATAATTAAAATAATCAGCTTCGATCCTTTGCCCGGTTTGAAGTGGCAACTCATCGCCATTTACTTCCTGTGCAAATTTGGTTTCGGCGCCCCGTCCACCATCAGCCGGCCTTGAAGCAACACCTGTCACCGACTTCACAAAAGGAAATGCATTGATCGTATTGATCGCATTAGCATCGCTGGTTTGGATGGTAATTGCATTCAACCACCGTGATACGTTCAGGAAATTGACATTGGCTACATTCCTGACCTGTGTGATATAAGAAGGCGTTACCGGCAGATCGGTACTGTCGATAGCAATAGCATAACGTGTTCTTCTGTCGATCGCTTTTTGTGATAAATAGGCAAGAGGGTTGGAAAAAGAATAGGGAGTCCCTCCTTTATTCTTGAACCTGATCACATAACGGGTAAGCTGTGCCTGGGAAATCGCTGATACGACCGTCAATAGAACGAAAAGGGGTAAAGCTTTTTTCATGAGAATGATTATCCTCAAATTTACGGCGAAAGACTCATATTAATTATGGTCGATCATCCACATCGTAATGCCAAAGCCGGTTTTATGAGGGCCACCTGAGCTCGGCGGCTGGTATTCCCATATTTCAAATTGATGATAAACAAGGCCTATACCTTTTGAATAACGGTCAACAGCCCTTGATTTTGAAGCATAAGCGGTGGGATTGATCGGGACATTGAATATCTCGTCCATTTGTTCTACCGTATATACGTTGGAGTAATTCCTCCCCTTATAACTAAATGAAGCGGGACCACCATCATAATAAAAATCCCAATCGGACATATCATCGTCATTGCTGATATTAAATAGTGGATTATAAGGATTATCCGGAAGGTAACGGTTGCCTTTCCAGCTAAAGCCGCTCGTAAAAGGAGTATGCAGTTTGATGACCTTAAGATTATCTTCTGCCACTTCTGCCTGGTTATCTAATAAAGTAACAATATAACTTCCTGAAGGCTGCCAGGGTTGAAGGCCCGCAGTATCACGGGTATAACGGTAAACCCTGAAAGCCGGCCTGCCCAGATTATCCGTGATCTGTGCATCGACCTGGTGCTTTACCTGGTAAGAGTGAATTTCATCTACCGTACCAAAACTGCCGAATACCAATGAATCCACGCGGTAGGTAATGTATTTGCCCGCCGCCATCGGCATATAATCTTTGATCGTGTCTGAAGCATAATCTTCTTTCTCATTACAGGAAAAAAATACAATGCAACTAATGGCAAGAATGAAGAAGCGGGGGATAGAAAGGATTCTCATTAGTGGTTTTTCTGATTCACGGTTAAATGTTGTTTGCCAGGGGTTCGGATATTTAAAGCTACAAACAAAACGCGGTAAACATACTTCCCCGTTCAAAAACGTATTTGTTTAAGACTTATTGCCTGAAAATCAGTCCTTAATCTTAGTCAATCGCGATGGTGAAGGAGGTAAAAAGTGGAGTATTACTAAATGATCCGGTGGCCTTCTGCTAAAGACTAAGAACTCCAGACTGTATTATCCCTCCACCGATCACATCATCTCCTTCATAGAATACAGCACTTTGACCCGGAGCGATGCCTTTTACGTTTTCGTAAAAGCGGACCTTCATGTAACCGTCAACAGGATAGATGTTGGAAAGTGCACCCTTGTCTTTGTAACGGATCTTCGTCGTAGCTTCCATACCAGGCGTGATCGAATCATATTTCAGCAGGTTCAATTTTCCCACCGTCATTTCATTTTGCTCGAGGTCCTCTTCATCACCCAGCATCACGGTGTTATTGTCAGGGTCGATCTTAGTTACAAATACAGGTTTGCCAAAAGCGATATCCAAACCTTTTCTTTGGCCGATCGTATAAAAAGGATAACCCTTATGCTGACCTAAGATTGTACCGTTCTTATCAACAAAATTCCCTCCATTCACTTTTTCTTCGAGACCTTCCACTTTCCTTTTTAAAAAACCGCGGTAATCATTGTCGGGTACAAAACAGATCTCATAGCTCTCGCTTTTTTTGGCGAGTTCAGGATAGCCATAATCATGTGCCATTTGGCGGATCGCTGTTTTGCGGTAAGGGCCCAGGGGCAGTAGTGTCCGGCTTAACAGGTCCTGCTGCAATCCCCAAAGTACATAACTCTGATCTTTGGTCTCATCAATGGCTTTGCTGACAACGAAACGACCATTATCATGCTGTCTTATTTTAGCATAATGACCTGTAGCTATATGATCGCAACCTAAAGCATCCGCCCGCTTTAATAACGCTCTCCACTTGATATGTGTGTTGCAGAGAACACAGGGATTGGGTGTGCGACCCGCGATATATTCATCCACAAAATTCTCGATCACAAAATCGCCGAACTCCTCGCGGATATCGAGGATATAATGTGCGAATCCATGTTCGACTGCGGCTTGTCTTGCGTCATTGAAGGAGTCCAGGTTGCAACAACCCGTTTCTTTTTTACTGCCGCCAC
>DATLCB010000121.1:0-13195 GCA_035526625.1 Chitinophagaceae bacterium
GGTGCCAATGCCGAGTGTGGTCTGGTCCATGGGTTTTTATTTAAAATGATATTCTTTATTCAAAATATCAATAATAGCTTTTGCTTGTCTTTTTAAATCAGGATAAATTCCTTCTTTAAGGAATGTTTTGAAAAAAGTCTGCACTTCAGTTATTTTTTTTACTTCCAACCAGGAATCGAAATTATAACCTGCTTTTAGTGCAGACAAAGTGGAATCCATATCAGCCGTTTCGCTTAGAAACTCTTCCATATGAATGTCAAATTGCAAAAAATGCTCACTCGACTTATCCCCGTAAATATTTTCTAAATCACGTCTCATTTCAAAATAATGTTTAATTGACCAATCGTAATAGGCAAGACTACCTACCAATGTTATATTTTGGAAGTAACGCAGACCTCCCGAGCTTTTCATTTGTTCCAATGTGGCGTTGTTTGGCTGAAAATAATCGATTAAAAAAGTGAGCGTATCTTTTTTTCTCAGATCTGCCAGGGTTATATCATTTTTATTTTTATTCAGCAAGGTGATAACTAAATCCCGATTTGCGGACTCTTCTTTCAGTACATTGATCAAATGATCTAATGACAAAGTATCATTCATTAAGTCAAGTTTCAACATATTTGCATATTCCCTGGCCCGTTTATGTTCTATGCCGTGTTCCCGCCAGTTCTCTACAAAAAATCCAAGAGTGACGGCCAGGAACAACATAAAGAACTCCCAGAAATAATGAGCCCATTTTTTCTTTGCCGGGTGTGACCCGATTGATTTCGTGTGATGGTGTACCTCCATTCGGCTATTTCTTTAGATAGTTATAAAGAAAGGCACAACCAAATCCTACCAGTACATAGATGACAATGCGTAGCAGGCGGCCTTTCCAGGTAGTATTTTCTCCGATCATGACTTGATTTTTTCCGGTTCCAATTTACAAATAACTCAGCCACCATTTATCCTTATGACTTGTTTTGTAATTATCATACCATTTGCAAAGCGGGTAAAGCGATATCACAACGCTCGCCCATACCAGGTACACCCACCATAGGTTGACCCCTTCACCGGGTTTAAGAAAGTTGGGGGTCATGACCTGGTTATTCAATCCATCTTTAAAGGAGTGACCCCTTGCAAGAAAGAATCCCATGCTGATCAAATGTATCAGGTAAAAATGGATGATATAATAAAAGAAGGGTACTCTTCCATATACAGCGATCATTTTTCCAATACGACTCCTGTTGCGAGGGAAGAAGGCCATAAATAATAAGGCCGGTCCAATGGTCATCGTCGTATAAAGCAGGGAAGGTGGATATTTTCTTGTGTCGAGGAAAGAATAAAGTGAATCGATTGGTTTACCCGTCCCATTGATCACGTCGGGATCGCCATATATATCCAGAAACCTCAGGAGGATGAAGAATAAAGTGATACCAATTCCCAGCCCTAAGAGTATTTTTTTCTGACCCGGTCCCTGTGTAGTATATAACAACTTACCAAAGCAATAGCCCATCAGCATCAATCCCGTCCACGAAAGGAAAGGGTACATGACCAGCAAATGAAAATTGTTTTTGAAGTTAAAAAAACCGGGCTGGTGCAGGATATGATAACCGGTACTGAGACCGTTTGGATTTGCCTTCTCATAATAATCAAGCGCATTATGTCCAAGGACGATCAGTAGTCCCAACGCTAATATGGCGTTGAAAGGGAGCCAGATGACCAAACCTAAAATAACCATACTGATACCGATGGACCAGATAGTTTGTAAAGCGACCTGGTTAAAATGGATATCAAAACTGAACGAAAAATTTATGATCGTGATCTCCATGAGTATTAGCCATAAACCTCTTTTGATCAAAAACGAGCTTAACTCTTTCTTCGATTTCTTCCTGCTTTGCAGCCACGCTGATGCGCCGGAAAGGAAAACAAATACAGGTGCACAAAAATGGGTGATCCATCGTGTGAAGTAAAGCGCAGGGTAGGTGGTCGCGGGATTAAGGGGATCTTCAGTAAATGCTGCGTGGTGAAAAAAGTCCCGTGTATGATCAAGCGCCATGATGATCATGACCAATCCCCGAAGCAGGTCGATAGACTCGATCCTTGTTTTATTGGCAGTTAGTGTATCGGCCATATATTAATTTTTTGAAGTTGCGTGACCAAAACTAATGGCATATTGCTTTTTCATTTCAAATGATATTCGTTTTCCAGGTAGTTGATCAATTCAGTGCCTGCTATCTTTAATTCCTTATCGGCACCCAATATCCCTTTTTTAGTGCCATGCAGGTATACTGCAAAAACAGAAAGCTCCTGCAATAACTCGTGATCGGTTGTACGTAAGGGCGGATCCTCGGTGCCTCTTGTGATCTCATCATCTTTCCCTTCCATTTTTATGAAGACAGCAGGATCGAAAATTTTAGCAGCTATCTTTTTATATTCATTGAATTCGGTCTCATTGACCGATTCAAGCAAACGTATAAGAGGGAACTTCTCATAATAGGTCATGATCTTATTGGAGGTGCTGAGATCCCTTATCAATCTGAAATTGCCTGAGTTCTTTAATTGTTCAAAGGTCCTGTTATTGGTAGAGAGGGGGTTCAGTCGCGGAGCGAGTCTTGCCAGGTAATACAACGTCCCGGTATTATCGGGGATAGCAACAGGCGTATTCAGATAATAAATTACGCTGTCCATCATAGAAAGCCCTTTACTGACGTGAAGCATATGGCTGGCTAAAACCTCCTGATCACTTTTCAGATCTGCGATCAGGGATCGTATGTACTGTTTCTCCCGCTGGTGTTCGATGGTATGTTCCAGTTTGTATTCTGCCAAAAATCCACAGAACACTGCCAGGAAGAGCATGAGGAACTCCCAGAGATAGTGCGTCCATTTTTTTCGGGGAGTATGGGTATGTGCGTGTACTTCCATAAGTTTATTTCAAATGATACGCGTTGTTTAACAAAGAAATCAGATCAGATGCCGTGGTATATAGTTTTTTCATAATTGTCCACCGTTATACTGCGCAAGTAACGGTAGACCCAGATCCGGTTGTAATATTCACCGAGCGTCGGTGGATCTGATCTCAATAAGTAATTTTCTTCTCCTTTTTCCATCTCTTCAAATGTGATGGATCTTTGCGCCCGCTCCAGGGCGTGGAAATTTATGAACTGACCCAATTTGTCGTCTACCCGGGCAAGCGCTAGATTGAGTTCCTGCAGATCCGTCTGGTATTTCCTTAATAAGGCATCATATCCGGCAATGGCGTCTGCAACCTTTCTTTTCCTTATCAAGCGCATACCACCCGCATATTTCAACTGCTCCATTGTTTTATCGGTTGCGATAAAATCTTTCCAACCCATCACCATCACCATACTGTTAATCAGCGAATGATTATATCCCTGGCCCAACTGGGGAAACAGGTTTTGGATCGTGTCAAAATAGCTATCCTGCCGCTTGAAATACTCAATGGAAAGGAGCAGATTGGAAGTGTCTTGTTGCAGGTCCTCCACCAGCGATTGTACATATTGTTTTTCCCGGTCCTTCTCGATCTTATGTTCCAGCTGGTATTCTGCCAGGAAACCACAGAACACGGCGAGGAACAACATCAGGAACTCCCAAAAATAATGGGTCCACTTTTTTCTTGCTGTATGAGAATGATGATGCACTTCCATGGGTGTGTTTATTTTTATTTCTCGCGTAAAGGCTTATCGTGCAGGTGGTATTCCTTTCTGATCGTTGAGTCAAGTATGACCGCAGACTTTAAGGCCGTCATGGTATTGGTGTTAAACCATTCAACGGCCACCGCATATTGCTGAAGGAGATTTATGAATTGCTGAATATTCATTCTTTCAATTGAAATGAAATAAGGTTTACCTGGTAATTGTATGGGGGTATCCCACCCGGCGCTTTTTATATTTTGCATAAAACGCCGGAACACAGATGATTTGAAAATGGAGGTTCCCCTGTTGTTCAATTTTTCCCATTGCGGAAGGATATACATATCCTGCATATTCTCTACAAAGCTTCTCACATATCCATCGTAAGCGCTGATCTTGTCGGATACATTCTTATTCCGGATCAGGCGGAAATTACCTGAGTTCTTTAACTGGTTGATCGTCCTGTCTGCAAATACACATTTATAAAAAAGGTTTAGGTTGACTTGGTGCTGATAGATCTTTACGACATTACTATCCATCAACACCTCTTGTTCAAGCAGTGGGATCAATGAATCAATATGCAAAATGACCCGGCTAAAGGTCTTGTGCATATTCTTCAGCATTGCCGTATCGGCCTGGAGGTCGCTCAGCATAGTGACCATAAATGCTTTCTCCCGCTTATGTTCAACAAAATGTTCCCGTTGGTTCTCTGCAAGGAACCCGCAGAATACTGCAAGGAACAACATGATGAACTCCCAGAAATAATGGGTCCATTTTTTTCGGGCAGTATGTGTATGTGTGTGTACTTCCATGTTGCTAATCTTTGAAATGATATTTTCCCGAAAAATAGTTGATCAGGGATACCGCCCTGTTGTACAGATCAGAAATGTTACCCACCTGCCCCTCCATTAACTGCTGGTAACGGGTTAAGATGGAGAACAGCCTGTCTATTTTTGCCGGGTCACTGATATCGATCACCCGGCTTCCCGCCATGAATTTTCTTTCTTGCAGTCCTTTATAAGCTACATCATAGTTCAATAACTCAAAATAGGCGTTCCGAAGAAGCGATTGCGCTTCCTGCACGCCTGTCCGTTCTCCCTGTAACTGTTCTCTTATTTCAGAATCATACTTGGTAATACTGTCGGCATCCTGTTTCGGGATCAGCCGTAATGCTCCCGAGCTTTTCAATTGTTGTAAGGTCCTGTCTTCCGTGATAAGATCGGGGAAGCTAAAGGTCTCTTCAATGATCTTCCACAAACACTGATTGAAATCACTACGCACTTTAATGAGGGAGTAACACTCATAATTATGTTCGAGTACTTTCAGTTTCTTTTCATAGTCGTCCAGCAGTTCGCGGTAATGTGCGGTATCGGTTCTCAGGTCGCTTAGAAAACTTTTGAGGTATTCTTTTCCCCGTTTGTGTTCTACCTTATGTTCCCGGATATTCTCCGCGTAAAAACCAGCGATCACGGCCAGGAACAACATGATGAATTCCCAGAAATAGTGGGTCCATTTCTTTCGCGGGGTATGACTATGAGCATGTACTTCCATAAACAATTTTATTTCAGGCGATATTCTTTTTTTAAGAATTCAATTGTATTCATTGCTTTTTCATTCAGCAATTTGAGCCTGGTGCTGATGATAATATTGCTTCCCTTAAGTTGGTTGATAATGAAGGCAAGGTCTTGTTGCAGGGAAGTGTCGTAGGATCTTAAAGGTGGATTAGTGACGGGCTTATTGACATTATTAAATTCATCCAGCATATCATCAAACACAAAAGGGTTAAATATCCGGGCAAGTAAAGGGTCTGCTGCTCTTCTTTCAATTCGTTCATCATCTATATTTTGTAATATATAATCTACTAATTTTTGATAGGCAATGATACTGTCAGCTGCATTCTCTTTTCTTATCAATCGCAGGGAACCGGAGTATTTTAATTGGGTAATGGTCCTGTCGCTGCTTTGGAAACGGGTTGTTCTTACCATAATTCTTGCCAGGTAATAAAGTTCATTTTCATAGCCCTTTATTTTTTGTTCCCTTAATAAATAGGTCAATGAGTCTAATTGATCCCGTTTTCTTTTTTGAAACAGTAAATTTTTATGAATAGCAGCAGTATCGGCTTGCAGATCTTCAATAAATGTTTGAATAAATTTTTTCTCCCGGTCCTTCTCGATCTTATGTTCTAACTGGTATTCAGCGAGAAACCCGCAGAACACAGCGAGGAACAGCATTAAAAACTCCCATAGATAATGCATCCATTTTTTTCTTGCGGTATGGGTGTGGGCGTGTACTTCCATTTTTTTTATTTCAGGTGGTATACTTCGTGTAATAATTTTAGTAAGGCGGTATTCACCTCCACATATCTCTTCAGGTGTATTGTCCGGGTCGATTCCATACCATTCCTTCCATAGAACCCCATCAGGTTCACAGCATATTCCCTATCGAGTTTGGCGGATGATTTGAATTGGAAAGGGATCACCTCGTCGTTGTGCTCATACTTGTTAATGGCACTGAAAATATCGGTTTCATTATCATTCCTGAGTTTCTTTTCAAACTCGTAGTCATAATGCTGGATGATAAAGGGATTCAGGTAGGTCATTCTTACAGTGGATTCAAGGGCCTGCCGATCGATCACATTGTGTATAGCAACAGAGAGGTCCCCGATCAGTTTTTGCAACTCTTCATTCTTGAAATAACGGAGCGACCCGGAGTTCTTCAACTGGTCTAATACAACGGTCCGTGGTTCGAAGATGGAGGGGCTGCGAAAAAGAATGCCATACAAGAAGTTCAGTTGAAACGTCTTTGAAACGTTGGTAAGACTGCTGTCCCTGAAATAACTCATCAGGTAACCAAATGCATTCTCCTGTTTTACCCGGTTCTGGATCCTGATAACCACGTTGGCCGAGTCGCCTTTCAGTTCGTCGTAAAAACTACGTGCCAACTCCTTTGCCCGGTCTTTTTCTATTTTATGCTCTAACTGATACTCAGCCAGGAAACCACAGAAAACTGCCAGGAACAGCATGATGAACTCCCAGAAATAGTGGGTCCATTTCTTGCGTGCTGTATGTGTATGTGCGTGTACTTCCATAAAATCTATTTACCTAATTTTTCCAGGATAAGTTTTTCCATTTCAACACAGGCCACTTTTGCATCCCTGAATGCATCAATACTTCGTTTTATCCTCTCTAGTCGCAGTGCAAGGGCTGCTCCTATAGTATTACGAAATTGAACAGCCTCATTCCCGCTTAGAACGTCATGGTGAGTAGCGATCTTTTGCATTTTGAAAGCATCGGAATGATTGCTGGTATCGAGATTGATCTGGCAGGTAAGATCATAGGCTTTGTAAAGGGCGGGTATAAATAGATCTGTATAATATTTTTTCTCAAATTCCTGGTTCCGGTACTGGGCAAAATTCGTAATGCGTTCATAGTCCATCATCTTTTTCAGAAAGTCTATATTACCGACATAACGCAATGAACCCGACGATTTCATTTGTTCATAGGTTTCTTTACGAACCAAAAAATTTCTGACCCATACCGCACCCATTTCCCTTGAAAAAGCCGCACGGTCTATCGTCGCACTGTCCTGCAGCAACCAATCCATCAATGAATCATATTTTTCCAGGTATATTTTATCCTCTGATAATAACGAATCGAGGTTTTTCGTATTCGTTCTTACATCCAGCAGCATACTTTCCAAAAATTGCCGGGCCCTCTTTTTTTCAACGACATGCTCCCGCTGATTCTCCGCCAAAAATCCGGCAAAGACAGCTAGGAACATCATAAAAAACTCCCAGAAATAGTGGGTCCATTTTTTACGGGGGGTATGGGTGTGTGCGTGTACTTCCATAAATGTTTTATTTCTCTAAAGAAATCTTTTCGGACAGGTGATATTCCTCTTTTAATAATTTTAACAGGTCAGCCTGTAGCTTTAAAAGGTGGACATATCCCCATTCCATATTGGTAAAATCTTTCCGGAAAGCAAGCAGGGCATTTTTGAACTCAAATACAAGTTGCGTTTGTGTTTCGCTGTTGAAAGGAGACCTGTTCTTTAAGATCAGGCTATCGATCCAGGAATTAGTGGAAATGGGCGGAGCCTTAAACTCGTATTGATCGAATATCTTACTTATGATATACTGTGAAAATACTTTATTGCGTAACAGCACGACGTTCTCATAGAATTTATTGTACTGGCTGGCGATATTTTTGATCGCATCATTATTGAACTGGTCATAAGTGATGATCTTATTGGCTACCTTTTTTTTCCTGATGAGGCGGAATCCACCCGCATTTTTCAGCTGCGCGATGGTCCTGTCATTGTAAGCGAAACTATAATAATTCAGGGCATTATTAAGATGGCGATAAGCCTTGGGAAAATCCGCAGCGGCCAAAGGAAGCGTTAGCGCTTCGGCCACGGAGTCAATACTGTTATTGATTCCCTCCCAATAGTGCAGGGCATAGGAAAGTTGAACGGTATCCGACTCCAGATCTTCTACCATGGTCAGCATGTATTGCTTTTCCCGCTGATGCTCTATATAATGCTCCCGTTGGTTTTCCGCTAAGAATCCAGCAAAGACAGCCAGGAACAACATCAGGAACTCCCAGAAATAATGGGTCCATTTCTTTCGGGGGGTATGTGGGTGTGCGTGTACTTCCATAAATTATTTATGATGATATTTTTCCCTGATGGATCTTATCAGATCAATTGCCAGGCCTTTTTGCTCTGCTAGTTTTTTCCCGTAATATTCATTTATAGCCTGGTCCATAAATAGATGGTTAGCATAAGGTCTTAATATCCGGGCATCAGCTGTCAATAGTTTTACATCACCAGTAACAATATATTTCCTGTAATAACGGGAATCAAATATCTCGGCACCTTTTAAATATACCTGCGTAGATATTTCATCAAATGATTTTTGCGTTAAGGCAAGTTGTTGACTTTTTGTGTCATATACGGAGATGGTATCTGCAATACTTTTGTGCTGTATCAAACGCAGACCACCGGCATTCTTTAATTGAGATAAAGTTCTTTGGGATAAGATAGCAGGCACATAGCCGGCATCGGCAAAGTGGATCCTATACATTTTTTTCAGATCACCACTATCGGAGTAGACCCCGGACTCAAGCAAGTTCAATAATGTATCCAGTCCCAGGCGGGAAGCCCCCAAACTTATGGTTACACGATTGATCTCAATAGTATCCTGCGCAAGATCCTCCACCATAGAGCGCATGTACTCCTTTTCCTTTGTGTGCTCGATCAGGTGCTCGAGCTTGTACTCAGCCAAAAATCCACAGAACACGGCCAGGAATAGCATGAGGAACTCCCACAAATAATGGGTCCATTTCTTCCGGGATGTAAGTGCGTGGTGGTGGACTTCCATGGATCAACTATTTTAAATGGTATTCTTCCTTAATAAGTGCCATCAGTTCCCGCGCTGTATTCAATTGCCTTTGCAGATTGCCGGCATGCACATTAAGTGTGATCGAATTCATCATTGCCATCAGGTTGGCCAACTCATCCCATTTTTTCGGGTCCTGATCAATGACCCGAAGAGTAATCGAATCCTTTACGTTACCACCTCCAGCCATATAAACTTCCGGAACTACCCACATTTTAAATGCCAGGGCACGACTGGCATCACGGTAAAGCATGTACCGGTCAAGAGAGATCATTGAATTGTTAGACAGGCTCCAATACTTCAATATCATATCACTCACTGCGTCATTCCGGATCAGGCGCATAGCTCCCGCATTTTTCAACTGTGAAGAGGTGCGATCAGCCAGGTTCAGTAACTGTCGTTGACCACCGTAACCAATAAAAGACGCGAAATAAAAAGGTATGAATGAATCAGGACGGTGCTCACGCATATAAATTACAGCCGAATCCGAGAACCGTATGACCGTATCAGCTTTACTCATCGCTCTCCGGAGATCCATTGTATCAGCAGCGAGGTCTTCCACCAGTGTGCGCATATATTTTTTTTCACGCTGGTGCTCTATCATATGTTCCCGTTGGTTTTCCGCCATAAATCCGCAAAACACAGCCAGGAACAACATGAGAAATTCCCAGAAATAATGGGTCCATGTTTTTCGGGGTGTATGGCTATGATGATGTACGTCCATATTATTTCAGATCATATTTAATGATAAGTGCCTTGATGATATCACCCGCTGTTCTTATCGCAACGGGATAATAATTGTCTACAAGGGGCTGGGTCCGCCATTTTCTATCTAACAGGTGATTCATATATTCATGGATCAGGTTTTTTGCGCCGGGCTGAATGGGAAGCCTTTGCGAGATCAACGAATCGATTTGTCGGGAATGCGGTTGGCCGGCCTGCTCCGCATCTACATCAACAGGAGCAAACAGTGCATAGTATTTTTCGTCAAGGATGCGATTCCTGACCTGCATGATCATATTCCTGTGTTCGATATTTGTTTGATTTTGATTACTGATCGTTCCCTGTTGCGTATAGTAATCATTGATCATGTCCACGAGCGGTTTGTTTTTCAGGTAGCGGAGATTGCCTGATTGGATGAGTTGATTGATCGCTGATTTGTTCCAGTCGATCCGATAAGTATTGGACATAAACCGGGAGTAATAGTAGAAACTTCCCGGCACCGTTTTATCATCGTTATTCAAATTCAATGATACCAGGCTGTCTATACTGCTATTAATGTACGCAGTTTGAAGAATACCTGACCGGAGTTCAGCAGTATCTTTTCGCAGATCTTCCACAAATTGTTTAGCATAATCCTTTGCCCGGTGAGACTCCACGATATACTCCCTTTTATTCTCCGCAAGGAACCCGCAAAACACAGCAAGAAAGAGCATCAGGAACTCCCAGAAATAATGTGTCCATTTCTTTCGGGATGTATGTGCGTGGTGGTGGACTTCCATCGATATAATTTTAGATTTTAAATGTTGAATGTTAAATGGGCTATCCATCTAAAATTTAGCACCTGACATTTAAAATCTTTTAGTGGTTATTTTACTTTTACAAACTCATACGGCGTGAACTCTACAAAATCTGCAACTCTCACCGTCAACGATTTTACTTTATTGTTCTCTACTGTGAAAGGCAACACTTTCACTCCATAGATCGGATCGTTCCAGGTACTTAAAAAGCGATTGCCACCCAGCGCCTCCAATTTGCTGTACCTGCCGGAATGATGTGCAAACCGCATGATCAGTTCACCTTTCTCCAGTGTGATATTCATTTTACCATATAGCTCATGCTCATACTCGCCGGCATAGGCGTTAAGCGGTAAAGCAGGCGCTGGCTTTGTATTGATGGTATCTCTTTTCAGCGCTATATTCTTAGCGCTAGCGGCTTCGTTGGCCTTATGTTCTGCGAGCATCACAGCACTGTAATCACGATAGGGCAATCCCATATAAGCATCCATAAGTTCCCATTTTAGTGATTCATAAAAACCATTGGCATCTGTATTGGTCAGCACCACGATGCCGAGTTTCTCCTCCGGTATCAGTGTAACACTGGTCACAAAACCATTCACCCCACCGGTATGACTCGTTATTCTTTTTCCATTGTATTCTTCAAGAAACCAGCCTAATCCATACAAGGCAAAATGACCGTTGTTGAAACGAACACCACCATTGCCCAATATGGAATGAGGCACCCATGTCCTGGCTATGGCTGCCGGAGGTATGATCTCTTTCCCATCGAGTTTGCCCCTGTCCAATTGCGCCATCACCCATTTGCTCATATCATTTACACTTGATGCGATACTCCCGGCTGGCGCCATAGCATCAATACGGCCATAGGGAATTTTTTTCAGCTCATTCATCCATACAGTATGCGGCAGTGCTTTATTAGGAGCCGTAGCGATATTTTTGGTCAAGGCCATCGTATTGTTCATACCCAGTGGTACAAATATCTTTTCCGTCAGATATTCAGCCCATGTTTTACCACTTGCTTTGGGAATGATCTCACCCGCAGTCATGAATGCCGCATTGGTATAGCCCCACCTGCTTCTGAAACCGTACAATGGTTTTAGCCGGCCCAGACGCTCCCTCATTTCAGCAGTGCTCAGATCGGAATCGAAGAACATAAAATCTCCCTGGAAAGTTTCAAACCCCAGCCGGTGGCATAGCAGGTCCCGTATACTCGCCTCTTTCGCTACCCATGGATCATAGAGTTTGAAATCCGGTAACCATTTCTGGACCTTATCGTCGAGCGTTAATTTTTTTTCAGTTTCCAGCATAGCGAGTGCGGTTGCCGTAAAAGCTTTTGTATTGCTCCCGATCATGAATAAAGTATTCTCATCGACTTTATCTGTGGTGCCCGCTTCCTTTACACCATATCCCCTCATCAGCACCACTTTTCCATTCTTAACTACGCATACAGCAACCCCGGGTATCTGCCAGTTGGTTAATGCCCTGTTCACATAGATATCGAGGCTGTCTTTTACAAAGGAAGGAACATCAGATTGTGCACAGGCACATGCCAAAATGAAACTGCATAGCAGCGCCGCACCAATTTTTTTCATGGTCAATGATTTAAGCGTTAATGGAAACGATAAGTGTTTCTCAGGGAAGGGAGAAGAATTAAAAAGTAATATACTTTGTTTTTGGAAATACTCCGCTACCTGGAGTTATTCTTCTTCCTCTTCTTTCATATAAGGAAGAGGTGCAAGCCCCCGGGTAAAACGGAGATGCGCCTGTTTGATCCAGGATTGAAAATCGTAGTCGCTGGCAAAACGTGTGAACGTATAAGAAGGGCGGTAAATACGCATAAAACTGTCAAGCTGCGTTCCCGTTAGGAGGGTAAGACGGCGAACCAGCGCTTTGCTGTAACGGGATTCGATGAATTTGTCCTGTTCCTGCTCAAGCAATCTTTTTTGGAAACTGGCCATGCTACGGTTCCTCCTGAATCGAAACATATTAATGATCTCTGTAAGATCGAAACCCATGCCGGCACCGTATTGTGGTGTCATTGGTTTTAATTTGGGCTTCTGGTAATTAAAGATCTTTGCGTAATCCTCCCGGTTTTGGATCGAGTCCTGCCGGTAATTCTTAGGTCTGATCTTTACCTCTTTTAAGGTCGGTATATTAATAAGCAGCGAGATGTCGAACTGTAAAGTGTTGGTGATCTTCGCAACAGGAAATTTCATGGTTGGCTTGCCGAGATAACTGAACCAGATCGAATCTCTTTCCGTCACATCTATCTCATAGATACCTTCAGCATTGGTATAGGTACCCCGTCCCGAACTGCTCAAAACACTTACCGCTTCCAATGTATAGCTGCGGGAGCTGTCGTATACAGTTCCGCGTATCTTATATAGCTGTGCATTTGCTGAAAGAGCGCTGGTAAATACAAATAATACTATGAGAAGGGTAAATTTCACTGTATAGTGGGCAAGTAACGCAAGACAATGTAAAAGAGACGCGAAAGTCAAGTCGGAAGTCCGGAGATGGAAGTCGGGAGCCAGAGCATAAAAAAAGTAATTTAGATAGACATTTTTCAAATTAAGACTCGTCTCCGGTCTTATAACTCCCTACTCCAACAATTCCTCAATCACTTTGGGATAGTGTTGATGTTCCAG
>DATLCB010000122.1:0-5475 GCA_035526625.1 Chitinophagaceae bacterium
GTGTTCTTTGTGCTCCCGAAGCTTTATGTCAACAGCAGATTTTATAAACCTTACAGACCTAGCTGCCGAAAGACTCGGTGGCAAAACCCTCCTATGCAGTGATGACTTCTTTGCAGAAAAGGAAAACCTTATCAAACCCGGCCGCGGCATTTTTATTGCAGACAAATACACCGATCGTGGCAAGTGGATGGACGGCTGGGAGTCGAGAAGAAAAAGAACGGCCGGGCATGACTGGTGCATACTTCAACTTGCTACTTCAGGGATCATTCATGGAGTGGACATCGATACCAATCATTTTTTGGGTAATCATCCCCCCCATGCTTCGATCGATGCGATCAATGTGATGAAAGAACCTTTCACCAACCTGGAGAATGCCAAGTGGAAAGAGATACTTCCAAAGTCACCGCTCCAACCCGGCTCACAAAACCTTTACGAGATAGCAGATAAAAATATTTACACGCACCTGCGCCTGAATATCTACCCCGACGGAGGTGTAGCGAGATTAAAAGTGTATGGTGATGTCAGCAAGGACTGGAGCGCCGTAGATAAAAGTGAAACCGTTAACCTCGCCGCTGCGACCAATGGCGCACGGTCGATCTTATGTAACGATATGTTCTTTTCGCATATGGACAATCTCATTATGCCGGGAAGAGGTGTGAACATGGGAGATGGATGGGAAACAAAAAGGAACCGAACCCCTGGCAACAGGGATTGGGTGATCGTAAGACTGGCGCATCGGGGAGTTATTGAAAAAGCATTGATAGATACCTGTCATTTCAAAGGCAATTACCCTGATAGTTGCCTGGTCGAGGGTTGTGATATTTCTTTGAACGATGAAGAAGTCATCCGGCAGGCGCAGGATGGGAAAATTGAATGGATAACAATTTTGCCGCAATCAAAGCTCAGTGCTGATCACGAACATTATTTTGAAGATGAAATAATAAATAAGGAACCTTTTACGCATGTACGCCTGAGCATTTTCCCTGATGGAGGGATCAGCCGTATGCGTTTATGGGGAAGAATAAGGTAAGAACACTTTTAACCAGACGCTAAATGTATCCCGCAGATCACGCAGATCGAATTCACGCAGATGTCGCTGATGTTAGGCCCCGATCTGCGAAGTCCGCGAGAATATCAGCGAGATCCGCGGGAAATAAATATAAAGGATGAATAAAAACTATAAACATCATAAAAACCCGCGTTCCTCTTGACTTTACATGACCTAAATACATTAAGCCAGTCCCAATTGCGGGAAGAGTTGTTCAAATGCTGCGGTTCCTCTGCGTGGGTACAAAGAATGCTTCCATTCATTCCTGCTGAAGACCTGGTAGAACTCCTGGAAGATGCTGAAGAACAATGGTGGCTTTGTAATGAAGATGATTGGAAAGAAGCCTTCACTCATCACCCTAAGATCGGGGACATTGATTCGCTGAAGAAGAAATTTGCCTCTACGGCCCAATGGGCGTCGGGTGAACAGGCGGCAGTGAATACAGCGACAGATGAAATATTAACTGCGCTCGCTGAAGGGAATCGCTCGTATGAAGAGAAATTCGGCTATATCTTTATTGTTTGCGCAACGGGACGGTCAGCTGAGGAAATGCTGACCATGTTGCAGGAACGATTACAGAATGATCCCGCAGAAGAAATAAAGATCGCAGCTGACGAACAAAATAAGATCACGAAACTAAGGATAGAAAAACTATTTGAATAATGGAGAGTTATGAATTAAGAATTATGAATGAACTTCTATCAATTCTTAATTCTTAACTCATAATTCATAATTAACAACATGAGTCAGCTTACCACGCATATATTAGATACCACGAAAGGGAAACCGGCAGAAGGGATCAATGTTTATCTCTACTGGCAGCAGAATAATGAATGGACAGAGATCGCCCCCGGAACTACTAATAAGGATGGACGCATCCCTCATTTTCTACGACCAGATGCCAAACTCGAAGCTGGTATCTATAAATTACGCTTTGAAACGAAAGAGTATTTTGAAAAACAGGCGATCATTTCTTTTTATCCGTTCATTGAAATAACCTTTTCTATTACAGACAGCGAGCATTATCATGTACCGCTGCTACTCACCCCCTTCGGGTATTCCACCTACAGGGGTTCTTAATTGACCCGGAGAAAAAAATCATTTTATAGCAGTGTTTTATCATTACCGGTAGCTTCTTTCCCGTTAGCTTAGTGATTGTTCTATGTGAAAGGATAAGGAGCACTAAGAACACAAAGAACCACAAAGGACACGACGTAAGAGACCCCAAAAATCAGCGAACTTTATGGAGGAAGAGGAAATTATGAAGATTATACTTGATGAAGCTTTCTATATTCATAAAACAATTGGACCCGGAATGTTGGAGAGTGTATATCAGGCATGCCTTGCTCATAGATTGAGAAGCAGAGGCTTATTTGTAGAGTCTGAAAAGGGTGTACCGGTGATCTTTGAGGGAATCAAAATGGAGTGTGGCTATCGGGCTGCTTCGTAGTTGAAGGGAAAGTAATTATCGATACTAAAAATATTGAGGCTATTGCAGAAATTCATGTGGCACAGCTGCTAACCTATCTCCGATTTCTCAAACTTCGCCACGGACTTATTCTTAATTTTAAGACTGTATTTTTGAAAAATGGAATAAGGCGGGTGCTAAATGGTTTTGAGAGATCAACTTAAAACCTTTGTGTTCTTTGTGTTTTCTTCGTGTCCTTTGTGCTCCATAAAAATTAAGTAACATGAACTTTTCCATTGCCGATATCGAAAAAGAAATATTGCTGAACTCCTTAGCTACCGCCAACAAGAAATTTCAGCAGACATACCCGGGTGATAAGCCTGACAGGCAGGCGGTACATACGGTTTATGGCGGCGCCAATCTTTTCAAATCGGATACCTGTGTAAAGATGGGTGAGATAGCGCTTCGAAATCTTCGAACCTATGCGCCTGATTTTATTACACTCGCAAAAGTCCTGGAGTTTGAAGGAAGTGACAAGCTTCCCGATGACGAAAAGAAAGCAGCAAAGCTGGTAAAGAAGTTAGGTAAGATGACTGAAGCAGAACGAAAGAAACATGCTGCATGGCTTTCTTATACCGTTTACAAAAAGATCGTTGACAAATTGAAAACGGAAGCGGTAGAGGACTTCCGTATCGATTTTGAAGATGGATTTGGCAACAGGCCCGACGAAGAAGAAGATGCAACAGCAATAAATGCAGCAAATGAACTGGCGGAAGGGATGGCCAATAAAACTATTTCTCCGTTTATCGGGATCAGGATCAAGCCATTTACCGAGGACCTGAAAAGTCGGGGCGTACGGACCCTGGATATTTTTCTTACCACCTTACTGCAAAAAACAGCCGGTAAGCTTCCGGCCAATTTTGTTGTGATGCTTCCAAAGGTCACGATTACCGAGCAGGTATCGACGATGGTTAGATTCCTGGAGATCATTGAACGGAAGAATAATATGCCAGCCGGGAGTTTGAAGATGGAAACGATGGTAGAAGCAACGCAGATCATTATGGATGAGGATGGTAAGAATCCTTTGATGAAGATCATCAAGGCCGGTGAAGGAAGACTGATAGCCGCACATTTTGGCACTTATGATTATACGGCGTCCTGTGGTATCACCGCTAAATACCAGACCATGGCGCATCCCGTTTGCGATTTTGCGCATCATATGACCAAGGTAGCATTGGGCGGAACAGGGATATTCTTATCAGATGGCGCTACGAACGTAATGCCTGTTGCTCCACACCGGGGAGAAAAATTAACTGCCAAACAATTAAAAGAAAATCGTCAATCTGTTCACAATGCATGGAGGATCGGTTACAACCATACCATGCATTCACTAGTCAATGGTTTTTACCAGGGCTGGGACCTCAACCCGGCACAACTCCCGATGCGTTATGCAGCTACTTATAATTTCTTCCTTAGCAGTATGGAAGATGCAACACATCGCCTGAAGATATTTGTTGAAAGGGCTGCAATCTCTACACTCACCGGCGACATATTCGATGATGCTGCTACAGGTCAGGGTTTGCTGAACTTCTTTTTAAAAGCCATGAACTGCGGTGCAATCACCGAAGAAGAAGCGACAGCAACCGGCTTAACGATCGAAGAGATTCGTAGCCGATCTTTTTACAAAATTCTGCAGGGACGAAGAGGGAGCAAATAAGAAATAAGAAATCAGGAATAAGAAATCAGAAAGTAGTTGTAGGACTTTCTTACTTTTCATTTTTTGTTTCTCATTGCTCATTTAAGAAGGGTAATTTTGCCCCTTAAACCGTTTGCTGTATGACGATCGCTGTGTTAGGCGCAGGGATGGTGGGCCGGGCCATTGCATTGGATCTTGCCAAAGACTTTTCTGTTACTGCCTTTGACCTCAATGCTGAAAACCTTGAAGCGATAAAAAAGAAGGATGCTTCAGTAGATGTGGTGGCTGCTGATCTTTCGGTTTTCCAGGAATATAAGAACTGGTTATCTCCTTTTGATCTTGTGGTGACAGCAGTTCCGGGCTTTATGGGATACAGAACGCTGGAAGCGGTGATAGATGCGGGAAAGAACGTCGTCGATATTTCTTTTTTCCCTGAAGATGTGCTGCAACTCGATAAACTGGCGAAAACAAAGAATGTTACTGTCATCACAGATTGTGGCGTAGCGCCGGGGGTCAGCAACTTTATTCTCGGCCGCTATAATGAAGAGATAAAGATCGACTCATTTGAAGCTTATGTAGGTGGATTGCCGGCGGATCCACAACCGCCTTTTTATTATAAAGCTCCTTTTTCTCCCGTTGATGTGATACAGGAATATATCCGGCCCGCAAGACTCGTGGAAAATGGAGCTATCGTCACTAAACCTGCATTGAGCGAAAGAGAATTGATGCAATTCGATGAAGCTGGCGAACTGGAAGCTTTTAATACCGATGGACTCCGCTCGCTTGTTTATACGATGAGTCATATCCCGCATATGAAAGAAAAGACCCTTCGCTATCCCGGGCATATCGACCTGATCATTGCATTACAGCATGCCGGCTTCTTTGATGCAAACACCCAACTTCGTTTTGGAGAGGCCGATATTACGCCATTAGAATTCACGTCACGATTATTAGTGAATGAATGGAAACTTGGCCCCGAAGAAAAAGAATTTACAGTCATGAAAGTGATCGTAAAGGGAGAGGGCAAGACGATAAGGTATGACTTGTATGACCAATATGACCCTCTTACAAAGACCTCATCAATGGCAAGGACGACTGGTTATACCTGCACGGCCGCAGTTAACCTTATTGCCAAAGGTATGTTTAACGAGAAAGGAGTATTTCCACCAGAGTTGATCGGTAAACACAAGGACTGCTTTGATTTTGTGATGGGATATTTAAAGGAAAGGAATGTACACTGGAAGAATAATACTCATGAATAGGAAGGAAAAGCTTTTGGAAAAAATAACAAAGGAGGGTTTCCCAAGCTCTGAGGTTGTTTTG
>DATLCB010000123.1:0-9798 GCA_035526625.1 Chitinophagaceae bacterium
AGAGGGTCCGCCTGAAGGAGAGGAAGGAGGGGCACCACTCATGATAAAAGAAGGAGTAATGGACAATCCTAAAGTAGATGTGATCTTTGGGTTACATATCAGGTCAGATATAGAAGTAGGCCGAATAGAATATAAACCAGGTGCTTTTATGGCATCTTCTGACTGGTTCGAGATCCATGTAAAAGGAAAAGGAAGCCATGGCTCTGAGCCATGGAAAGGGATCGATCCCATTCAGATCTCCGCCCAGATAATAGAAGGGTTACAGAATATAGTCAGTCGTCAATCCGATATCACAAAAGCACCGGTGATCATAACAGTTGCAAAGATCCATGGCGGACTCAGAAATAATGTGATACCCGAAGAATGCAGGTTGGGAGGAACGATCCGTACGCTTGATGGGGACATGCAGAAAGAAGTACACGAAAAGATCAGGCGCACCGCTTCAAACATAGCGGAAGCGTCCGGCGCTGAAGCAATAACTAGCATTGATACAAAAACCCTTGTGACCTATAATGACCCATCGCTTGTAAAGCAGATGATTCCTTCACTAGAATCTGCAGCGGGCGCTATAAATATCAAGGAACGCCAATGGGTGACCGGTGCTGAGGATTTTTCTTATTATGGAGAAAAAGCCCCCGCTTTCTTTTTTTACCTGGGAGGAATGCAAAAAGGGAAAGATCCTAAAACAACAGGGGGACACCATACACCTGATTTTTATATTGATGAAAGTTCAATGCAAACAGGTATTAAAGCATTTTGTCATTTAGTGATCGATTACATGTATCGTTGATACCCCTACAATCGGGCATATTAATCTGGTAGTTTTTTTATGAAGACGTTTCTTACACTGCTTATTCTTTTTTCAGGCACCAGCTTAGCTGCGCAAAAGACAGATAAAAAACTGCGATCAAAACTGCAGGACGCCATCGCTGGTTATAATGGAAGCATTGGTATTTATGTAAAAAGCCTGAGAACCGGGAAGACCGTGATGATCAACGCCGATACCATTTTCCCGACGGCCAGTATTGTAAAAGTGCCGATCATGGTGGGCATCATGGATAAGATACATAGGGGAGAACTTGCATACGATTCCACACTTATTTATAAAGATTCTTTGCTATATGCGGGCTCAGATATTCTCGGTTCTTTTAAGAATGATGAAAAAATAACGCTGAAGAAAGTAATGATGTTGATGCTAACCACCAGCGATAATACCGCCAGCCTGTGGTTACAAAGCCTGGCTGGCTCCGGAACAAGGATCAATGAAATATTAGACAGTCTTGGCTTAAAAGAGACAAGGGTAAATTCGCGGACCCCAGGCCGTGAATCTTTTCGTGCTATCTATCAATGGGCGCAGACAACACCGAAAGAAATGGGAACGCTGTTTGAAAAAATTTACTGGAACGAAATATTCTCTGCACAAGCTTGCGAAAGAATGATGCGATGTCTCGGCCGCAATCTCTGGGACGAGAACGAAGCTATTTCGCAAATACCACCAACCGTCGAGGTCTTTAGTAAAAATGGTTGCGTGAACGCATCAAGGAGTGAGGCGATGATCGTAAATGCGCCTAATAACCCCTATGTGTTTTGCATTTTTACCAAAAACAATCTGGATCAGCGCTGGGTATATGATAACGAAGCGTGGACAATGGCAAGGAAGATCTCCAAATTATTATGGGAGTATTATGAACCCCAATAGATCATTTGAATAGCTCGTATACGAGCCAACTCATCAGGTATGCAAGTCCCGTCATATATAATAATTGAATGAGGGGCCATTTCCAGCTTTTGGTTTCTCTTTTTACCACCGCCAATGTGCTCATGCACTGCATGGCAAATACATAAAAAATCATCAACGATAAACCGGAAGCAAGGTTGAATACAGGTCTTCCATCCGGCCGGACAGCCGCTTTCATTTTTTCTTTGAGCAGCAGGCTTCCTTCATCTTCATCACCTACGCTATACAAAGTGGCCATCGTACCAACGAAAACCTCCCTCGCCGCAAAAGAAGTAATTAGAGCGATCCCGATCTTCCAGTCAAATCCCAGCGGAGCGATCACCGGCTCAATTGTCTTGCCCAAACGACCTGCATAAGAATTTTCAAGTAATTCAGTTTTATACTCAGTTCTTAACCGTGCCATATCAGCACCTTCCTTTTTTTTTGAAAGCTCATATTCAGCAGTTACTTTTTGAAGCGATTTCCCCGGGCCAAAAGAGCTAAGGCCCCAGAGCACCAGGCTGATGATCATGATCACTTTACCGGCATCAAACACAAATACTTTTGCTTTACTCAACATGGTTGTCACCATATTGCTCCATCTCGGCGAACGATAAGATGGGAGCTCGAGGATAAAAAAGCTTTTCTCTTTGATTTTAATGAACCACTTGGCAACATAAGAAACGATCAAAGCCATAACAAGTCCTAAGAGATACAAACCCATCATCACCAGTCCCTGCACACCGAGAAAACCAAACAAATAGGTCTTGGGTATCACCAGGCCTATTAAAATAGTATAGACCGGGAGCCTCGCAGAACAACTCATTAACGGCGTGATCAGGATCGTCAGCAGCCGCTCTTTCCTGTTCTCAATATTCCTGGCGCTCATGATCGCTGGTACAGCACAGGCAAAACCACTGATCATGGGCATCACGCTTTTCCCATTCAATCCAACACTCCTCATCAGGCGATCGGAAAGAAAACTGATACGGGCCATATAACCGGAATCTTCCAGCATAGTTATCAAACCAAACAGGATCATGATCTGCGGAACAAATACCAGGATGCCGCTCAAGCCCGCGATGATACCGTTAAGCAGCAGGTCGGTCCAGCGGTTGTCGGGCAAGAAAGAGGATAGCCCCTGGCTGATCTTAGCAAATCCAAGATCGATCCAGTCCATGGGAAATTGCGCCAGCAGAAAAACACTTTGGAATAACAAGAAAAGAACAGCCAGCAATATCACATAACCCCATACCCGGTGCAAAAGAATATTATCAAGCCTCTCGGTAAATAATGATTTCTGTAAAGGGTCAGGCTCTGATACAGCCTGTTGCATGATATGTTTGATGCGACTGTATCGTTGTAAAATTTCTTCCGCCTGTGTTTTAGTGGGATTGAACTTATTTTTCCGCTCAATTCCTTCAATGGCATTTTGTATTCCGACAGGCAAAGCAAAGGACTCATGATTAATTAAAAAATGTATAGCAGCATAATCGCTCAGTTCCGGAAAATGTTCCTTCACTTCATTGATAGAAGCTTCAGCAAAAGCTTTATTATCTATAAAGTCCCGGACCGGCGCCTGGTAGAGATTTTGTGATATTTGTTCAATAGTCTTTTTAAGTTGGGAAATTCCTTTACTCTTTCGCGGGTTAACAGCAACAACGGGTACACCCAATTCTCTTTCCAACTCAGAGATATCGATCTTGATCCCCTTCTTCCGGGCCATGTCCATCATCGTCAGTGCGATCACCACCGGCACTTTCAGGTCAATGATCTGGGTACAAAAAAGAAGATTGCGTTTCAGGTTACTCGCATCCGCGACAACTACCACAACATCTGCCTTGAGTTCCTGATCCTGGTTAAGCAACACTTTATAACTCACCCATTCATCCATACGACGGGGATAAAGGCTATACGAACCAGGCAGATCGATCACAGAGGCAGTCACTCCCTCTGCTATTGCGGTAGAACCAGTCTTTTTATCGACGGTTACGCCTGGAAAATTACCTACCTGCTGGTTAAGACCTGTAAGGCAATTAAAAAGGGAGCTTTTCCCGCTATTGGGATTTCCGACCAGGGCGATATGTAGCTTTTTACTCTTCATTAATGCCAGCCTGCCTTGCTCCGCCGAAGCTACGCGAAGGCGCAGCAAAACTATGCCTGTAAAGGGTAAAGGGTTTACGAAATTCGATCTTTAGACCGCCTAACCCGGAAAAACTATGACGGAAATATGTTCGCCAGCTTTAACAAAAAAGAAAGCCACTCGATACCTTTACGGTGTTACAACTAAAAATTATGCGGATCTCCACCCTTGGAATTATTATTATTCTTCTTACGCTTACCGGCTGTTCATCATCCAGGAAAATTGTAAAGACAACCGATCCTCAAACCACCGATAACCTTAGAGCGCACATTCAATACCTGGCTGATGATAAGTTGGAAGGGCGTAGGACGGGTACGAATGGGGAAGACCTGGCTGTTGACTATATCATGGCTCAATTCAAAGCGATTGGGCTACTTCCAAAAGGAACAGAGTACTACCCGCAATATTTTATTGTTAATGACGGGAAAAAAATAAGTGAAACAACTTCATTCAGCATAAATGGTAATGTGCTGACCAATAAAGATTTTTTCCCTTTTCCCTTTTCTCCTGATATGAGCCTCGAAGCCCTGCCATCGATCGCTATCCAGGAAGCAGGGATGCCCTGGTTCTTTGACATCAAAGAAATATTGGAAGAAAATAAGACCAACCCGCATTTTGACCTGCACGATTATATACGGACCAATTCTAAAAAAGCCAGTGACAGGGGCGCTTCAGCTATTATTCTATATAATAGTTCGACGATAGACGACAAACTTGTGTTTAACCCAAAGGACCGTTCGGAAAACTTAGCGGTCCCGGTCATCTATATAGCAAAGCCGATCGCGGATAAATATTTTACTGACAAAACTGCGACCCTTAATGTAAAAATGAGGATCGGCATTTCCGGAATAAACAGGCGGGGCAAGAATGTGATCGGGTATATTGACAATGGGGCAGCCCGGACAGTTATACTTGGTGCTCACTTTGACCATTTAGGTTATGGAGAAGATGGAAATTCACGGAACACTCAGGAGCCAGCAATACATAATGGAGCTGATGATAATGCAAGTGGTACCGCCGCTCTCATTGAATTGGGTAGAAAATTAAAAGCTTCAGGACTTAAAGGCCATAATTATCTCTTCATTGCTTTCTCCGGGGAAGAGCTTGGTTTATATGGTTCAAAATATTTCACTGAGAATGCTACCATCAACCTGAAGGATGTGGACTATATGATCAATATGGATATGGTGGGAAGACTGAATGACAGCAGCAAAGTACTGACCATCGGTGGCTATGGGACTTCTCCTGCATGGTCAACTGTTATTAACAAGGAATATTTTGAAAAGCCTAACGATACTAAAAAGACAGCACCTTCTCTTATTATCAGAATCGATAGTAGCGGTACCGGTCCCAGCGATCACACATCTTTTTACAGGAAAGATATCCCCGTGCTGTTTTATTTTACCGGCTTGCATTCAGATTATCATAAACCTTCTGATGATGCAGATAAGATCAATTATGCAGGAGAAGCCCTGATCATCCAGCATATCATGAATGTGATCGGGTCACTGGACATGCAACCAAAGCTTGCTTTTACTAAAACTAGAGAATCACAGACAAGTACGAATGCCAGAATGAATGTCACGATGGGTATTATGCCTGATTACACTTATTCCGGTAACGGATTGAGAGCGGATGGTGTAAGCGAAGGTAAACCGGCACATAAAGCGGGGTTAAAGGCGGGGGATATCATTCTCCATGTGGGTGATTATGCGATCTCATCTATGGAAAGTTATATGCAGATGCTGGGCAAGTACAAAAAAGGAGATAAGGTAAAAGTGAAATATAAGAGAGGGAACGATACGCTGGAGACAATGGTTGAGTTCTAAGTCGTAACTTAGAACAACTGACTACTCATTTCTATGGCAGAACGCAGCACCAGACTAATTCTCGACACAAAGGAGATGACTGAAATGTTCTTTGCCGATGCACGGATCCTTGGTATCATGGCCCCGGTTAAAGATTACCAGTTCTGCTGGCACCTGAATTCAACCACCGGTCTTGATTTCCGGGTCAATCATGAACTGGAGATAAAACTCATTCGTAAGAAAAGGGATTATTTTTTCTCTCTTTATGAATACAACGAGCCGACCCGTTATTTATCACATTATATATATAATAACCAGTTCGACGGCGAGTACCTGTTGCCGGAATTCAAACACCTTGATTTTTTATGGCTGATGAAGGGTGATGAGGTCTGTGATGAAGCATTGCAGGAAACGATACAAACGATCCGGTCGATCAATAGCGTGCAACTGGTAGCAGAACTGACAACCGATAAGATAACAAATAAAGAAAACATGGTCTTTTGATCCAAACAAAACAAAGTTATGTGGCAGGAAACCGATAATAAGCTGTACAGGAAGTTCCAGTTCAAAAACTTCAGCGAAGCTTTTGCTTTTATGACAAGAGTAGCGATCGAAGCCGAGAAGATGGACCATCACCCTTTGTGGACCAATATTTATAATACCGTAGAGATATGGCTATCTACACATGATGCAGGAGATATTGTAACAGAGAAGGACCATAAGCTGGCAAAAAAAATAGACGCAATAATGGAGCGCTGATTTCTATGATTATTATGATTGAGGCGGCCTGCTGATCATAAACTATCTTAAGTATCATAATGATCTGCGTTCTCCAAAACATCACATTGTCCACCACCACTACGATATTGATGGTTCGCCCTGCTGCTTTTGGCTACAATGAAGAAACGGCGGCCAATAATTATTTTCAATCAAACCCCGGCATCTCTCAAAAGCAATTACAGGAAAAAGCGCTGGAGGAGTTCGACAACATGGTGGATACCCTACGAGGTAATGGCATTACCGTGTTGGTGATCGAAGACACGAAGATGCCTCCCAAACCAGATGCGTTGTTTCCAAACAACTGGCTCAGCACATCACCCGATGGACTGATAGCCGTCTTCCCCATGTATGCACCCAACAGGAGAAATGAAAAGCGGGATGATATATTGCAGCAGCTTGCCAAAGAGTTTGTAGTGAGAGACGTTCAGGACTGGAGTGAATATGAAGCCGAGGGAAGATTTTTGGAAGGAACAGGTAGCATGGTCATCGATCATGGAAATAAAATGATCTATGCGGCGATCTCAGAGCGAACCAATCTTTCAGTGCTGGAGAAATTTGCCGTTACCAATAATTACCAGGCGATCGTATTCCTGGCTACGGATAAACAAGGCCGGCCCGTCTATCATACGAACGTTGTAATGACACTGGGAGAAAAATTCTGTGTGCTCTGCGAAGAAGCCATCGATGAAGAGTGGGAGCTGATCGCCGTGAGGCAATTACTTGAATCAACACAGCATACTATCATCCCTATTACAAGGGAGCAGATGCACTGCTTTGCCGGGAATATGCTTGAAGTAAAGAATAGTTCAGGTGAAAATCTCTTAGTGATGAGTAAAACCGCCTTTGACTGCTTGCGCCGGGAACAGAAAGAAATGCTGGAAGCTTATGCACGCCTTTTACCAATAGCTGTCCCTGTTATTGAACAAGTGGAGGGTGGGAGTGTAAGGTGTATGATGGCGGAAGTGTTTTTGCAGAAGAAGTAAAAGAATCATGCTGATCATTTCACCCAAACCCTCTTTTCATTAGCCGCGATCATCTTCCCGATCGGGATCAAGTTCTCTCCAAAAATATTTTGAACCGCATCAATACTTTCTTCCTTTACACTCACCAGCAATCCTCCATTCGTCTGCGGATCGGGTAAAAGAGTAAACGCTTCCATCACATTCACTCCCTTCTCAAATTTCACTTTATCGTTGTAGCTGCTCCAGTTCCTGGTAGTTGCATCGGGGAAAATGCGCTGAGCGATATATTCTTTTACGCCGGCAGCAACCGGGATCTTGTCATAATAAATTTCAGCGCTGAGCCCGCTGCCTTCGGCCATTTCGATCAGATGTCCCAGTAATCCAAACCCGGTTACATCCGTCATAGCTGTCACTCCTTTTATCTTTCCCAGTTCTTCGCCTATCTTATTCAATGCCGTCATCTGGGCTATCATCACCGGCAAATGTTCTTCTTTCAGCAAGCCTCTTTTCTGTGCGGTTGATAAAATGCCAACGCCTAGCGGCTTGGTCAGAAATACATGATCACCTTCCTGTGCAGTATTATTCTTCTTTAAATTTTCGATCGGAACGATACCGGTGACAGCCAAACCAAATATCGGTTCGGGAGAGTCGATACTATGTCCACCTGCCAATGGAATACCGGCTTCTATGCAAACTGATCTGCCCCCTTCAATTACTTTCTGTGCCAGCTCAACGGGAAGTTTTTCAACCGGCCAACCCAAAATAGCAATGGCCATTAACGGTTTACCGCCCATGGCATATACATCGCTGATAGAATTGGCCGCAGCGATCCTTCCAAAATCAAATGCATCATCCACGATAGGCATAAAGAAATCGGTAGTGGATATCAGCGCCATACCATTTCCAAGATCATACACGGCCGCGTCATCCTTGCTGTGATTGCCGACAAGCAGCTTATTGTTGTCGGGCAACGCCATACTGCTTTTTAAGATCTCGTCCAGAACTTTCGGGGCGATCTTACAACCGCAGCCGGCGCCGTGTGAGTATTGAGTGAGCTTGTACGAGTCTATAGTCGGAAGTCCGGAGTCAGGAGTCATGGACCAAAGTTAATCTTTCAGCTTCTCAAAGATCCTGTCAACTGCCGGTTTACGGATACTGAAATGATTGGCATTCCCGATCTCATCCTTTTTTATTGAAAGACCTTTGTATTTTCTCGCTGTAACAGTGTTGTAAAAACTTCGGGTGGACGGTAATACTTTATTGAGGAATTCAAGCCCGCCAACATAAATGGTTACTTGCGCATTCAACGATGTATGTGTCTTAAAGAATTGCTCTTCGATCTTATCCAGTTCATTATAATTGGCCCAGCAGGAAGGACTGATGGCAAAATGTTTGTCAAACAACCTGTCATCCCGGAACAAAGTATATAAGCAAAAGAGCCCGCCGAATGAATGACCGATAAAGACCCTGTCTTTTTTGACGGGGATCTTTTTTTCTATCCTGGGGATCAATTCATTCTTCAGAAAAAGATAAAACTTGTCGGCCTTGCCAAAATTCTCTTCCACATTCTTGCTTACATCGGAAGGAATAAGATCTCTTGGCCGCTTATCGTGCCAGTCGCCGATATGACCGATGGCGATAATGATACAGTTGGAAGGAATGGTAGCCGCCCAGGAACTGCTTTTACCAAGGACATAGTCCCCAATGCCGATCGTTCCATCGGTCATGTAAACGTGGTGATATTTTTTGGCAGCGTTGAAGCCAGCAGGTTTGCGGATGGTAATAATAAACTTGTCTTTTACATTGGAAGAATAAACAGTATCTGTTTCTGTTATTTGTGCAAAAGAAATGAAGGATGAAAAGAACAGCTGCAGAAAAACAAGAACGCATTTATTCATGCGGTCAAGTTACTTCTTTCGCCTGAAAACGATACCTGAGCTTTTTTGGAAATCCGAACTGAAACGAAGATGATATACGTCTTCTCCATCATGTACCACGAGCAAGCCGGTGTTGGGCGGATATTTTCCCAGGTTTTCAGCAAAGAGAACCAGCGTAAAATCTTCCTGCCCCCGGTTTAAATAGATCGTTTTATGAATAGCGCTGGCTTTCAAACCCTGCTTAGCCATGATCACTTCCTCGTTCATCCATATACTTACAGTATCGCCGTCGATCTCACCATTATCGTATAAAGAAAGTTGAAGGCTATCGGATTTGAAATCCACTACTTGTGAGAATTCAGATTTTCTGCCGGCGATCGTAGCGACTTTAGCGGTTATTTCTTCAATAGGTTTAAGAGGAGAGGCCTGTTTTGTAACAGGCGGTGCTGAAATTATACTTGTACTGGCAATGGTGGTTGCTTTTTGAACAACAGCGTTGGATTCAGGTTTT
>DATLCB010000124.1:0-4227 GCA_035526625.1 Chitinophagaceae bacterium
TATTACCGCCAACGCATATTACCCGTCCAAAAAGAAGGAAAGATAGTGGCCGCACTGAATATTGTATGGGATTGGACAGGATGAAAATTTACACACCATTATCAGCCTCCAAAGGGAGGTTTTTTACCTTATTTTTGCAGCCCTTACATCGAAATTGTAAGCAACGGGAGACTTGTCCGAGTGGTTGAAGGAGCACGCCTGGAAAGTGTGTATACGGGAAACTGTATCGAGGGTTCGAATCCCTCAGTCTCCGCCTTTTACCTGCCTTAACTTTATCGAAGGGTGATTCTATATCCCGAATAATCTTTCTGCATTCGCAGTCGTTATGTCTGCCACTATTTCTTTTTCCATATTCTTTATTTCCGCTAATTTTTCTACCACATATTTCAAATACGAAGGCTCGTTTCTTTTACCCCTAAATGGCACCGGCGCCAGGTATGGTGCATCTGTTTCCAATACCACATGGTCCAATGATATCTTCTCCATCACCTTATCAAGCCCTGAGTTTTTAAAAGTAAGCACTCCTCCTATTCCCAGGAAAAAACCCAGGTCAATTACTTGCCTGGCCTGGTTTTCATCACCCGAAAAACAATGGAACACGCCTTTGAGTTTGCCTTTCTGATGTTGAGCTACAACAGCTATGCATTTATCAGTTGCGTTTCGGGAATGAATGGAGACGGGAATAGCATATTGCTCTGCCCATTCCAGTTGCTCATGAAATGCTGTATACTGCTCATTGGTAAATGTTTTATCCCAGTAAAAATCCAGGCCGATCTCCCCTACTCCCACGAATTTTCTTTTTTCCAGGTAAGCCCTTGCAATACTCAACTCTTCCCGGAAATTACCTTTAACCGAACAGGGGTGTAGCCCCATCATAGCCTGAGATGATGGCTCTACGTCCTCCAATTGAAACATCTTCCCGTGAGTTTCTGAATCGATGGCAGGAAGAAGAGTCTTTACCACCCCTTCCTCTTCAGCTCTTTCATGGACTATCTGCCTGTCCGTATCAAACTCCGAAAGATAAATATGCGTATGGGTATCGATAAGTCGCATTGAAGCCTTGATTTTCAAGGCAAAACTCAGTAAAAAAATTTAAGAAACCTTTAAACTTAGGTCCATAAAAGCTTTCTTAGGGACGTAAATCCTTCGACTTCGCTGAGGATCACCAAAAAACTTTTTATGAAAAACAGGTTTAACCTCACCAGCTTGCTGGTAATTCTATTGATCTCTTCCCTTTTATTAACGATCTCCTGTAGCAAAGAAAACAGCCAGTCGGGCACCGATGCAGAGGAAGAAGAAATCGCTCAGGTATCCGCAGAATCGGGTGCAGAGGCTGAAACCGTTTTCAACGAGTTCTTCGATGATGCTATGGGCGCGGACAATAATGTAGGTGTCTCCGGGTCAGGGGTCTTTTTTAACAGGGGAGATAGTTTAACACCCGTTCCGCGTTGTTTTACGATAACTGTTACCCATCCTAATGGTACTCCATTCCCGGCTATAGTTGAACTTAATTTTGGAACAGTTGGTTGCCCCGGTCCCGATGGTCGTGTTCGCAGGGGAAAGATGATTACAGAATATTCAAACCGTTTAATATTACCTGGCGCTGTGGCTACAACCACCTTTGATGGGTTCTACGTGGATGCGGTTCATGTCGAAGGAACGCATGTGATAACAAACATCTCTGGAGCCCCTATCCCACCTGCTACTATTGCCCGTAAGTTCAAAGTGGAAGTCATTAATGGTAAGTTGTCTCAGCCCAATGGCAATTTCATTGAATGGAACAGTACAAAAACGATCACGCAGGTAGATGGGCTGCTTACGCCGGACTTTCCGCGGGATGATGCTTTTAAAATTGAAGGTGCGGGGCATGGGGTGGTGAAAAGAGGCAACTTGCTTGCACGTTGGGAGTCAAGCATTACAGAACCATTGCTCAGGCGCTTTACCTGTCGCTGGATAGTGAAGGGCCGGATAAGAACGGTAAGGGTCAACCTGCCCGCAAACTCCCGCTGGGTCCCTATCCTGGACTTTGGAGCAGGTAATTGCGATAACCAGGCGACCATTACAATCAATGGAATTACCCGCCAAATTACTTTGCCGTAATTCAAAAATTATTATACCTTTAAACCAGTTTTCATAGGGTACGGATTAAAAACGGGCCAGGGTTTCTACCCAGGCCCTAACTTTTTGCCCCTGTCCCTAAAACGGGTTAAGGTGTTATTTCAACTGGATGGCGGAAAAAGAATAGCCTTGTTTTGAAAAATCTTCCAATAATCGTGGTAAAACATAGCTCATCCGGTCCCAGGCCTTATCGCTTTCATGCAGAACTATGATGTCGCCACCTGCTATCCTTCTTTTTATTCTTTCATAGCATTTTTCCGGTGCCATGTCAGGCACCCAATCACCTGCCAGTATATTCCACATTACAATTTTCTGATGAGGGTTTGCTTTATGCATGGCCTTGATCTGTGAACGCCTGATCCTCCCATAAGGTGGCCTGAAAAGATCGCTTTGAATATAATGACCAGCATCTGTAACATCTTCCAGATATTCCTTATCACCTGTTTTCCATCCATTGATATGATGATGGGTATGATTACCGACCGCATGTCCTTCATCAATATATCGCCGGTATATCTCCGGGTGCTTCTGTACATTTTCACCGATGCAAAAAAAACTTGCCTTTGCATTATGCTTTTTCAATTCATCGAGAACAAAGGGGGTGATCACCGGATGCGGCCCATCATCAAAACTCAGGTACAATTTTTTTTTATCTCCTTTCATATCCCAGACGCAGGCCGGAAATAACTTCTTTAACCACCAGGGAGTTTTTACGAGGAACCGGTCTTTTCGCAGAAAAGCAAATAAAGCTTTCTTTTTTGCTTTTTGATAATGAGGTGCAATAAAGGTCATGAACACAAAGATACAGGCTGCTAGCTACAGGGTACAGGCTTTAGCCTTCAAACCCGATCAGTTTTACAGACAGCGGATCACAGATAACACTGTAAATCTGTGTGTATTTAATCTGTGCTATCTGTGGTAAAGTATTTTTCAAACCCGATAGCCCAGGTGACACACTACCCAAACTTCAGGGCTTGCGGCCTGGAGCTTGTAGCCTGTATCTTTGCGGCATGTCAAAAAGGGTTCGTGTTCGTTTTGCTCCTTCTCCAACCGGTGGGTTGCACCTAGGTGGTGTACGCACTGTTCTATACAATTATTTATTTGCCAAAAAGCATGGTGGGGATTTCCTGGTCCGGATAGAAGATACCGACCAGAGCCGTTATGTACCCGGTGCCGAAGAATATATTTTCGATACGTTGAAATGGTGCGGACTGGAACCAGATGAAAGCGTTCAACATGGCGGCAAGTACGGTCCTTACCGCCAGAGTGAAAAAAAAGAAAGTTATCGCGCCTATGCGGAGCAGTTGGTAAGGAATGGACATGCTTATTATGCATTTGATACGCCGGAGGACCTGGATAAGATGAGGCATGATCTTAAAACAGAACAAAACCCCTCTCCGCAATATGATCATAGGATCCGTATGAAAATGCGGAATTCGCTGACGTTATCACAAGAGGAAACAAAAAAATTACTGGCGGCGGGAACAAGACATGTCATCCGGATCAAAATGCCGGAGAATGAAACGGTGTCTTTCATTGATATGATCCGGGGAGAAGTAAGTTTTGAAACTTCCTTAGTAGATGATAAAGTATTGCTTAAAGCTGATGGGATGCCTACTTATCACCTGGCCGTGGTGGTAGACGACCATTTGATGCAGATCAGTCATGCATTTCGTGGTGAAGAATGGCTTCCCTCCGCTCCTGTTCATATTCTCCTCTGGAAATATTTATTTGGTATTGAAAATATGCCGCAATGGGCGCACTTCCCGCTGATACTTGGTCCCAATGGAAAACTTAGTAAACGAGATGGCGCCAAATATGGCTTTCCTGTTTTTGCGATGAACTGGAATGATCCAAAAACCAGTGAACTCACCGAAGGTTTCAAAGAAAAAGGTTTTTTACCCGAGGCATTTATCAACCTGCTCGCCTTATTAGGATGGAATGATGGTACTGAGCAGGAAATATTTTCCAAAGAAGAATTGATCGAAAGATTCTCCATGGAGCGGGTACACAGTGCGGGTGCCAAATTTGATTATGAAAAAGCAAAATGGTTCAACCATGAATGGCTGAAGAAGTCCGATGTTCGAAGTTTGAAGTTCGATGTTAAGG
>DATLCB010000125.1:0-12638 GCA_035526625.1 Chitinophagaceae bacterium
ATGATCACTGATGATCTCTTGTTGACCAGCGTAATTGAGATGGTCAAAGACAGGTGCACTTTGCTTCCTGATTTTGTTCAGCAATCCTCTTTCTTTTTCAGATCACCTGGACAATGGGATGTGGATGCCGTGAAACCGAAATGGAACGCTCAAAAGAAAGAGTTCTTTAACCAACTCGCACGGAATTTCAATACAACGAATGAATGGACGGCTGCTGTACTCGAGTCTAATTTCCAAACGACAGCGGTTGCCAACCAGTTAAAGCCCGGAGAACTACAATTGCCTTTCCGTATCATGCTTGTAGGAGGAAAGTTCGGACCGCCTGTATTTCAAATCGCGGAATTGCTGGGAAAAGACGAAACAATAAAAAGAATTAAAACCGCCTTACCTGTTTTTGGTTAAATTTATTTTATGAACAGACCGCTCAGAGTATTGGTGGCTAAAGTGGGGCTTGACGGACACGACCGTGGCGCAAAGGTGATCGCCACTGCCTTAAGGGATGCCGGTATGGAAGTGATCTATACGGGTCTTCGTCAAACTCCGGAGATGGTAGTAAATGCTGCTTTGCAGGAAGATGTAGATGCGATCGGTATCAGTATCCTTTCCGGCGCTCACATGACCGTCTTCCCTAAAGTGATCGGTCTTATGAAAGAAAAAAAGATGGATGATGTATTGCTCACCGGCGGAGGTATCATCCCAGAAGACGATATGAAAGCACTGCATTCAATGGGTGTCGGAAAACTATTTGCTCCGGGTACTCCTACATCGGAGATCAGCGATTATATAAGATCGTGGGTGAAAGAGAACCGGAATTTCTAAATGGCAGCAGCAATAAGAATTTCACATTCAAGCCGGCTGTTACGAATCTGCTTAGACTTTTCTCCATACCTTCTTCGAGACATCTTCGCAAATTTGTGGGGCTGTCCCAATGAAAACACGAAGGATCTGCGAAGAAGCCTCATCTAAGCTGTTATTTATTAATAGTTTATTTTATTTTTCATTCATATTCTTGCATATTTCTCATATTCTTACATATTTCTCACATTCTTACATTTTCTACCATTTTGTTGCATAATTCTCACTGGCATTTGGAAACCCGGTCAGGCAATATTTACTTTTGGAAAAAATTACACATGTATTCTACTCTGCTCAGTTCACTCGACAACGGCATTTTAACGATCACTATCAATCGCCCGGAGAAATTAAATGCTTTAAACAAAGATGTGCTTACCGACCTGAATAAGGCATTGGATGAGATCGAAAGCAATGTTGAAATAAAGTCTGTCATCATCACTGGCGCTGGGCCCAAAGCATTTGTTGCCGGTGCTGATATCTCAGAATTTTCAGGACTTGATAAAAAACAGGCGATAGCGGTAGCGCAGAAAGGACAAGATACATTCGCAAGGATCGAGAACTCCCTGAAACCTATCGTTGCTGCCGTAAATGGTTTTGCGCTAGGCGGGGGTTGCGAATTAGCCATGAGCTGTCATTTTCGTTTGGCATCCGACAATGCAAAATTTGGCCAGCCCGAAGTGAACCTCGGCCTCATCCCTGGGTATGGTGGCACACAACGTCTTGTTCAGCTGATAGGAAAGGGAAAAGCTATGGAACTGTTGATGTCCGCGGGAATGATCGACGCAAATGAGGCCAAACAACTAGGGCTTATTAATTATGTTACGACGCCAGAAACCCTGCTAGAGCAAACTCAAAAGTTACTTGCTACCATAAACTCCAAAGCGCCACTTGCTATCGCCGGTTGTATCAAAACCGCTAATGCAGTATTTGATGAGACCAAAGACGGGTATGCACTCGAGATAGAAGAATTCGGGAATGCATTTGATACCGGAGACATGAAAGAAGGAGTAGCTGCGTTTCTTGAAAAAAGAAAAGCAAGTTTCAAGGGAAAATAAAGCTCGGGGCGCTTAAGCGTCCCGGCGCTAATAAAACAGACTGTCAGCAAAGACCCTGATCACTTTTACAAACCTGCTCTTATAATATCGTTCGAAAGGAGTGATCACTACACCATTTGCTTTTTTCCCTGAAGAAGAATGAATAAAATACAATGTGCTGTCCTGCCGGCTCTCCACGATACCCATATGTCCGACTACTCTTACGGTACTGTCTGTACCGGTAAATAAAATAAGATCGCCTGGTTTTGCTTCATTCACATCGATCTCCTTACCATAACTTGTAAAATCCACGGAGGAGCGCGGAACTGAAAGATGAAAGTGATTGAACACATAATTAATAAAACCTGAGCAGTCGAAACCCTTTTGTGGATCCGTTGAAGCATATAGATAAGGAATACCCTGTAATGTTTTTGCAAAGGCCAAAATAGAATCGGGCCGGACGCCGATTATCCCAAAGCCGGTATCCTGCGGCATCATGTCTTCCATTTCCGCTGGCCGGATAGTGACTACGTTGTCTGGATCATCCGGGTTGTTATATGTGGAGATCGTTTGTTCCTGAACTGCTGTATCATTACAACTTGCAAAAGCTGCTATACAAACAAGAAAAAACAAACGACGGATCATTGTTGTAGTATTATTTTTCCAATAATCTCTCGTCAATAAGATAGGCGGTTACACCGATAATATTATCCACGCCCAGCGCATCTTCGAGGTAAACAGTAAAGGAACTCACGTTGGTAGTTTTGAATGTCAGTATTCTTTTTCTTCCAACACTTGTGCCTGTTATCTCTCTTACAACTCTCTTGCCATTATTCAGAACTACACGAAATTTTCTGATGGTCTGGCCCAGGTGAATGGCTTCCCGCAGGATAATGCAGTTCATCTTTGCTGGTTGTGGTAACTCCACAATAAAATTCTGAAGGTTAACGCTATAGGCCTGGTTATCCTTATCCATAGAACGTAGGGTCATGTCCTCCCCGGGCAATTCCTTACGACTGAACTGGTAAAAAGTATTAGCTGTCTTCAACAGGTTTTCTTTAAAACTTTCATCCCGGAGCCTTTTGAAGTCCATCAATGAAGCGCTATCCTTCTCACCGATCAATCCCCGCTGATCTGGCGGAACATTCAATAGCAAGTTGGCACCGCGGCCAACAGATTTAAGGTATAGCTCAAAAAGTTTTTCCCCTGTTTTTACTTTATTGTCATCACGCGCATGCCAGAACCACCCGGGTCGGATGCTGACATCACATTCAGCAGGTATCCAATTTTTCGCATTATAATTTCCATGATTAAGCGTATCAGTTGAAGGTGAACCGGCTCCCCGCTGGTAACCGGTCGTATCTAAAAAATTCCAGTTGGGGTCACCGGCTATACCATTTTCATTACCTGTCCAGCGAATATCAGGTCCGATATCACTGAAGACAACAGTTTTTGGAGAGAACTGCTTAACGGTATTTTCAAATCGTTTCCAGTCGTACACCTGTTTCTTACCATTTGGTCCTTCACCGTTTGCACCATCCCACCACAATTCCCAGATGGGCCCATAATTTTGAAAGATCTCTTTCATCATGTTTACAAACACAGTATTGTATCTCTCTGTGCCGTAATCAGGATGATTCTTATCCCAGGGCGATAAATACACCCCGAATTTCAAACCATACTCTTTGCAGGCTTCCGATAATTCCTTTAGCACATCGCCTTTCCCGTTCTGCCATTTACTTTCTCTTACCGTATGCTTTGAAAATTTACTTGGCCAGAGACAAAAGCCATCATGGTGCTTGGCTGTAATGATAATGCCTTTGGCACCCGACTCCTTTGCCATCCGTGCCCATTGGCTGCAATCGAGTTGGGTGGGGTTGAATACAGTGGAAGGTTCTGTTCCCTCACCCCATTCTTTATCTGTAAAGGTGTTCGGACCAAAATGGATAAAAAAATAATACTCCGTCTCGTGCCAGTCAAGCTGTTTTTTAGAAGGTATCGGGAGCTTATTATAATCCTGTGCCAGGGTAGATAAACCGGGAAATAATAAGACGATCAGGAAGATGTTCTTCATAAGGTGGCAGTTAAATTATTTTTTACCCGGATCCTTCGGACGATCAGGATTAAGTACCTCGGGTATTTCGCCGGCGATCGGATGTGCTGCACGATAGACATAGCCCATCAGTCTTGCAAAGGTTTGAGCAAATTGCTGCTGATAAAGTTGCATGGGTCCTTTGATCTCACCCTTTGCACGGGTATCAGGACCTAAAGCAGCAAACCATATTTCATGGGAATCGACGATCTTATTATTATGACTTGTCCATTCTTCTTTTTTATTATCTCCTCTTCCATGATCGACAGTAATAAAAAGAGTTGTTTTGTTTTTATACTGCGGATCCTTCTGCACAAAATCCCATATCTCTTTTATCCATGCATCCACCTGGTTGGCCGCATCCAGATAAGAGCGATATTTTCCGGCATGCGCCCACTCATCTGTTTCGCCATAGGCAATATAGAGTACCTTTGGTTTCCTTGTTTTCAACCATTCCATTGCTGAATGATGCGTGAATACATCAAAACATTCCTCTTCGAGCCATGGTTTATAAGCATCCTTCATCAGACGGTTGATCATTTGCTCATTGGCAGTCGGATTCTTGCCACCCGTAGGTTCAAACCCTGACATAACGGGGATACCACTTCTTTCCTGGTTCAGTATGCGGTCAAATGCATCCCATGCACCAAAGGCAACTACTTTGCCTTTTAAGTTCGGCTGGTTATTCAGGAACTCCAGGATTGTCACATGTGGATTGGCAGGGTAATCATTGCGATCAATGGTTGGATCAGCAAAGCCCGTCATTATTTCATTATAGCCGGGATAACTGAACCAATGCGGGTTGGCATTATCTACTTTACAGCCAAGGGTCCTGTTGCCAAATAGCTGCCCCTTTTCCGCAACAGTACTCCATAAAAAAGGCATCAATTTTTTTCTTCTCTCACTTTGATCATTACTCCAGTATTTCTTAAAGATATGATCGCTATCCCCTTCATGGAATTTGGAATTATTGGCAATAGCGGAGTCCATTCCTTTAAAAACATCCTGCCATCGCATCCCATCAGTAGTTATAATGATGAGGTTCTCGGTTTGCTTTTGCGCAGAGGAAATAAGTGAGATGAAAATGGTAAAAAATAGGGCAAAGATTTTCATGTTTCGGCGTCTTTGGGGTATCAATATTAAGGAATTATTCCAAGTGAGCCTTACCACTGACAGGGAAAGCTTTTTTCTGGTGGAGGTCGAGTATGATGATCTCATTGTCAGCTTTTTTTAGCCAGACCCCCGGGCAATATAGGCGCTGCTGCGGACCGATATTCCAGTATCTCCCGAGGTTATGTCCATTGACATACACGATGCCTTTGGAATACGGGCTCATATCAAAATAGGTGTCGCCAGTATCAGGAAGGTTGAAATGCCCGGCGAAAAATATTCCCTCTTTGTCATCCGACAAGCCGGCTGTCCTGTTCAACCCGTTCTTCATGAATTCATAATCGAGCGGCATGGGAAAGATCACCCAGTTCATCAATGTCATCCCATTCAAAGTAACCCGGTCTGTGATACCTTTTCTATCGATCATGAATTGGGCAAAGTTGATATGTCCCATTCCTTCCACCACTATCTCAAGCAAAGGATCTATAACAACCGGTTCAGGTTTTGGCAGATCGATCGTCCATTTGCCTCCATCACGAAAAACAGTATCGATGAATTTATGATTCAAAAAAACCAATGCATAATCATGAGGCTCCCAGATCGTCAACTTCCCCCCTTTATGACCCACCAGTTTTGTCGCGTATAAGACGAGACCCTGGTTCTGGCCCAGTCTTTCCATCGGAAGTGGTTGTGGTGAATAAACTGGGTTTGGCAACGCCTGCCATATCGAGCTTGTTTGTTGCATTTTAATAGCAGGTGTCTCTATTGTTTTTATCGGCCTTGGGACATCGGGGATCTTATAAGTGACATACTTTTTTATAAGGTTCCTCAGCATAAAATATTTTGCGGTAGGGGCTCCCTGTTCATTGATGGGTGCGTCATAATCATAGCTGGTAATATCCGGCTGGTATTGCGTGGGAGAAAAAGCGTTGGCGCCAGCCGTAAATCCAAAATTGGTACCTCCATGCAGTACATAAAAGTTCAGCGACCTTTTTGTGCTTAGCAGGAATTCCACTTCTTTTTTTAAAGAAATAGTATCGGGTCTCGCCCATTTCTCACCCCAATGTGTCAGCCAGCCCGGGTAGGTTTCACTGCTGAATGCAGGGACATTCGGATTCCATTTTTTCGCCTGCTCAAAATCTGCCTCACTGCTCCCGCTATCCAATCCTATTGCAGCGCCATCTATATTACCGGCTTCAAGCATGAATGCTGTTGGACCATCCGCCGTATAAAAAGGAACATCGATCCCATTCTTTACCCATATCTTTCTTAATTCCTCCAGGTATTTTTTATCGTTCCCAAAACTTCCATACTCATTTTCTATTTGCACCATCAAAATGGGGCCGCCTTTAGTGCACTGTAATGATGTTATTTCTTTGGCGAGGTGCTGAATATATCTCTCCGCTACTGCCATATACCGGGGATCCATGCAACGGATCTTTATATCCGGGAATTTTAAAAGATAAAAGGGGAGCCCCCCAAAATCCCATTCGGCACATACATAAGGGCCGGGGCGAAATAACACCCACATCCCTTCCTGCTGACAAATACGGATGAATTCAGCTATATCACGATTCTCCGTTTTAAAATCAAACTCTCCCTCTTTACTTTCATGATAATTCCAAAAAATATAGGCCGCGATGGTATTACAACCCATAGCCTTTGCCATTTGAATACGGTGACGCCAGTATTCTTTAGGTATCCTTGCAGGGTGCATCTCGCCACTAATGATCTGCAATGGTTTTCCGTCCAGCAAAAATTCATTCTTGCCTAATGAAAAAACATGTTGGCCCTGGGAAAAACCTGGGTTGGATAAAAGCAACAGGATGATATAGCAGAGTCTTTTCATAAAGGCAATTTACCAATGTGCCGTCAACTATCCTTCGACTTCGCTCAGGATTTGTTCGACTTCGCCCAGGATTTCTTCAACAGTATGATCAGATTCACTAATAATGTTATTGGCCTAACTTTGCGCCAATATTCCAAACCACCTTTTTATGGATTACCGCATTGAAAAAGATACGATGGGCGAAGTGAAAGTACCGGCTGATGCTTATTATGGAGCCCAAACCCAGCGTAGTATCGACAACTTCAAGATCGCACAGGACATTAACCGCATGCCAAAAGAGATCATTGGCGCATTTGCTTACCTGAAAAAGGCGGCAGCCATCACCAATGCCGAAGCGGGTGTATTACCAAAAAATAAAAGCGCCCTCATCGGCAAGGTCTGTGACGAGATACTAAAAGGAAAGCTCAATGATTATTTCCCGCTGGTAGTTTGGCAAACGGGTAGCGGCACACAAAGTAATATGAATGTTAATGAAGTGATCGCCTACCGTGGCCATGTACTCAAAGGTGGTAAGCTTACCGACCCAGAAAAATTCCTGCATCCCAATGATGATGTAAATAAATCACAGTCATCGAACGATACCTTCCCTACAGCCATGCATATTGCGGCATATAAGATACTGGTTGAAACAACAATACCAGGTATAAAGAAATTGAGGGATACATTTGCAAAGAAGAGCAAGCAATACATGAAAGTGGTAAAGATCGGACGCACACACTTTATGGATGCCACTCCACTAACGGTAGGACAGGAATTCAGCGGTTATGTTTCGCAGCTCGATCATGGATTAAAAGCCATTAAAAACTCTTTGGCTCATTTAAGTGAACTGGCGCTTGGCGGTACAGCTGTGGGAACAGGTATCAACACTCCTCCAAACTATGCAGAGAATGTAGCAAGGCATATTGCCCATCTTACAGGATTGCCTTTCATAACAGCAGAAAATAAATTTGAATCGCTGGCAGCTCATGATGCCATCGTGGAGGCGCATGGCGCATTGAAGACAGTTGCGGTGAGCCTCATGAAGATCGCTAATGATATCCGCATGCTTTCCTCGGGACCCAGGAGTGGTATCGGTGAATTATACATCCCGGATAATGAACCAGGCTCTTCCATCATGCCGGGAAAAGTAAACCCTACACAATGCGAAGCGTTGACCATGATCGCTGCGCAGGTAATGGGAAATGATGTGACCATCGGGATCGGTGGCGCCAGCGGTCATTTTGAATTGAATGTTTTCAAACCTGTAATGGTCTATAATTTCCTTCATTCGGCAAGGCTGATCGGTGATGGTTGTGTTTCTTTCAATGATAAATGTGCCGCGGGTATTGAGCCGATCGAAACAAATATCCGGAAGCATGTGGAGAATTCACTGATGCTCGTTACTTCACTCAATACAAAGATCGGTTACTACAAAGCTGCAGAGATCGCACAGAAAGCACATAAGCAAGGCACGACATTGAAAGAAATGGCAGTGAAACTTGGCTATGTAACAGCAGAGGAATTTGATCAATGGGTGAAGCCGGAGAAGATGGTAGGGAATATCTAAAGAAGCTGTAAAATTCTTATTCAGGGGACGATCCGGATTTTTCTTAGTAAAAGTCCTATGTTAAAACTAAAAGAAGATCGTCAATTTATTTTTTTTAGCCGTAAAATTTGCAAAGTTTAGTTCTTTGTTACTATCTTAACATAGTATTTAAATCCAAACCCGATTAATAAACCTAAATAATCCAAGCCATGAAGAGTAACGATCCGTCTATCCCTTACTTTTCGATGAAGCCGGTAACTTCCCAGGAACCATCGGCCAAACCAGTCCCGCAATTATCACCTTATTTAAAAGCGATCCTTACCGCCAAGGTCCGGGAAACGGGCAGGATCGTTAAAATGGCGCTTTCCGATAAGCTTGCTGCCATTCGTTATATCCAGGAAAGTAATTGGCGCAATGAACTTTCCCGGGGCTAAATCAATCGTCTTTGTAAACCCGAGCATACCCTAAAACACCCCCTTCTTTGGGGGTTTTTTAATTTAAGCCAATAAAGAACAACCAGGTCATAACACCTGCACCTTGTCGCTTACTTCGGTATTCGTTTCTACAGTAGGATGAACTTCCTGCGGACTGTACCTTTTAAAAAAACGTTTTTGGAAAAGCAGTAAGGTGATCACACCCACCGATATGGATGCATCGGCTATATTGAATATAGCGCTGAAGAATTCAAAATCATCACCACCTACAAAAGGGAACCAGGAAGGAAAATGTCCTTTGAACATAGGGAAATAGAGCATATCCACTACACTTCCATGGAGGAAGGAAGAATAACCATTGGAAGAGAATTGTGCGACACCCGAATACTGCAGGTAATCACTGATAGCAGGATCATAAGTTAGACCTTTATCGAAGATCATTCCATAGAACATGCTGTCGATAAGATTGCCTAATGCGCCCGCATAGATCAATGCAGCACAAACAATAAAGCCTCTCCTGTATTGCTGCTTTACGATACGACCGAGGTACCAGGTACCAAATATCACGGCAGCAAGCCTGAAAAGTGTCAGGATCACTTTGCCTGTTTCGTTGCCGAACTTCCAACCCCAGGCCATTCCGGGATTCTCAATAAAATGAAGCCTGAACCAATCCATACCCATTACCCTCATCACTTCCCCGGTAGGATGCGTGGTCTTTATCCAGATCTTCAACGCCTGGTCGACGATGATGATCGTGGAGATGATGAGTGCAACATGTTTGATCTTAAGCGTTCTCATAATAAGCCCCAAATATAGGAAGAAAGCTACAGGCAATCAGCTGCATGTCACAAGCCATAAGCGAATCCTGAACTTTACTACAGCTTAAGTTTACCGGCAAATACAACTAACATCTTCTGTTCAGCAAAACATTAAGCAATATTTGATGCAAAGGCTCCTGGTTCCCAAAACTTACACGTTGAGCTATCAAGAACTGGGTTTCAAGTTCGAATGCTGAGCCCAGGGATATTTCAATAAATCGTGCATGATCCTTTTCACTATTCCTGCTACTCCCTTCAGCAATATTGGAAGGTATTGACACACCTGATTTATTTATCTGAGCCGATAATCCAAATCTTTCTTCTCTGGGAAATCCCTCTGTCAATTTAAAACACTCTGTTGCGATATCCATTCCTTTTTGCCACATTCGCAATTCTTTGAAATTCTTCATACTCTTTTTACAAACCTATCATAAAGCCTGCAGCTTGCAGCCAAAAGCATGGGTGTTTATTCCTCATAATAAACCCGTTTTACCCGCTGCGAGATGCCCGTCATTATTTCGTAAGGAATGGTAGTTGCCCATTCGGCCAATTGCTGAACTGGTAATTGCTTTCCAAAGATGATCACTTCAGCTCCTTCTTCTATACCGGGCAGATCGGTTACATCGACCATGAACATATCCATGCACACCGTACCGATAACAGGAACCATTTTGCCTTTGACCCAGACCTTCCCGATCCCATTTCCCAATCTTCTAGGGTAACCATCCGCATAACCAATCCGCACCGTTGCTATTACCGAATCTCTTGCTACAACAGCTCTCCTGTTATAGCTAACAGATTCCCCCGCCTTGATATGTTTTACCTGTGAAATGGTTGACTTCAATGTAGCCACAGTTTGCAGGCCCAGTTTATTGGCATTGGAACTATCAACCCCATAGAGACCGATACCAAGCCGTACCATATCGAGCTGCATTTGCGGGTGACGTATCGCAGCAGCTGAGTTGGCAATATGACGAAAAAAAGAAAGGCCGGTCCCTTGTTCAAGTTCTTTTGCTGCTTTCTCAAATAAATCATACTGCTGTAAGGTAAAGCTGTCATTCGCGGCTTCCTCGCTGGCGGCAAGATGTGAGAATACGGACCGCAGTGTAAAAGTAGAAATGCCTGATAATGTTGCTGACAATTCCTCCATTTCATGAACCCCGAATCCAAGGCGGTTCATTCCCGTTTCGATCTCGATGTGAACGGGGTATTGTGTTAATCCTTCCTGCCGCAAAAATTTATCGAATGAGGTCAGCAAGGCAAAGGAATATAATTCAGGCTCGAGGTGGTGCTCTATAATTTTTTCAAACGATGTCTCGTCTGGATTCATTACCATGATCGGTAATTGTATCCCCGCTTTTCGCAATTCCACTCCTTCATCTGCATAGGCAACCCCGAGATAATCTACCTTATGATACTGCAAAATGCCGGCTATTTCTGCTCCGCCACTGCCATAGGCAAAAGCTTTTACCATCGCCATCACTTTGGTAGAGGGCTTTAATTGCTTCTGGTATTCTTTAAGGTTATGCGCAATAGCAGAAAGATTTATTTCCAGGAGTGTCTGGTGAGCTTTTTGTTCGAGCAGTTGAACGATCTTCTCAAATTCGAATGTACGGGCACCTTTTACCAATATTGCTTCTTCCTTAAATTGCGAGGAGAGAAAACTATCTGTAAACTCAGCTGATGAAAGATAGAATGCTGTTTCCAGCTTTTCGTCATGTTCCGCAATTAAAAAAGACAGGTAAAGTGATATCTTCTCCCCGATCCCGATTATCCTGTTCACTTTATGCTTCAGAAGCTTTTCCATCACCTGGCCATACAACTCTTCATCCGGCAATGAACTATGCAAAAGATCAGAAAGTATCACTGTTTTTTTTAAACCCAGGCTCTGCTGCTCTAAAAAATTCAGGGCGATCTCGAGGGAATTGGTATCAGCGCTATAGCTGTCATTGATAACTGTACATTGATTGATCCCTTTCTTCAACTCCAGCCGCATGTTCACGGGGTGCAGCTTTCTCATTCTTGCTGCTATGTTAACGGGCGCTACAGCGAGTTCCTTCAGCACACAATAACAGGTAATCGCATTTTCAACAGAAGCATCATCTGAAAAAGGGATCAGGAATCTTTCTGTAAGATGATCGAACTCAAGTTCAATACTTGTCTCGTCATTGTTCCTGTCAATATTTAACACCCGGAATTCATTGCCTTCGTCATATCCCCATGTTTTCAATTGGATATCTTCACCGAGCATATCCAATATTCCTTTTCTTTCCCGGAAATCGCTATCACGGCCAATCACTACTTTACTCCCCCGGAAAAGTATCAGCTTTTCCCTGAATTTATGTTCCTCGTCAATGAACCCATCGCTATGTGCGTCACCGATATTGGTCAGTACCCCGATCGTTGGTTGGATGATTCTCCCGAGTCTTCGCATTTCTCCCTGTTCAGATATGCCGGCTTCAAAAATGCCCAATGTATGCTGTGCATTCAAGGGCCACACACTCAACGGAACTCCGATCTGTGAATTATAACTTTTGGGGCTGCGCACGATATTGTACTCATCCGACAACAATTGATACAACCATTCTTTAACAATTGTTTTCCCATTGCTGCCGGTGATACCTATAACAGGGATATTAAACTGCTGGCGATGATAAGCCGTTAAAGACTGCAATGCTACCAGCGTATCATATACCTGCAGAAAATCGGCTTCGGGAAAACTGCCTGTATCAACCGCCTCACTGACGACAAAACTTCTTACTCCTTTCCTGTATAATTCTGGGATGAACTGGTGCCCGTCACGCCTCGGCCCTTTTAAAGCAAAGAACAAAGAACTGGCTGCCGCATTTACTTTCCGGCTGTCAAGCAGAAGCTGACCGATGCTTCTTTGGGATGCGACGGTGTTCTCTGTTTCAATGATG
>DATLCB010000126.1:0-25180 GCA_035526625.1 Chitinophagaceae bacterium
TAAAAGAGACGTTTTTTCCCTGAAATTTGCGAGCCAGCCACGGGGGCTGAAAACGGATTCTGTGACCCCGGGAAATCATCAAAACACACATTTTTTTGGTTTCCAATAAAATTTTCTACTTTAGTTTTGTTTTTAATCAAAAGCTCTATATTTACACCATTATTAAAAACTTTCTAATGAGACCAACTGCTTTAAAACTAACTGCCATCATTCTGCTCTTTTGTGGTATTTCAACCGCTGTTAAAGCGCAGAAACTAAACGTCGTAACAACTGCTGTTCCTTTCCTTCGTATTTCACCTGATGCCCGTTCGGGCGGTATGGGAGAAGTAGGCATCGCCACTTCACCTGATGCTTATTCAGGGATCTGGAATGTAGGTAAAGTAGCTTTTAATGAATCTAAAACCGGGATAGGCGCAACCTATACTCCATGGTTAAAAGATGTAGCCAATGATGTGTTCCTCGCAACTTTGGCTGGATACTACAAATTTGATGACAACCAGGCCCTCCATGCAAACCTTCGCTATTTTAGCCTCGGTGACATCCAGTTCACTGACGCCCTTGGTAATGATCTTACTTCTTTCCGCCCCCGCGAATTCGGCGTTGAAGTAGGTTATTCACGCAGGCTGAATGCTAAACATGGTGTTGGTATCAACTTAGGTTATGTTAACTCTAACCTCGCAAGTGGTTTTAATGCTGGCGGTACAACTTATAAAACAGGTAACTCTGTATATGGATCATTAGCTTATTACGGCACAGCTGTAAAAGCTTCAGGCGATGGTTGGTCATGGGGTGCTACCCTTTCTCATCTGGGATCTAAAATATCTTACACAGATAATGCAGATGCTAAAGACTTCATTCCTGCTAACCTTGGTATTGGTCTTGCTTATACGAATAAATTCAACGGACAGAACTCTATCACTTTTGGTCTTGATGTAAATAAGCTCCTGGTTCCAACTCCTCCTACAGATTCAGCCGGCCTGGTTGACTACAGGAACAAGAGTGTGATCGGCAGCTGGTTCAGCTCATTCGGTGATGCTGAAGATGGATTCGGCGAAGAAATGAAAGAGTTCACTATTTCAGTTGGTGCTGAATACTGGTACAACAACCAGTTCGCTTTAAGAGCTGGCTACCATTTTGAAGATAAAACAAAAGGTAACCGCAAATATTTCACTGCTGGTGTTGGTTTGAAATATAACGTCTTCGGTTTCAACTTTGCTTACCTGGCTCCTTCAGGAAGTGGTGTTAGCCGTAATCCTTTATCAAACACGCTTCGTTTCTCTGTGTTGTTTGACCTGGGTGCAAAAAAAGCTAAGTAATCTCTTTTCTAATATTTTTATGAGCGCCCCGTTAACGGGGCGTTCTTTTTTTTGGTTGGTCCCCAGGAAAGTTCAATGAAATGACCCGTACACTATAGCAGCATTAAGGATATTTGTAACCAGATTTAAAATAAAATGGCATACAGGATCGGATCAGGTGTCGACTTTCATAAACTGGTCGAAGGGCGGCAACTATGGATCGGCGGAGTGTTGATCCCTCATCATAAAGGAGCATTAGGTCACAGTGATGCTGATGTATTACTGCACGCTATCTGCGATGCATTGCTTGGCTCACTGGGCCTGGGTGATATAGGTGAACATTTTCCCGACACCGATGCTGCCTATAAAGACATTGATAGTAAGATATTATTAGAGCGTACGATCGCTCTCATCAGGAAAAAAAAGTATGCTTTAGTAAATATGGATTGTACCCTCTGTCTCCAGGAGCCTAAGATAAAGCCGTATACAAACGAAATGAAAGAAGTGATTGCATCCATTACAGGGATCAAAAGCACTGCTGTTTCAATAAAAGCTACCACAACCGAGCAACTCGGTTTTGTTGGCCGCGAGGAAGGGCTTATGGCATATGCTACGGTTCTGGTCAAAAAGGTTAAATGACAAGGATCGACCTTCTAAATTCTTTGCAGTTATCTTTGCCTGCATGCCAACTATTGAAATCAAGATCATCAATCATTCATCAAACCCATTGCCTGCCTACGCTACCACAGGATCATCCGGCATGGACATAAGGGCGAGCCTGGAAGAAATAAAAGTTTTACAACCCCTGGAAAGAACCTTGATCCCTACCGGTATTTTTATTGAATTGCCGGAAGGCTATGAAGCACAAATAAGACCGAGGAGCGGTTTAGCGATCAAACAGGGTATCACCTGTCTGAACAGCCCAGGCACTATTGATGCTGATTACCGTGGCGAGATTAAAATTATTTTGATCAACCTTTCTTCCGAAGAACAGGTCATTCAGCCAGGCGATCGTATTGCCCAGCTGATCATACAAAAAGTGGAGAAAGCAGTATGGAGGGAAACAGAAGAAATTACAGTTACCGGCCGGAATGCCGGGGGCTTTGGACATACCGGGAAACAATAAAGCGCAGTCATGCAAAAAATATTTATCCTTTTTATAATAAGCATAACCCTGCTATCCTCCTGTTGTTCTACAAAAAAGATCCAGACAGCCATTGTAAAAAAGGATACAACAACCACTCCCATAGTTCCAGTTGATCATTCCAGAGAGGACACACTTAATTTTCTGAAGGACAAATACAAAAGTGTCCTTGTCAATAAAATAAACTTCACTACTTTCTCGGCTAAAATTGATGTCGACTACCAGGATGGGGATGGAAAAAAATATAATGTCAACGCCAATGTCCGGATGTACAAGGACAGCGTGATCTGGGTTTCTGTAACGGCTATACTGGGGATCGAGGGCCTTCGTGCTTATATAACCAAAGATTCTGTAAAACTACTTGACAAACAAAATAAAGTATATACGGCCCGCAGTGTTTCCTACCTGCAGGAAATGACGGAACTGCCCCTTAGCCTTGCTTCATTGCAGGACCTGTTGATAGGTAATCCTGTTTTTTTTGATCCACATCTTGTTTCTTACACCAGATCGGGCGGTACCATTTCTATATTAAGTCTCGGGGAATTCTTTAAACATCTTCTCACGATCACTGAAACAGGGTCGCAAATAATGACCAGTAAACTGGATGATCTCGACGAATTCAGGAACCGTACCTGCTATCTTTCTTATAGTGACTATGAAAATAAAAAAGGGGTCAACTTCCCCTCTAAACGTACGATCAATATCTCCGAGAAAAAGAAACTGGATATTAAACTGCATTTCAAGCAATACGAGTTTAATGAAACGTTAAGTTTTCCCTTTAGTGTTCCTAAAAATTATGACAGGAATTAGCTTAATAAAATTTATTTTGCATACAGCCGTTATTAACGGTATCCTATCCGGCCCCTTTTTTTAACCTCAGCACCCATAACTATGAGAAAAAAAGTATTGCTGCCCTTTATCATATTTTGCTCCTTGTCTCTATTGAGCAAGGCGCAGCCACAGGATAGATCTGAATTAGAAAAGGAAAGACAGGCGATCCAGCAAGAGCTGAAAGAGATCCAGGGAATGTACAATAAAGTGAAAGGACAGACCAAACAGACCCTCGGACAGCTGAATGTACTTAACCGGAAGATCTCCTTACAGGAGCAATACATTAATAATATCAGCAAGGAGATCCGATCGATCGACGATGACATATACCTGAGCAATATTGAAATTTACCGCCTGCAAAAACAACTTGATACCCTGAAAACACAATATGCGAGGACAGTGGTATATGCTTATAAGAATAAAAGTAATTACGATTATCTCAATTTCATTTTCTCGGCGAGCAGTTTTAATGATGCGATCAAGCGGATCACTTATCTCAAAAGCTACAGGAGTTACAGGGAAAAACAGGTGAACACGATCCTCGAAACCCAGGACCTGATCGCCAAAAGAAAGAAGCAACAGCTCGGACGTAAAGACCAAAAAAATACGGCGCTTGGTAACCAGACCAAACAGGTCAAAGAACTGGAAGTGCAGAAAAAAGAAAAAGCTACCGTTGTCGCCGATTTAAAATCAAAAGAAAAAGATCTTTCATCGCAAATTGCCGTCAAAAAGAAAAGAGATAAAGACCTGAATAATGCCATTGCAGCCATTGTGCGACGTGAGATCGAAGCCGCGAAAGCGAAAGCCAAAGCTGAAGCAGAAGCCAAAAGAAAAGCAGACGAACTGGCCAAGAAAAATAATCCAACTGCTCCTGAAGTGAATACCGGGACAACCACCACAACAGCTGCTCCCGGTTCGACCACTTCCAAGCGGAATGAAGCCGTTAAAAAACCTGCCAGCTATCTTGACCTGAATGCTAAGGACGTTGCATTGAACAGCAGCTTTGCCGCAAACCGCGCCAAATTGCCCTGGCCGGTTGATAATGGCGTGGTGACCCTGCGATACGGAAATAATAAAATTGAGAATACCTTACTCACGTTCGATAACCCGGGAATCACTATTGCCACTCCTTCATCCGGCGTTGCAGTGAAGGCCGTATTTGATGGAGAGGTTGCAGCCGTATATAGTATGGGTGATGGAACGGCCGTGACCATTCGTCATGGTAAATATTTTACTACCTACAGTAACCTTTCAGGTGTATCTGTTTCAAAAGGAGCGTCAGTTAAAACAGGACAGCAAATTGGCCGCGCAGGGAAAGATGATGATGGAAACGGGGGCCAGATAGATTTTATCCTGATGATCGAGACAAAAAATGTAGATCCTTTGCCCTGGCTGAGGCGATAAAAGACTTTACCACAGAGCTCACAGAGTTTTATTCACAAAGTAAAGTACGTGTTTGTCATGCCGGGGCACGAGGCATCTTAAAGATTTTTGATCTGCTTGGCAGGAATAATTGAGACTCCTCCTTCGTCGGAGTGACAAAACCATGAATTGGGTTTTATTTAAAGGAACTGCCCATAGAGCTTTTCGTAAACAGGGATGATGTTTGCAATATCAAATTTCCTGGCTTGTGCTGCGGCCCGCTTCTTGAACTCATTTAAAGTCTTATCATCTTTTAAGATCGAATAGGCCTGCAGGCTCATAGTGGCTACATCACCTACATCGGCGAGATAACCAGTTTCTCCATTTATATTGATCTCGCCAAGTCCCCCGGCATTGGTTGATATCACTGGCACGCCTGCTGCCATGGCTTCAAGAGCGGCTAATCCGAAACTCTCGTATTCTGAAGTAAGTAAAAAGATATCAGCAATGGCAAGGATATCTTCCATTTGCTCTTGCTTTCCTACAAACCGGATCTCATCACAAACACCCAATTCTCTTCCCAGGTCCTCGGCAGTGGATCGTTCGGGTCCATCACCTACAAAAAGTAATTTGGAAGGGATCTGCTTATTCACTTCCGCGAAGATCTTTACCACATCCTGCACCCTTTTTATTTTCCTGAAATTGGAAGCATGAAGGAATACTCTTTCTCCATTGGGTGCGATCACTTTCTTGAATGCATCGATGGGTTTGCGGCTGAAACGGCTCACATCCACAAAATTGACGATTACCTGTATCTCTTTTTTGATATCGAAATGACGGTAGGTTTCTTCCCGCAGGTTTTGGGAAACAGCAGTAATGGCATCGCTCTCATTGATCGAAAAAGTAACTACCGGGGCATAGGTCTTGTCACGTCCGACCAATGTAATATCTGTACCGTGAAGTGTAGTGATAACCGGGATATGCTTTCCCTCTTTTTTTAAGATCTGCTTGGCCATATAGGCTGCGGATGCATGCGGGATAGCATAATGTACATGGAGGAGATCAAGATTATTGTTCTTTATTACATCCACCATCGTACTTGCGAGGGCCGTTTCATATGGCGGGTAATCAAAGAGGGGATATGTGGGCACCTGCACTTCATGATAGAATATATTCGGGATAAATCCATTCAATCGTACCGGTTGCTGGTAAGTGATAAAATGTACCATATGCCCTTTTTGCGCAAGAGCTTTGCCCAATTCAGTGGCCAATACGCCTGAGCCGCCAAAAGTGGGATAGCAAACAATTCCAATTCTCATGACGATAAAGTTAAACGGGTATCTAAGGTAACAGTTTTAAGCCGCTTTGGTTTGCCACTTATCTTAAATTTAAACACGAATTAATGCGAATTACAAGAATTACACTCACCAAGGAGGGAGTGAACTATAGTAAAATGAATGTAACATCCCTAATAGCAGCTCTATTCGTGTAATTCGATAAAATTCGTGTGGGCTTTGCCTTAACTTTATCCAAACTCCAAATTATGCGTTCGTTATTTACCGGTGCGGTCTTATTGTTTCTCAGCTTTCAAGTGAATGCTCAGGTGGAAGATTCAAGTTTTATCAAGAAGATTTCGGATGAGATACTAAGCAATGGTAAAGCTTATGAGAACCTTCGTCATCTTACCAAGCAAATTGGGGGAAGACTGGCAGGCTCACCCGGAATGGTAAAAGCAGAGCAATGGGGATTGAAAATGATGCAGGAGAGTGGCGCCGACAAAGCCTGGATGCAGGAATGTATGGTGCCGCATTGGGTAAGAGGTGGAAAGGATATGGCAACCGCGAATTATGACGACCAGCAAAGCAGGAAACTTAAACCCACAAAAAAAGAGCTGGACATTGTAGCGCTTGGCAACTCCATGGGAACGGGCAAGAATGCAGTGAGTGGGCAAGTGCTGCTGGTGAATTCATTCGATGAACTGGAAAAGAAAAAAGATGAAGTGAAAGGCAGGATCGTCTTTTACAATTATAAGTTCAATGACACCTATGTCAGCACTTTCAATGCTTATCGCGATGCGGGTCAATACCGCGGACAGGGACCCAGCCGTGCCGCGAAATATGGCGCCAAGGCAGTAATTGTAAGAAGCCTGAGCCATGCAACGGACAACAGTCCGCATACCGGCGCCACGCGTTATGATTCAGCCTACGATAAGATACCTGCTGTAGCTGTGGGATTAAGGGATGCAGATTGGATGAGTGAGCAAATACAAAAAGGAAATGTATCGGTTACCCTTAAAACAAATGGTCATTTTCTGCCCGATACTATCGGGCATAATATAATCGGAGAGTTGAAAGGATCTGAATTTCCAGAACAGATAATTACTATCGGTGGACATCTCGACAGCTGGGATAATTGTGAAGGTGCGCATGATGATGGAGCGGGTTGTGTGCAGACGATAGAAGTACTCAGGGCATTCAAAGCGATCGGTTACAAGCCAAAAAGAACGATCCGCTTTGTATTGTTTGCCAATGAAGAAAATGGTTTACGCGGCGGACAAAAATATGCGGATGAAGCAAAAGCAAAGAATGAGAAACATATCCTTGCCATCGAAACCGATGCCGGTGGATTTACACCAAGAGGGTTAGGATTGAGCGGCAGCGAAGAGCAATACCAGAAATTTTTATCCTGGAGACCATTGATTGCGCCTTATGGCTCCACGGAATTCAATAAAGGTGGTGGGGGTGCGGATATAGGACCGCTGAACAGGGCGCTAAAAACTCCTACGGCCACTATCAATCCCGATACACAGCGCTATTTTGATATTCATCATGCAAGAACAGATGTATTCGAGGCGGTAAATAAAAGAGAGTTACATCTGGGGGCGGTGAACCTGGCGGCGCTGATCTACCTGGTAGACAAATATGGCTTGTGATGGATCGCCAGAGGCGATGGAATAAAAATGCGAAACGAAGACGTTTCGCATAGCAACTATTTTAAAAGCTTATTAATAGCCGACTGAACAGACGCAAATGGAAAGGAAGCAAGAACTTTTTCCATTTGACTTTTTATTTCCGCGGTGCAGAGATTGCCTATACTTCCTTCATGGGTGTGTTTGACAGCAGGATCATAAGTGAAATTACCGGTTTCAATATCTAGTCCTACCTTTTTATAAGCATCCCTGAATGGCATACCGGCGTTCACTAATTTATTCACTTCTTCCACACTGAACAAGTATCTATATTTTTCATCGGCCAGTATATCTTTTTTCACCTCTATATTCGACAACATCAAGCCGGCCATTTCAATACAATTCGTCAGTGTTTTAAAAGCAGGGAAGAGATGTTCTTTCAGCAATTGCAGGTCCCTGTGATAACCCGAAGGCAGATTGGTGGTCATCATCATGATCTCATTAGGCAGGGCCTTGATCCTGTTGCAATGCGAGCGGATCAGTTCAAATACATCTGGATTTTTTTTATGCGGCATGATACTACTGCCTGTTGTAAGTTCATCAGGGAAAGAAATGAAGCCGAAATTCTGGTTCAGGTACAAACAGGCATCCATACTGAGTTTAGCCAGCGTATCGGCTACATTGGATAATGATTGCGCCACGATCCTTTCAGCTTTTCCTCTTCCCATCTGTGCATACACAACATTATAATTCAGGTGATCAAAACCAAGCAGCTTTGTGGTCAGCGTTCTGTTGATAGGAAAAGAAGAACCATAACCTGCCGCTGAGCCTAATGGATTTTTGTTGACGACGTCATAAGCAGCTTTGAGGGTGATCATATCATCTGCAAGGCTTTCAGCATAAGCACCCAGCCATAAACCAAAGGAAGAAGGCATCGCTAATTGCAAATGGGTATAACCCGGTAACAGGTCTTCTTTATGTTTCTCGCTTAGGGACTGCAACAGGTCAAAGAAGGGCACAATAGTTTTCACTAATTCTTCCAACTCATTACGTAGAAATAATTTTATATCTACCAATACCTGGTCGTTGCGGCTCCGGGCGGCATGGATCTTCTTGCCGGTGTCGCCGAGTTTCTTTGTGAGAAGGAATTCTACCTGTGAGTGAACATCTTCTATATCATCGTGAATGGTGAATGGTGAATCGTGAGAGGGGAGAGTGGTCATGTATATATCTTTAAGTTCGGACAGTAATAATTCTTTCTCCTCTTTTTTTAACAAGCCTACAGTTTCCAGCATTGTTACGTGGGCAATGCTGCCAAGAATATCAAAGGGTGCGAGCAAAAGATCAAACTCCCTGTCATTACCGACAGTGAACTGTTCCACTTGTTTTAATGAGCCCTTATCTTTTTGCCAAAGCTTCATGCGAGCTGATTTAATAGTTGGATATATAGTTCGATCCCATTCTTTATTTCTTCGGTATAAATATACTCATTGGCCGTATGACTTCTTGCCGAATCACCCGGCCCCATCTTTAATGCAGGGAAAGGCATCAGGGCCTTGTCGGAAGTGGTAGGGGAGCCATAATAGTTTCGTCCAAGTTTTAGACCGGCCTTAACCAGGGGATGATCAAAAGAAATGGAACTGGAACGAAGCCGCGTACTTCTTGGCTTTATTTCGCAGGATACATTTTCTTTGATAATAGTAAGCACCTCTTCAAATGTATAGAGCTCATTGATGCGGGTATCGACCACAAAACTACATTGGCCAGGTATTACATTATGCGCTTTATTAGTTGTTTCTATGACAGTAACGCTCATCTTATTCGGACCGAGCAGATCGGAAGTTTTCGGGAACTGGTAAGTCTTGAACCACTCAATATCTTTTATGGCCCTGTAGATAGCGTTTTCTCCTTCATTTCTGGCCGCATGCCCCGTTTTCCCCTGACTTGTACAATCCAGGACCATCAAGCCCCGTTCCGCCACTGCCATTTGCATATGTGTTGGCTCACCTACAATGGCACAATCAATAGCAGGTAGTAAGGGCAAAACATACTCAATGCCACCAGTGCCGGATATCTCTTCTTCGGCACTTGCGGCGAATATGAAATTGTAGTTCGATTCAGCTTCATAAAAATGAAGGAAAGCTGCTAAGAGCGAAACCAAACATCCACCGGCATCATTACTGCCAAGGCCAAACAGTTTTCCATCTTCTATCTCAGGGGAGAAAGGATCTTTGCTGTATTGAGAATTCGGCTTTACTGTATCATGGTGCGAGTTAAGAAGAAGTGTGGGTTTTGTATCAGTAAAATACTTGTTAAGCGCATAGACGTTGTTGCCAGCTCTTTTCGTGATAATATTCTTTTTTGATATGAATTTTTCAAGAATCGTCGCGGTCTTATCTTCTTCTTTACTGAAAGAAGGAGTGGCGATCAATTCTTTTAACAGCTCAATAGCGTCTTCCTGTAGTATTTCGATATTATTATTCATGAATGATGGCAGTTCCTGTGGTGCCCTTTACCAGGTTCTCAAGATCTTCTGCTTTACCAATTTTCACCTGGCTCACCCCGGTTCTCAAAGCAGAAAAAGCATTATCCAGTTTTGGGATCATGCCGGCAAATATTTTACTCTCGGTTTTAAGTTGTTGGTAGGAGGTCCAAGTCAGTTTGGGGATGAGTGTTGTTTCGTCTTCAGCATCGAGCAATACACCGGCCTTTTCAAATGAATAAACCAGTTGCACATCATACACATTACTCATACCTTTTGCGATCTCCTGTGCAATGGTATCAGCATTCGTATTCAGGAGTTGTCCCTGATGGTTATGCGTGACAGGGGCGAATACAATAGTAAGATCTTGTTGTAAAAGATTTTGGATCAAATTACTGTTGACCGTATCTACATCGCCGACAAAGCCATAATCCATCACCGCATGTGTACGTTTATGCGCCAGGATACTATCGCCGTCTGCTCCGCAGAGTCCGATGGCATTACAATTGATTGCCTGTAATTGCGCAACAATGTTCTTATTGATATACCCGGCATAGACCATGGTAACGATCTTCAGCGTTTCGGCATCCGTTATCCTTCTTCCTTCTACAACCTGTTGCGGGATGTTTAATTGTTCGGCGAGGCGTGTTGCAAGTTTCCCACCACCGTGTACCAGTATCTTCTTTTCATCAATGGAGGCAAATGCGCGGAGGAATGATAAAAGTTTCTTTTCATCATCAATGATATTCCCGCCGATCTTTATTATGTATAATTTATCCATTGCCCTTTAATATCTCTGAAAGTACCGCCTGCGCCGCCCAAACACGGTTGGCAGCCTGTTGCGTTACGATGCTCATAGGTCCATCGAGTATCTCATCACTCAGTTCCACATTCCTTCGCACAGGCAGGCAGTGCATCACTTTGGCATTATTGGTATGCACCCATCTTTTATGTTTCAGTTGCCATTTGGGATCATTGGTATAGATCTTCCCATAGTCATGATAAGTGCTCCAATTCTTTATATAGACAAAGTCAGCGCCTTTCAAAGCTTCTTCCTGGTTGTGAGTGATGGTGGCGCCTTTGGTGAATTCCCCGCTCAACTCATAGTCTTCAGGGTGCGTAATAACGAAATCGGCCTTGCCCCAGGCATTGACCCATTGAGCAAAACTATTGGCAACGCATTGAGGAAGGGGTTTAACATGCGGAGCCCATGTTAATACGACCTTAGGTTTGAAGTTGGATGTTGGGTGTTGAATATTCTCTGTCATCGTAATAATATCAGTTAAACTCTGTAAGGGATGAAGTGTTGCACTCTCAAGACTTACTACGGGGATGCCGGCGTATTTGATGAATTGGTTAATGTAGAGTTCGCTGTAATCATCTTCCCTGTTCTTAAGGGACGGGAATGTGCGGATCGCGAGGATATCAAAATATTTTCCAAAGACCGGGGCTGCATCCTTTACATGCTCTACGCTAGTACCACTCATGATGGCTTCTTCTTCAAACTCCAATGACCAACCCTCACTCCCCACATTAAAAATAATGGGTTCCATTCCCAGATTTTGGGCCGCTATCTGGGTGCTCAGCCTTGTCCGCATACTCGGGTTGAGGAAAAGGCATCCGATCCTTTTACCAGCACCAAGCGACTTATCTGCAAACGGGTTGGCTTTATATGCTAATGCTTTTTGCACCAGTGCATCAATAGCCTCCCCCGAATTATATTCCTTCCCTTTTAGGGAACCTTCAAAGGAAGGGCTAATAAGGTCGTTTACTGAAGTAAAATTTCTCATTTAGCTGACAGGATTTGAAACCAGGTTCAGTATTTCTTCTTTTAATGAATCAATGAATTGTTCGGCATCTCTTTTCTTCAACGCAAGCGAAGGAAGCAACCGTATTACATTGGGTTTCGCTTCACCTGTGAATATCTTCTGGTTCCATAAAAGGTTTTTTTTCAGGTCTTTTAATTCTTCAGGCACATCGAAACCTATCATGAGGCCTTTGCCCCGAACATTTTTTAGTTCGGGTATATTCTCTAACTCATCTTTCAGGTACTTGCCCAGCATCACCGCATTCCCCATCAACTTTTCTTCTTCCATCACTTCGAGTACTGCCAGCGCAGCGGCACAGGCAAGATGGTTTCCGCCGAACGTGGTACCCAGCTGAAAATGCTTTGGCCTGATATGAGGAGCAACAATGATACCTGCTACAGGAAATCCATTGCCCATTCCTTTGGCCATTGTATATATATCAGCGTTAACGCCAGCAAAGTCATGACTAAAGAATTTACCCGTTCGGCCATAACCACATTGTACGCTATCGGCGATATAAACGGCTCCATTCTCATCACACAGTGACCTGATCTTTTTCAAAAAAGATTCATCGGCAACATTGATCCCACCTACACCCTGGATACCTTCTATAATAACGGCGGCTATCTCTTTGCCATTTTCTTTAAAACATCTTTCCAGCGCGGCTATATCATTAAAAGGAAGAAAAATAACATTCTCTGTTTCATTTACAGGCGCCAGGTAATTCTTATTGTCCGTTACTGCGACAGCCAACGATGTTCTTCCATGGAATGAGCGGCTGAAAGCGATCACTTTCTTTCTGCCCGTATGAAAAGAAGCGAGCTTTAATGCATTTTCATTTGCCTCCGCGCCACTGTTACAAAGAAAAAGCTGGTAATCTTCCTTACCGGATATCTTTCCCAACTTCTCAGCAAGTTCTTGTTGCAAGGGGATCCGGATGGAATTAGAATAAAAGGCGATCTTCTCCAGTTGCTCTTCGATCCTTTTTACCCAATGGGGGTGTGTATGGCCAATGCTGATGACGGCATGACCACCGTACAGGTCCAGATATTGTTCACCTTTATCATCCCAGACATAAGAGCTCCTGGCTTTTACAATAGTAACATCACTGATCGGGTATACATCAAAAAGATTCATGTAGTTGTAAGTTATAGGTTTTAAGTTTTTAGTACTCCTGACTTTGTTGAGCAAGCTATAAGCATTGCTTTAAGTTTATTACTAAGGCGGAACGATTTTTATAGTTTTGCATAGCTTATTACTTACAACGTATAACTTAAAACCCGATCGGTTTTAGTTTTAATCCTGTTGATTCATCGAGTCCAAACATCAAATTCATATTCTGAACAGCTTGTCCGCTGGCTCCCTTCAACAGGTTATCTATGGCAGAATGAATGACGGCCTTTGTTCCTTCTTTTTCAATTTGTATAACCGCTTTATTGGTGTTCACGACTTGCTTTAAGAAAATAGCATCTTTACTTACATGAGTAAAAGGATGGCCTTTATAGAAATCTTCAAAGAGTTTATTCAATTCGATAAGACTTAGGTCACATCGGATAATAGAACTGATAAAGATGCCTCTTGTAAAATCGCCCCTCCAGGGCACGAAACTCAGATCAATTTCATTTGAAGGTTGTAATTGATGGAGTGATTCACCGATCTCACCGAGGTGCTGATGGGTTAATGTTTTGTAAGCCTGGATATTATTCGATCTCCAACTAAAATGAGAAGTGGAAGATAGGGATTGACCCGCACCGGTGGAGCCAGTGATACCCGTAGTATAAATATCTTTCAATAATCCTGCTTTTGCAAGAGGTAGTAACCCAACCTGGATAGCAGTGGCAAAGCAACCTGGATTGGCAACATTGTTAGCTTTTTTGATCACCTCCCTGTTCAACTCAGGCAGACCATATATGAATTTTCGATTTTCGATTTTCGATTTTTCATTTAACCTGAAGTCATTCGCCAGGTCAATTACTTTGGCCTTCTCCCCGATATTATTTTCAGTAAGGAATTTTTTGGATTCGCCATGACCCAGGCAGAGGAACAGCACATCAATGTCATCATTTAGATCACCTGTGAATTTCATTTCATTTTCACCAAGCAGGTCCTGGTGCACCGAATGAACGGGCTTGCCGGCATTGCTCCGGCTATGAATAAAGGAGATGTCTGCACCGGGGTGATTTAACAGCAGTCGTATTAATTCACCTCCGGTGTAGCCTGCACCTCCAATGATCCCTGTTTTAACCATTGCCATCTGTATCGGTCTTTACTAAATGATAAATGGAGGTCTGGTTGCCAAATATCTTGCTGAAGCCCCTTACATCTTCACCGGTAAAGCCGGTATTCATCTCCCCATATTTACCAAACTTGCTGTTCATCAGGTCATAGTTCGATTCTATCCCGATCACCTGGAAACGATAAGGCATCAATTGCACGAACACATCACCCGTTACATTCCGCTGGCTCGTTTCGAGGTATGCTTCAATATCCCTCATCACAGGATCCAGTATCTGTCCTTCATGCAACCAGTTGCCATAGAATTGGGCCAGCTGGTCCTTCCATTGCAATTGCCATTTGGTCAATACATGTTTTTCCAGGGCATGATGTGCTTTAAGGATAAGCATCGGAGCTGCGGCTTCAAAACCTACTCTTCCCTTGATCCCGATTATCGTATCACCGACATGGATATCACGGCCGATACCATAAGGTCCGGCAATGGTCTGTAAATATTGTATCGCTTCGGAAGGATGATGGAACTTGTGACCATTCACTTTTTTCAGTTCACCTTTCGCAAAGGACAATTTAAGTTCCTCGGTCCCGGTTTTTGTTACCTGTGTAGGCCATGCTTCTTCCGGCAACATTCCTTTTGAAGAAAGTGTTTCCTTACCACCCACGCTTGTTCCCCACAACCCTTTATTGATCGAATAAATAGCTTTATCAAAATTCATCGCTACATTTCTTTCCTTGAGGTAAGTGATCTCTTCTTCACGGCTTAGTTTCAGATCCCTGATGGGTGTGATGATCTCCACTCCGGGGATCATGATATGAAAGATCATATCAAATCTTACCTGGTCGTTACCTGCACCTGTACTTCCATGGGCCACTGCATCCGCTTTTAATTCTTCTGCATGTTCAGCAATATGGAGGGCCTGTGTCAATCTCTCTGCCGAAACGGAAAGAGGATAGGTATTGTTCTTAAGCACATTTCCATATACCAGGTACTTGATGATGCTGTCATAATAATTTCTGACCGCATTAATGGTTTTATGTGTTCTTACCCCAAGTTCATAAGCGTGTTCTTCAATGGCTTTCAATTCCTCATCGTTGAACCCGCCGGTATTGACAATGATGCTGTGTACGTCATAACCTTTTTCTTCTGCCAGGTATTTTACACAGAACGAAGTATCCAATCCCCCGCTAAAACCTAAAACGACTTTTTTAGACATGACTACTGGTTTACTTTACAAGTGAAACAAATGATAGAATAAGGACTTTGGTTTCCCGCCTCCCATATTATTTTGGCCCTTATCTTTTTTCAGGAATGGTTTTAATAATTTCCATTGCTTCAATTTCAATAAGCGCTCAAAGCCTTTTTTATTTTCTTCAAAATACTGTTTGGTCTCTTCGGGCTCATAATGATCTTTAGGGTCATAAAGCATTGCCGTACACATGCAATTCTTTCTCTCCTTGCTCATGAGTATCTCGTAATTCACACAACTTTTACAGCCAGCCCAGAAAGCTTCATCCTGCGTCAGCTCGGAATAGGTGACAGGCTCATAGCCCAGGTCGCTGTTGATCTTCATTACGGCGAGACCTGTTGTCAATCCGAAGATCTTTGCTTCGGGATATTTTTCACGGGAAAGATCGAATATCCTTTGCTTGATGGATTTAGCCACACCGCTTTTTCGATAAGCAGGAGCAACAATCAGTCCGCTATTGGCCACATACTCACCATGACCCCATGTTTCGATATAGCAGAAACCTACCCATTCGTCCTGGTCGGTAACGGCAATAACAGCTTTGCCTTCATCGATCTTTTGGTCAATGTAGTCAGGACTTCTTTTAGCGATACCGGTTCCCCGGGCTGCTGCAGACGCTTCCATTTCATCTGTAATGGTTTTTGAATAGACCTTATCCAACACGGTAGCTACCCTGATAATTATATTATGTTGATCCATTTATTTACTTGTGATATAGCGGGTCACCAATCCGGGATGTTGTTGCGGATTTTATTCACTGACAGGGACCAGGGTGAGGGGTTCGTCCTGTCAGAACAGACGGCGACGTCGTGGGCGGGAGAACGTGAACACATCAAAGCCAACAGAGTAAACCCCACTGGTTATCGGCGCATGAAAGGCCATTTGCTTTGTATGTGTCAGAATATTCATCATGTCAACAGGACCGGTTTGAAGTTTACAAACAAGTCGTAAATTGAGAACAAATTTATGCTAATAATTCATTTATTGCTATAAATATTTTGTTATACTTCCCTTGCCGCAGCTGAACTAATTCAATAAAAAAAGATGTATGGAACCAGCCAATGTCACCATGTCACAACAACCTTCAGCACTGCAACCGGGGAAGAAGCAACCTTCTAAATTCAAAAAGCTTACCAGGATTTTGATGGTATTGGTGTTGGCCGGTTTAATGGTCTTTATTTATTTTAAGTTCTTCTTTGTATTTGGCGATGGCGTAAAAAGCGGCCACCTGAACTATGCAGTGAAAAAGGGCAATCTTTTCAAGACCTATGAAGGCAAGCTGATACAGGAAGGGTACCGTAGCAAAACAGGTGGCGTCATCCAGTCATATGAATTTGAGTTCTCCATTAAGACAGGCAGGATCTACGATATACTTTCCGCCAACAGCGGGAAGCTCTTCGACCTTCACTATAAAGAATATCATGGTGTGCTGCCCTGGCGCGGGAATACAAAATATATAGTGGACAGTATCATTTCCATGCGGAATGAATGATACTATGGAACAGCATACAAAAGAAAGATCGCTGGTCGTTTATGTATATCCGGCTTTTTTTTCCCCCAGTCAGCAATGGTCTTTGTTTTGATCCATTCTTCTTTTCCTGTTATATCAACTGCTAAGCAAAGCTGCGTAGAAGACTTGCAGTTTTTTATGATCGCTTCTGTCAATTGGTTATTGCGATAAGGCGTTTCAATAAAGATCTGGGTGCAATTCTTCTTCGATGACTCCGATTCAAGGTCCTTAATGGCTTTCATCCTTTGTTGGTTGTCTATCGGTAAATATCCCACGAACTGGAATTGCTGACCATTCATGCCACTTGCCATCAGGGCGAGGAGGATGGAATTAGGACCTACCAGCGGTTTCACCGGCACATTCATTTCCTGTGCGATTTCCACCAGTGCCTGGCCCGGGTCTGCTATACCAGGGCATCCCGCTTCACTGACGATACCGATGGTTTTATTTTCATGGAGCTTTATTTTGAACGTGTCAGTCAGCTGTGAGCTGTCTGACATCAAATGCCACTCATAATCATCGATCATCATTTCTTTCCAAACTTGTTTGAAGTATCGTCTTGTGGTCCTTTCATTTTCTACAAAAAAGACCTGGCAACTCTTTATCGCGTCGACCACGTAAGAAGGGATAGCATTCGATGCGTCGTCACTCAATAAGGATGGTATAAGGAAAACTGTCGCCATGCGCTCAGCTGTTCTTCATTTTGTGTACACTAAGTGTAGCCGCAATGATGGCATACGCAGGGGCGAGTATGATCAGCACATGCATGATGTAAAAAAGAAAGCCGTTACCGATCGCCAAACCTTTATGCCGACTGGTGAACTGCAGGCTTTGAGCAGGAGTAAGTTTGGCCCGCGCAAAACTGTAATCCAGCATAGAAAAGCCAAAATAATAACACTCGAGGAACAACGCAATGATTGGAGTTATCCAACCGGCGACAGGGATTAGCGACAATACGATCAGCGCCAGCAGGTAGACAGACTGCCAGCCGCAGTTGCGCAGGTCGAGACGGACACTCCGTGCACAATCCTTTTTCACTTCTGCCCAGTTGAAGCTGTATTCTTTTCCTTCAATAATGGACTCTGTTTTTTCGCTGAGATAAGCAAAGAGTGGAGAGCCGAGTATCAGGATCAGGTATTTGAAGAAAGAGAAATACAACAATACAAGTACAAGACGAAGCATCATCCCCGTCATTACAAGAAGAAAACTCAGCCATTCGCTTCTTTCCTGCTGTAACCATGATTCTATTTTTAGCTTGCTGCTGATCCAGGAAACAACGGTATCTGAGGAGTGCCAGAAAAAGAACATGCCGGCAATGAATAGCAAGGCATAAATGATCCCGGGCACAACTATCCATTTGAAAAGCCGGTGCTGTTTGATAAAAAGCCGGGCATCTTCCCAGCCTTGCATGGCAATGACGATCTCTTTGAGCAAAGCCTTAATTTGTAAGGGTAAATATAGTGAATGGACAATAGTGAATAGTGAATGGGGCATGATAATTATATCTTTATCCTTATATGAAGAAACTAAGTAAGGGGTTTTACCAGCGGGAAGATGTATTGACTATTGCCAAAGAATTATTGGGGAAAATACTTGTCACGAGATTTGATGGGATCGAAACTTCAGGTCGTATCGTAGAAGTGGAAGCTTATAAAGGTGTCATTGATAAAGCATCTCATGCATACGGGGGTAGAAGAACCACAAGGAATGAAGTGATGTATGCTGAAGGTGGTCTTGCTTATATTTTCCTTTGCTATGGTATACATCACCTGTTCAATGTGGTCACGCATTTACGGAATACCCCCCATGCTATTTTAATCAGAGGAGTGGAACCTGTCAAAGGAATTGATACGATGCTACAGCGAACAGGGAAGAAGAAGTTCGACAATACATTAACAAGAGGACCAGGGAACGTTTCAAAAGCACTGGGTCTGCATACCTCCAACAACGGCTGGCCACTCAAGCACCGTGAACTATTCATTGCTGACGACGGTTTTGTTTATCCTGGCGGCCAAATTGCAAGTTCACCCCGGATAGGAGTGGACTATGCGGCCGAAGATGCTTTACTCCCGTACCGGTTTTATGTAAAAGGAAATCCTTTTGTAAGTGGAAAACCAAAGTAGATAAAAAGTTAATAGGTAAAAAATAAAAGTTCTGCCCGAGCCGCAACTGTTATCTTTTCACTTAGTTATTATCTCTTCGTATATTGAAATTCAAAACCTGATTGTTTGTCCAGCCAGCAACGCAAATTCATTTCTCTACTTTCCGGGATCATTGTTGCCTTGCTCTTGTTCTTTATTAACCCTTTCCATGTATCCGGACCGGCAGCAACAGTATTAGCGATAGCAGGGTTGATGATCACCTGGTGGGTAACAGAAGCGTTACCGATGCCCGTGGTGGCGCTGCTGCCACTGATTCTTTTCCCTTTATTAAAGATATCTAAGCTGGATGAAACTGCTGCTCCCTATGCGAATCCGGTTATCTTTTTATTCATGGGAGGTTTTATGCTGGGGCTGGCCATTGAAAAATGGAACCTGCATCGCCGGATTGCGCTCAATATCGTGAGACTCACCGGAACCAGTGGCAACCAGATCATCCTTGGATTCATACTAGCAACAGGTTTACTAAGTATGTGGTTAAGTAATACAGCCACGACCATGATGATGTTTCCTATTGCCTTATCGGTGATACAGGTAATGAAAGAAAATCATACCGGTGAAGGCAGTACTGTCAATTTTTCATTGGTGCTGATGATGGTGATCGCTTTTGCTTCCAATATGAGTATTGGAACGATTATCGGAACTCCCCCCAATACGGCCTATGTGGCACACATCGAGCAGCGCTATCATTACACAGTTGATTTTATGCGCTGGATGCTTCTTTGCACTCCGCTGTCAATACTATTATTAGTGGCTTTATATGTCGTATTGGTAAAATGGCTTTATCCAAACCGCATACGGTCAAACCCCGCCACAAAAAAATTGATCCTGGAAGAATTGCATTCCCTTGGCCCGATCTCAGTTCCAGAGAAAAGAGTACTTATAGTTTTTATTACTACGGCTCTTTTGTGGATGACGAAAGATATCATCAATGCCTCTCAGCCATTATTTAAACTCGACGATACGATCATTGCATTGCTCTGTACGGTCACATTATTTATTTGCCCCGCAGGGAATGTTGCTCAACGGGAGGAAAATAATACCAATATCTCACTGCTTGAATGGGGAGACACGAAGAGAATGGCCTGGGGTATCTTATTGCTGTTTGGCGGCGGTATTGCATTGGCCACGGCATTGGAAAAAGCTAATCTGGTCCAGGACCTGGGTACCTGGCTGGGGCAGTTTGCCGGAAATGGATTTGTTCTGGTATTGGCGATCACTTTCGTTTCGCTTTTTCTGAGTGAAGTGATGAGTAACGTAGCACAGGTCATCGTTTTTGCACCGGTAGTTTCCTCATTAGCGGATGCAGTGGGGATGGACCCGCTTTTATTAGGTATCCCAATGACCCTTGCGGCAAGTTGTGCCAGCATGCTTCCCATGGGTACACCACCTAATGCGATCGTATTCGCCAGCGGTCATATCAAATTAAAGCAAATGGCAAAGGCAGGATTTGTAATGAATATTGTTTCCATCATTCTCATTACATTATTCTGTTGGTTCATCCTGCCTGTATTGATGAAGATAGGGTAGGTCAAAATCTCCAGCCCACGCTGATACCACCACCACCATTGAAACCATCTCCATAAGTTACTTTCTCTCCTTTATTATTGATCGTAGTTTGTATACCGGCGGAAAGATGAGGTGTGATAAAAAGCTGGTCATTGATAAGGAATGTAAAACCGGTTTCAAAAGCTGGCTGAAAGACCAACAGAGTTGAACTTCCTTTTGTTGCCTGGGCTGTCCACTTCATGTCCATGGAAGCGATCCCTGCTCTTGCGCCTATGAAGAAACGTTTGGGGAGTACAGAAAAATAATATCGATAACCAATAGACCCGCTCCACCCATTCCCTTCTTCGCTGTAATGTGTGGCAGTCGTTTCCCTTACCGCATTGCTATACCCTGCCCGCAATACTATAGAGTGATGGATCTTGGCATTAAATGCAAGCTGTAGGTTCATTTCAGAACTATTATTGAAATGCTGGTATTCTGCGCCGATGTCGAATGTATTATAGCCGGTCTCTTGTGCCTGGCTAAAAAGCGGAATGGAAAAAAGGCATAAAAGCATAAAAAGATACTTTTTCATTGGTTCGGATTTGGGCTAAAGATAATATGGGGTCTTCAAAAAAGAAAGCAATACCGCGAAACGATATTGCTTTAAAATTATTTTATATGACCCAAAAAGATCAGAAACGGGGGCAGTTCAGCTTCTTAGCGTTAGGATCTGATGGTTTTTTAATGTAGATCATTGATATTTCCATGCCTCCCTTCGAATTGGAAGCCGGCTTAAGGCTCGAAGTATTGGCATCATAGGTGGCCCCGATATGCAGCCCTGAAAACTCAAGTCCTATATAAGGGATAACGGCATCTTCAAAACGGTACCAGGAACCTATATAAACATTGACAGGGTTTTCTTCATCCCTGTTAACGCTATAAGAAAAAGCTGCGCCCGCAACAGTATTATGTGCTTTCGCCTGCATGCTGTGAATAGCGGAGAAGTGAATATAATTATAAGAACCGATTGGAAGCTTTCCCCCTGCCTGTACGGTTGTTCTGGGGTTCAGTAAAAATTGTCCCCCCTGGAAATTCTCTTTGGGCCTGTTGATATGATACATCGAAGCGCCGAGGTAAAAATTATTATAACCATTGGTCGTACCATTGTATAAGATACCTGCATTTACATCCACATAACTCACGTTGATCTGTTTGTTGGTAAAGACCTCGCCTGTTGTTCCCGGAATAAAACCCAGTGGAGTAAGCTCATCTTCAAAATATACTTTGGTTACATCAAGTCGTTTGTTGGTATAGGCACCCTGGAAACCTGCGCCGATCTGGTGATAACCATTCTCATCAAGACCTTTATGGAAGGAAATAGATAATCCGGCATAGTTGGTGACCAGCACACCATCACCCGCACGGTCAGTCACACCCAATACACCAACTCCCATCTGGTCAATATCTGCCAGCTTATTTTTCAAAACGCCGAAATCCACTGAAGCGGTCTTGGTTACAAAAGCATTATTGATCGTAGGCCATTGGTTACGATAATTGCCAGCTACCCGGAAGGTACCATCAAACTTGCCCGTTAATGCCGGGTTCAAGGTAAGTGGTGAGGCAAAGAATTGGGAAAAGTTAGGATCCTGGGCATTTGTCACACTTGCCAGGGCCACACAAACAGTCAGGGTCGAAAAGATTTTTTTCATCACACTATTTAAAGTTTTTCAGGCAGATAGGTAATAAATAATGTCCTTACTAAATGGAAACGTATTCTTTGTTCTTGAAATTGCCTAACCTTTTAAATATCCGCCCGGTACGAAATGGAAAAATAAGACTTTTTCTCCAACAGGAGTCCTGTGGACAAGACCTAATTTGTACAATTAATGCTGCTCGGAGGGAAGTCCAAAGTCAGTAGACCTAAGACGGGGGTAGGCCCATGAGTTTGAGTCTCAATTCTTAGGGTCGGCCTTGCACTCCCGACTTTTAACTTCGGGCTTTTTCACATCTGCACTTTCGTTCCAAAGGCGAGGTCACCTGCGTCTCCGAGGCCGGGTACTATGTATCCCTTTGCGGTTAGTTCGTCATCAATATCGCCGCACCAGATAGTAACAGAAGGCTCCTCTCTTTTTACATATTCAATGCCTACGGTGCAGGCAATAGCTGCAACGATATGAATGGAGCTTGGCTTTCCTTCTTCTTTTAAAAAATGAATGGTCTTTACAAGAGATGAACCTGTTGCCAGCATAGGATCGGATATAATGACGACCCTGTTTTCCAGTTCGGGGCAAGACACATAATCGAGGCTGATCTCAAAACTTCCATCTTTATTATGCTTCCTGTAAGCAGAAATAAAAGCATTATCGGCCATGTCAAAATAATTGAGCAACCCATTATGCAGTGGCAGACCCGCACGGAGAATAGTGGCGAGCACAGGTTGCTCTTTTAATAATTTATGTTCTGCAATACCCAGCGGGGTTTGTATCTCTTTTTCAACAAAAGGCAGGACCTTGCTGATTTCGTAGGCTGCTACTTCACCAATGCGTTCAAGGTTGCGGCGGAATCTCATACGGTCGCACTGGATGCTTACATCCCTGAGTTCCGCTACCCAATTGCTTACCAGGGAATGTTGCTGGCTAAGATTAACGATCATACTATTGAATATTTAATATTGCAGATTGAATATTAAAAAACAATCCGAACATTTGTAATGGCTGGTGATACCAGCAAATCTAAAATCCCCACCTGACCACAACAAATATAGATTTTGTAGTCGGGCAGGTAAAATCTTCAATCTAAAATAAATTAAATGGTTTACAGGGCAATTGGTTTAATGAGCGGAAGTTCGCTGGACGGGCTCGATGTAGCTTTCGTCGAGTTTCATGAGCAGGCAGGCAAATGGAGCTATGAAATTCCGGTGGCTGATTGTTATGGCTATTCCCCGGAATGGGTTGAACGGTTGAAAAATGCCATACATCTTTCTGCCCGCGATTACCAGGTGTTGCATACTGATTATGGTCATTATATCGGGCAACAGGTCAACCAGTTCATGGAGAAGAATAATTTACAATACAAAGCGGCGCTTATATCCTCTCATGGTCACACTACATTTCATATGCCGGCGAAAAGGATGACAGCACAATTGGGAGATGGCGCTGCCATTGCTGCTGAAACAGGTCTGCCCGTTGTTACTGATCTGCGGGCCATGGACCTGGCACTCGGTGGACAGGGAGCTCCCATTGTTCCGATCGGCGAAAAACATTTATTGGGAGATTATGACTACTTCCTGAACCTGGGTGGAATTGCCAATATATCCTGCAAGGCAGATCTCTATATCGCGTTTGATATCTGCCCCGCTAACCGTGTCTTGAATATGCTGGCAAACGAGGCGGGAAAAGAATATGATGAAGGCGGTCAAATAGCTGCCGGCGGTTTGATCAATGGATCATTATTAGAAAAACTCAACGGGCTTGACTATTACAAACAAGCCTATCCCAAATCATTGGCCAATGATCTTGGTACGGATATAATTTTCCCGATGATAAAAGAACAGGGGCTTTCAACCGCCGATTCGATGAGAACTTACGTGGAGCATATTGCTGTTCAAACCAATCATGCTATTATAGGTTTGAACAACTATAAACCACCAACTAAGAACTATAAACTATTAGTTACCGGTGGTGGCGCTTTCAATACCTTCCTCATTCAATGCCTTACTGAAAAACTGAAAAGCATAGAGGTGGTGATACCTGGCAGCAAACTAGTCAGCTATAAAGAGGCTCTTATCATGGCGTTTATCGGTGTCCTGCGCTGGCGCCAGGAAAATAATGTGATGGCTTCCGTTACAGGGTCATCCCGCGATAGTATCGGCGGAGCTTTATGGATCGGGCAGGAAGCCTGAGGAATATCAGCAAGTATTCATAATTTAGGGATTCAACCCTTAAGCACAGAACTATGGCGGTCTCCACTAAAGCACAACCCACTATTGAAGAAAAAGACCCTCCATCAGGCTCTATGGAAGAAGTGCTTTTGTTCCGGAAGATACAGCACCAGTTCCCCCGCCAGTTCCGCAAAGTGTTCCCGGATAAACTGGCCGCCAAATCGGTTATCATCATACCTTCTATTACACTCGACCAGGAAATACTCGCCAAGGTCAGCGGTCATGTTCATTATGAAGAACGATTGCTTTGCCTGCTGATGCTGCTACGCATGCCACGTACACATGTGGTATATGTTACGAGTGAACCCGTTGATGAAGTGATCATTGACTATTACCTGCACCTGTTGCCCGGTATCACCCGTCACCATGCATTGCAACGACTTACTTTGCTTAGCTGTTACGACTCATCACCAAAATCATTGACAGAAAAGATACTGGACAGGCCCCGGCTGATGGAGAGGATCAAAAAAAGTATCCCCGCCGGTAATCCGGCACACCTTGCCTGTTTCAATGTAACTAAACATGAACGTACACTGGCAGTAAAGCTCGATATGCCTATTTATGGTTGTGACCCGGAACTCTATGATATGGGCAACAAAAGCAATAGCCGTAAGATCTTCAGAGAATGCGGGCTGAATGTGCCCGCCGGTTTTGAGGACCTGAAGAATGAGGAAGAGATCATCGATGCACTGACAGAATTGAAACTGGCTAATCCTTCGCTTCTCAAAGCGGTGGTAAAAATGAACGATGGTTTTTCCGGCGAAGGCAATG
>DATLCB010000127.1:0-7558 GCA_035526625.1 Chitinophagaceae bacterium
TCCTTTCTGGAGTTATTTCTGCCAGATCAGTGATTCAACAACTTCCTATGGTTCTTATTCTGGTGCTGTACCGAATGAAAAAATTACCTGGGGTAAATTAGATATCAAAACACCTAAGTTCATTGTAGAAAGCGATGCCACTATCGTAGCGCCGTTGATTTTTGCATGGGTGTTGGGCTGGTAAACCGAAACGTATAAAATTAAAACGCTGCAGATATATCTTCCGGCAGCGTTTTTATCTAATGATAGATAGGTAAGAATCATATTACACGTCTGTAACGACGAACTTCCATGCGATCACGGATATCTTCTCTTCTGTCACGTACATCTTCCCTGCGATCCCTAATATCTTCCCGACGATCCCGTCGATCTTCCATCTTGTCTAACCTCCCGCCATTATGCATGGCATCCCTGCGGTCTTCCCGACGATCACGGATATCCTCCCTTCGGTCACACACATCTTCTCTCCGGTCCCTGACATCTTCGCGTCGATCGATACGATTTTCAATACGCCCGTGGGTACGGCGTTGCGCATAAGCGCTGTTTATTCCTGACAAAGCAAGGAATACAAAAGCGGTCATGACCGCTGCTTTTACAAATCGTTTAATTTTCATGGCTATTTTTTTTTAAAGATCAGTGTAAGGAGATAGACCGGGCAGATGGCCATGGGTTTAATCTTTCTATCCAGAGGTCTTTATAATGTCGAAGGGAATATAACCACCAAGTTCACCGATTTAATACATCACAGAGGTCACGGAGTTTACATCCTTTGTACTATATCTGCACCACTCTGCGTAGACTGTGGTAAAAAATACCTGGATTTTGGCAGATAAAAAAAGCGGTCCGAAGCCGCTTTTAAAATTTTTAGAACCCTCTTGGTTTCTCCAGTATGATGTCGCGTTTCAACAAATCTGGCCGGTTGGCCATCTCCCAGGCAGTATAGAAAACAAGTTGTGCTCTTTTAGCCATCATCGGGTAATTGATCTTGTCAGGTGTATCAGTGGGCCGGTGATAATCGGCATGAGTTCCATTGAAATAAAAAATGATCGGTACTCCTTTCTCTGCGAAATTGTAATGATCGCTGCGGAAATAAAAGCGGTTAGGATCTTTCGGGTCATTGTATTTCCTGTCGAGCTTCATGTTGCTCATGTAAGTATTTTTGACCATGTCTGTTATCGGCGCCAGGTCGGTACTTAACTTGTCATCGCCAATGATATAAACATAGTTCGTCGAGTCTTTATCTTTCAGGTATTCAGTGCCTATCCGGCCGATCATATCTATGTTCAGGTCAACGGTCGTTTTTTCCAACGGGTATACCGGATGCTCTGAATAATACCTGCTTCCCCAAAGACCTTTTTCTTCACCGCTGACGGTCATGAATAATATGCTGCGCTTTGGTCCCTTGCCTTCAGCTTTTGCTTTTACAAATGCTTCTGCCAGTTCGAGTACACCTGTCGTACCGCTGCCATCATCATCAGCGCCGTAATAGATGGTCGTATCATTTCTCTTTCCCACATGATCATAGTGAGCGGTTATTACTACAAACTCATCTTTTTTGTCGCTGCCCTCGAGGAAGCCTAATACATTGGAAACTTTCTCCGTTTGCACCTGGCCTGCATAGCTTAGTTCGAGTTCCGTTCTGTAAGCTTTTGATGCAATAGTACCGGCCTGTATCTTGCTCATCAATGTGGTCCCATCTTCATGCAGGATCTTTCCTGCGATTTCTGTTGAAATAGAAAAACCAAAAAGTGATTGCGACGACCTGAATCCACTCATGCCCCATCTTCCTTCTGAAGCTGCCGGAGCTTTGCGCGGGAAATTGGAATAAACGATCAGCACGGCACTGGCGCCAAGACGCATTGCCGCTGCCATTTTTCCATTCACGCTCGAAGGGTTTGCAAAACCCTGGCCGGTTGCTGGTTTATAATCAGCAGGAATCCCATCTGCGATCAGCACCAGTTTTCCTGCAACATTCAGGTCCTTATAGTCATTTCTTTTATCAGCATCGACGATGCCATAGCCTGCGAATACTACTTCACTGAAACGCATCGTAGCGCTGTAATTACCTTGCAATGGCTGAAAATCATTATGCAGCGTGAGTTTGTTACCATCGATATGGATGCCCGCATCTTTCATGATCTCTTTGTACAATGTATAATACTGGCGATAACTTCCATTATTACCGGGAGCTAACCCAATAGATTTGAAATATTCCTCGATATACGTTGCAGCTTTTTCCAGGCCCGGCGAAGGAGTGTCACGTCCTTCCATTTCTTTGCTGGCGATAATATAAAGGTGCTTCTTCATGTCCTCCGCGTTGATAGATGCGGCTGCTTTCATCGCATTCTTATCTTTCTTTTGTGCGAATGCAAGTATAGGTACGCACATAAAGAAGAACAGGATCAGTCTTTGTGTCATGTATGGTATTGTTTGTTATTCCGCTAAAAATAAACCCCTTTAGGTAAAGGGGCAATAAAAATTGATGACCGGCTGATCAGGCGCAGGCGATCTTTTCTACGCGGCGTGAATGACGGCCGCCCTCAAAATCCGTTGTCATGAAAAGCGCCACCATCTTTTCTGCATCGCCTTCTCTTACAAAGCGGGCGGGGATACAAATGATATTGGCATCATTATGTTCTCTTGATAACTGGGCCAATTCTTCTCCCCAGCAGATAGCGGCCCGGACACCCTGGTGTTTATTCGCCGTAATAGCTACACCATTGGCGCTGCCGCATAATAAAATGCCAAAGGATGCTTCTCCATTTTCTACCGCACTGGCTACGGGATGAGCAAAATCCGGGTAGTCAACCGAATCCTTGCTATGCGTACCAAAATCTTTAAAAGGCATTCCTTTTCCTTCGAGAAAAGAGATAAGGTCTTCTTTATAATCGTAACCCGCATGGTCACTACCGATGGCGATGGGTTTGCTGAGGTCAAAGGGGGAATGCATATTCGTTCAAAGTTTAAAGTTCATAGTTCATAATTCCTGGACAAAGTTAGGAAACTCCCGACTCCGGTCTAACGACTCCCGAATTTCTTTCAGCTCCACTCTTTCATTTTCTTCTCCTGCCGTTTGTTGATGCGGGAAGCAATGGCAATACCGGCCTCATATAATAAATAAAGTGGTATCGTTACGATACTGAGACTAAATGGATCGGTGGTAGGAGTGATGATAGCAGCCGCGATAAGGATCACCACCAGCGCATGCCGACGGTATTTGCGCAGGAATGCCGCAGTGAGGATACCCACTTGCGCCAATACCATGATCAGTAACGGCATCTGGAATAAAACTCCAATACCTACGGTGGTATAGATCAGGTTCTCCACGTAATCGGAAAAATTGGGAAACACTACCACTTTATCACTCAGTGTATAGCTGAAATAAAAATTCACCATGAACGGCGTGAGGACAAAATACCCAAAGAAAACCCCGGCAAAGAATAACATAGATACCCAGAATACAATGCCCCTTGTTTTTTTTCTTTCTGTGATGGATAAAGCAGGTCTTACAAATTTCCAGAACTCCCAGAATACATAAGGGAAGGCCACAATGATACCGCCGATAAAAGCAATAGTAAAAGAAGAGATGAATTGTCCCGTCATCGTATTGCTCTGGAACTTTGCATCTACCGGTGTCACACAAACCGTATCACCAAGTCCGAGCCAATAGCTCAGGTCGCAAAACCATTTGTAGGAAATGAAGTCTTTATCGGTCGGACCGAAAAGTATCTTATCTACGATATCGCGAATAAAAATAAAGACAACTATCGCCCCGATAAGAATAGCAATTACCGAACGGATGATATGCCAGCGCAACTCTTCAAGATGATCGATAAAGGACATCTCACCGCCTTCCGCATTTTGTTGTTTTCGTTTGCCTAAAAAATCGAGTAAAGCCATTGTTTATTGCTGAGGAAGACAAAGATAGGTGGGGAATGGTGAATGGTCAATGGCGAAGGTCTGCTTGTAGCCTGCGGCCAACAGCCTGGAGCTATTTGAGTTTCTTCATCTTTACGGTTTCTATTCTTGTATCACTGACATTCATGATATCGAATTCAAAGTCATCGATAATGATACGCTCCTTTTGGCGGGGGATCTTTTCATGGTAGTTGATGATATACCCGGAAAGGGTCTCCGATTCTTCCTCGCCAAAATCAAAACCATATTTTTCTTCGAGGAAATCCAGCTCCAGTCGGCCGGAGAACATGTACTCATTCTCCGCCAGTTGTTTTTCCACGAACTCTTCTGTATCGTATTCGTCATGTATCTCTCCAAACAGTTCTTCCAACACATCTTCCATGGTAATGATACCCGCGGTGCCGCCGAATTCATCCACCACCCAGGCAATACTTTTTCTTTCGCGGGTGAACTTGCTGATCAGGTCAGTGGCATTCATGCTTTCAGGAACGGCGGGTATGGGAAGTAATACGGATTGAATGCTTCCGGGTTTTTTAAAAAGGTCAAGCTGGTGCACATACCCGGTGATATGATCTATATCATTATGATAGACGACCAGTTTGCTTAGTTTGGTCTCGATGAATCTTTTCTTCAGCTCGTCGATAGAGGCGGTGCTTTCAATACCTATGATCTCTTTGCGGGGAACAAGGCATTGACGGATCCTTACTTTGTGCAGCTCCTGCGCATTTTCCATCAGGTGCGCATTGCGCTCCTGTCTTTCCTCATCTTCCTTTTGCTGGAAAAGATTCTTGAGATCGCTGCGGTTGATCGCTTCTTTGTTCTTGTCAAGCCTGATATTGAAAACATATTTCAACAACCATTCAGAAAGGTCGATCAGGCCCGAAGCCATCGGGGCGAACATCTGGTAAAAGAAATCGGCAACAAAGGTGAAGCGTAATAAATAAGTATTGCTGTGCGCACGGAAAAGTGCACGGGGAATGAACTCAGCGAACAGTAACACCACGAAAGTAGCCAGGGCGATCTCGCCTAACAGGCGCACATACGTCATATGCACCCCAACATAATCCCAGACGGGGCTCATCACCGTACTGATCTGAAGTGAAAAGAAAACAAGGAATATATGAAAACCGATCAGCGTGGTGCCGAGAAACCGTGCGGGTGCTTCAATAAAGCGGGTCAGTATCTGCGTCGAAGAGCCACCCTGTTTTTTCTTGATCTCGAGGCTCAGCCGGTTAGCGCTGTAAAAAGCCATTTCTATACCGGCAAAAAAAGCCATCAGCAGCAGGGTAAGTATAAAGAATATGATCGTGTTCACTGTAACCATGGTGCGAAGATAGTCATGAGTCCGGAGTCGGGAGTCCGGAGCCGGTACTCCGTAAGGATAAAGAGCAAAAGTGCTCAGAAAGGGCCAGTAAATTTTCGTAGAAGGCTAATTAACTCGCAGGACTTAAAAACTTACGAACTATTTTTTCGGCTTGCTTGCAGGCTTTTTCCAGTTTATCGTTGATGATGATATGATCGAAGCGGTCCTTGAAGGTCATTTCATAGGAGGCTTTGCTGATGCGGGACCGGATGGATTCGGGCGATTCAGTTCCTCTTGCTGTCAATCTTTTTTCGAGTTCTTCGATGGAAGGAGGTTCGATAAAAAGAGATAAGGTTTGTGTGGGATATTCTTCCTGTACGTTGACGCCGCCTTTTACATCTACATCCAGCAAAGGCGATTTACCCAGTTCCCAGATACGTTTCAATTCCGATTTCAGCGTACCATAATATTTGCCGGAGTACACCATTTCCCATTCCACGAATTCTTTGCGGTTGATCTTGTCCTTGAACTCATCAACGGAAATGAAATAATAATCCACTTCATTCCTTTCATGGACCCTCGCTTCGCGGGTGGCGCAGGAGATCGAAAAAGCCAGTTGATCCGGCAGGGCCTGCAGCAGGTGTCTTACCACCGATGTTTTACCGGCGCCTGAGGGAGCGGCGATGATGATGAGCCGGTGGCCATCGGCTTTGTGTTCCTGCTGCGGCATCCGCAAAGAAAAGGGAAAAATGGAAGTAGCCCAAAACGTTCATCGTCAGCAGATCTTGAGATTATTACTCTGCAAGTTGTCCGGCCTTGTTCGGGGTAAAAGCGTTCGCGGACGCTTTTACCCCCTTCTACCGCGAAGCAGGTTCGGATAAGATACGTACCCGGTGCTCTTGTATCCGCGTAAAGAGATGTTGTGCGGTCGTTCATGTTTTCTTTACAATGAATACCATATCTTCTGAAGTTGTGCCGTCTTCTTTGGAAAACGTTTTGTGTTTCACCTCCAAAACGTCAAAGTTGCTTTGTGCGAGCTCGTGCCGCAAATCATTTTCCTTATAGTAATAGACGTAACATTTATCGCGTGTACTTCCGGCTACAAAACCAGAGTTTGCATAATCCCCTTTTATTGTACTGAAATAAAGGATGCCGCCTTTGTTAAGCAATCCCGCACAGTCTTTTAAAAATTTAGCAGTATCTTCTTTTGATAAATAAGGCAAGCAAAAGCCAGCTATGATGGCATCATACTTTGATGGTATGGTACAGATATTTCTACAGTCCCGGACACTAAAGCAAACGGTTGGATTATTGGCTTTGGCAAGTTCAATCATGTTCGGTGCGACATCAATGGCGTCAATTTGAAAATCAGGTCGCTTTGCTAATAAGTATTTTGTTATGTTTCCCGGTCCGCAACCAATTTCCAAAATGGCAGGATTTGAAATTTCAACCAATTCACAAAACCCGTCGTAGGTATCATTATACAAATCCAAGTTCATGAATTTGTCTTGATAAAGCACAGCAACTTTATTCCAGGTTTGAAATGTTATTTGGTAACTGTCCATTTTGAATGACGCACAACGACCAGGGCTTGGCGCTGGCCGGTCTAATTTAGGAAAACCTGCGGCGAGGCCCAACTAATGCGCCTCTTTTATTATAGGGCCGAGCCCGCAGGAGCCAGGCTTGCGCCAAACCCACTGTTACCTGCCGTTTCTACATAAATTTTCTTTTTCGAAAGGCCTTAATTTTTGCATTATTTAAGTCAAACCATTCACCGTTTTTTCTTTTACTAGCAAATCTTTTATGCCAATATTCTTCAATTCCCGATGGATCATCAGTAATAATCTTATGAATGGTAATTAGCTTTTCGGGAAGTTGTAATGCGAGTTCATACTCTCTACGTCCTGGGGCGTTGCTTTTTCCTATTTTGTAGTATTTCCCAGATTTGAATAGATATACGTAACCATTGAGGGTTTGTTCAAGGCGCTCGTCTATTTCAATTTCAGAGGGTACTGAATTTTCCAAAACATTGCTGCAAATTTCTACAACTTTTCTGTAATTATTATTGCTAGAGAATGTTTGAATAATCTTTTGGCAAATTTGTGATTTCGAAAGATTTCTGGACAGTGAATCGTAACTAGGAAAAGAATTATCCGAACGCCTCTTAAGTTTAAACTCACCCACAACGGGATACTTCCCAATTTCCAATATAAAATCCGCAATCTTACTAAGCACAGATGTCTCATCATGTTTCTCATTCAATTTATTGACCTGAAGTCCTGCTTCATTAACCGCATCATTCCATCTAGCCCAATATTTTCCCAGCCAATCATGCTC
>DATLCB010000128.1:0-3549 GCA_035526625.1 Chitinophagaceae bacterium
ATGGAAACAACACCTTTGATATTATCGATCGTGTCGTCACAGATCGGGTAAGCCGAATGTGGTTCCTGCAATATCTTTTCCTTGATCTTATCTTCATTATCATCGAGGTTGAACCAGATAATATCGCTTCTGTGCGTCATCAGTGAAGTGATATTCCGGTCGCCCAGGTGAAAGACCCTTTCAATGATCTCCTGCTCTGCTTCTTCAATGGTTCCTGCTTCTGTGCCCTCGGTGATCAATGTTTTTATCTCTTCTTCGGTGACCGCATCTTCTTTCATCCGCCTGATATTAAAAATGCGGAAAAAGAGATTACCTGTTTTATTCAGCAGCCATACGATGGGATGAAAAGCTTTGGAAAAGAACCGCATCGGTCCTGCTACTGTTTTGGCGATCTTCTCGGAACGTAACAGACCGATACGTTTGGGTATCAGCTCACCGAAAATGATCGAAAGGAACGTAACGATAATAATAATGATAGTAGTAGAAATGACCTGGGCATATGGACGAAGAACCGGCATCCGTTCAACGACAGGTTGCAGGTCGGCACTGAACCTTTCACCTGAATACACACCAGTAATGATGGAAATAAGGGTGATACCTATTTGAACGGAAGAAAGAAATATTTCCGGGTGGTTGGATAATTCAAGCGCAAGTTTTGCTTTTTTATCACCCTTCTCTGCCTGGTGTTCAAGCCGGGCCTTACGGGCGGACACTAATGCTATCTCAGACATGGAAAAAAGACCATTCAGCAATATCAAACACCCCAATATGAATATATCCATTAAGAAGGACCAGTTGGTTGTCATCGAAGATAATAAATCCTGCACTCTTACTACTAAAGAGCTTTTTTACAAGAAGTTGGGAGAACACTTACTATTCACTACCTCCATATTTCTTTAATATCTGACAGTTTCAATATATTGCCTGCGGGTTTTAGATCTCATGAAAAATTGATACCACCATGTTTACCAGGCTTATTCCTTCTAAACCTGTGCGCTGGATATTAGCCTGTGGTTTTTTTTACCTCCTGCTGATGTCGCTACTCAGGATTGTCTTCCATCTTGTTTTCGCATCAGCAGGTGAAAATGCTTCGCCGGCAACTTTTTGGCTGGGCTTTCGCTACGATGCCCGTGTGGTTTGCATTTTTCTTTTTTTTGCATGGCTGCTTTGCCTGTTCCCATTTTTTAAACCTTTCGAGGGTAGATATTCTTCCAGGGCGCTTTTGATCTACTCACGCATTTTCGGCTTGTTACTTATTATAATGTACACTTTCGACTTTGCCCATTTTGCCTATTTACGTCAGCGATTAAATGCCAGTGTACTCAGTTACGTCGAGGATGCCGGGATTTCCATTGGTATGATCTGGGAAAGTTACCCCGTGATAAAAATATTTCTCGGCTGGGCAGTTGGCTTCGTCCTCATCTTTTATACCACCCGTATTATATATCAATGCTGCGACAGGAATACTGTGGCTGCCAGTAGAAAAAACAGGGTGATCTTGTATGTAGCTTGTTTTTTATTATTCGGGATCGCAATTTTTGGAAGGATCGGCAAATTTCCTTTGCGATGGAGCGATGCCTATGCATTGGATAGCGATTATAAAGCCAGTCTTGCATTGAATCCTTTCCAGAGTTTTGCAAGCAGTTTAAAATTCAGGGGCGCAGGTTTTGATACAGAAAAAACAAGACAGTATTACCCCGTTGTTGCCGCACAGTTAGGGATAACAAATCCTGATGGAAAGGCTTTGAATTTTAGCCGGGTGTCAGCCTTGAATGATTCTGCTGTGACCAATAAACCAAATATTGTACTGGTGATCTGTGAGAGCTTCAGCGCTTATAAAAGCTCGATGTGGGGAAATCCATTGAACACTACGCCTTATTTTGACAGCCTCTGTCATAAAGGGATATTCTTCAAAAATTGTTTTTCCTCAGCTTATGGGACAGCGAGAGGGGTTTGGGCGATCATTACGGGCATTCCTGATGTGACAGAATTAAAAACAGCAAGCCGTAATCCCAACCTGGTCGATCAGCATACGATCCTTAACGATATCAAAGGGTATGAGAAATTCTATTTTATCGGGGGCAGCGCCAGTTGGGCCAATATAAGGGGCGTACTCAAAGGAAATATCAGCGGCCTGAAATTATATGAACAGGAAGATTATCATTCACCCTCTATCAATGTGTGGGGCATCAGCGATAAAGATCTTTTCCTTGAATCCAACGAGGTCTTAAGAAAACAAACCAGTCCATTCTTTGCTATCATTCAGACCGCGGACAATCACCGTCCTTACACGATCCCCGATGAAGACAAACCCTTTCTCAAGCTAAAGAATTATCCTAAAGATACGCTGGAGCGGTATGGCTTCTGGACCAATGAAGAACTGAATGCTTACACGTACATGGATTACACGTATAAGACATTTATTGAAGCGGCTTCCAAAGAAAAATATTTCAACAATACCATTTTTGTTTTTGTAGGCGATCATGGTATTCGGGGAAATGCAGGCAACATGATGCCAAAAGTGTGGACGGACCAGGGCTTGACCACGCAACACGTCCCGCTTTTATTTTATGCTCCATCACTTCTCAGCTCTTCAGTCGAAGAAAAAAAAGTTTCCCAGATTGATATACTTCCCGGTATCGCACATCTTGCGAACCTGCAGGTAGAGAATACAACATTGGGACGGGATATTTTTTCCAGGTCAGTTTTGCCTGATAGTATGACCGATCACAGCTTTGTGATCGATCCGGACAGGAGAGTGTTGGGCCTGGTCAATACAAAATATTATTATGAGTATGACCTGAAAACAAAAACCGGGCATGTTTATCCATTGCTTAACAACGAAGCTCTCAAAAATGGAGAACCAGGCAATGCTTCCGTTACACGGATGCGGGAACTTACACTTGGGTATTATGAAGCATCCCGCTACCTGCTTTTTAACAACAAAAAGAAAAGAAGCTAGGCCATCGCCTCTTGTTCTGATGTTCTCGTCAACCTCCCAAATTGTTTATTGAATACCCACCCGGTAAAGGAGCCGTATATAAGACCTAACAAAGCGCCTCCGGCAATATCACCCGGGAAATGAACACCTACATAGACCTGGGCATAGCCGATCATAATGGGCCAGGTAAAGATCAACCAGGTCCATTTTTTAAAAAGATGCCGGAAAGTAATAAAGAAGAATACAGACATGCCGAAATGATTGGCCGCATGATTGGAAGTAAAACCAAAACCACTGGGACAGGGAACCAATAACCGTAAACTATCTGCCAGTTCAGGAAGGTTACAGGGACGTATGCGCTCAATATTCTCTTTAAAAAATCGAGCACCCGTTATATCGCAGAGGGCTACTGTCGCCAGGAAAAAAACAACCCACCAAAGTCCCCTGACCTTAAAGTTGAGCAAAGTAAACACGATGATGAAGATGTAAAGCGGGGCCCAATGGTATGGATTACGCAGCAAAGGAAGCACCGCATCAAAAACTGAATTGGCCCAATCTGAATTTATCTTTTTAAATAAGGCGACGTCCCATTCGAGTATCCTTTCCCA
>DATLCB010000129.1:0-3353 GCA_035526625.1 Chitinophagaceae bacterium
CACAGATATAACAGGGTATGTAGCTTCTGTATATATGCGGGGCCTGCGATTTGGGTTTATTCCAACTTCCATATTAGCACTGGCTGACGCTTCGATAGGTGGTAAAAATGGAATTGATGTCGGTAATTATAAGAACATGGTAGGGGTCATCCGGCAGCCCGCGTTTATTTTGCATGATATGGTCTTCCTGGACACACTGCCAGAGCCGGAATGGGAAAATGGTTTTGCGGAGATCATCAAGCATGCCTGTATCAAAGATGCGGCTATGTTCAGTGAGCTGGAAAGAAATTCATTAAAGGTTTACCAGGGAAAACAAAAGACCATTACTGGGTTGATGCAAAGAAATGCCTTACTCAAAACCAAAGTCGTGCAGAAGGATGAATTTGAGAAAGGGGAGCGAAGGGTGTTGAATTTCGGGCACACATTAGGGCATGCACTGGAAACGCAATATGAATTACTCCATGGACAGGCAATTGCTATCGGGATGACCTATGCCTGTCATATCTCTGAACAACTGGCAGGATTCAAACAAACAGATAGAGTAGTAGCTCTTTTGGAAAAATACAATTTGCCTACCTATGCTTCTTTCGATAAACAAAAAGTATTTGATGTGCTGAAGATGGACAAGAAGAGAGAAAGAAAAGAAATGAATTATGTGTTGCTGGAAAGGATCGGTAAGGGAGTGGTAAAAAGTATTTCGCTGACTCAGCTCGGGAAGATCATCAACAGATTGTAAAGGAACGCTGATGATCAGGATCGTTATGATCTATTATGATCAGATCAGTGCTTATCTTAACGATCATATTAATCTGCGTTCTAAAATAATGAAGTTAACTATACAGCCATCGCAATTAAAAGGAAATGTAAGGGCTCCGGCATCTAAAAGCTCGATGCAGCGGGCTTTGGCAGCGGCATTGTTGACAAAAGGAGAAACAGTTATACATAACCCGGGCCATAGCAATGATGATAAAGCGGCTATAGGGATCATTAGGGCGTTCGGATCATCAGTGAAAATTAAGAAGGAAGAATTAATAATCAACAATGCAGATTTCCTGCTTGCGACTCACGACTCACGACTGACGATTGATTGCGGAGAATCAGGCTTAGCCATCAGGATGTTCACCCCTCTGGCTGCCTTAAGTGAAAAAGAAATCTCCGTTACAGGTTCTGGCAGTTTAGCTGATCGTCCAATGAATTTTTTTGATGAGATCTTGCCCCAGCTTGAAGTAAAGCTCAAAAGCAATCACGGTAAGCTCCCCATTACTGTGCAAGGCCCTTTAAAGCCAAAAGATATTGAAGTGGATGGTTCATTGAGTTCCCAATTCCTTACAGGTTTGTTAATGGCTTATTCTGCGGCTGATGCAAAAAACGTTTCTATCCGGGTCAATAACCTGAAAAGTAAACCTTACATCGATCTGACTTTGGATGTGATGAAACATTTCGGGTTAAAGGTCCCCGAAAATCGGGACTATAAGGAGTTCATTTTTCATAATGATTTTTCGTCAACTACCCACTACCAACCACAAACTATAAACTATACAGTCGAAGCCGATTGGAGCGGAGCAGCTTTCCTATTAGTCGGCGGCGCTATTGCAGGACCCATCACCGTAAGAGGTCTCGATCTGACTTCCACCCAGGCAGATAAAGCGATCATTGATGCGTTGATGTCAGCCAATGCAGGTGTTGCAATGGAAGCAAAAGGAGTAAAAATGCATCCGGCGAACATGAATGCTTTTAATTTTGATGCTACCGATTGTCCCGATTTATTTCCTCCTTTAGCTGCACTAGCTGCTTATTGCAAAGGTGAAACAATGATCAAAGGAGTAAGCCGTTTAACACATAAAGAAAGCAACAGGGCCATTAGTTTACAGGAAGAGTTTGGAAAGATGGGAGTGAGGATCGAAGTGGATAATGATGTAATGATCATACGTGGAAGCGGCAAGCTGAATGGCGCAACAGTGAGTTCACATTATGATCATCGCATCGCTATGGCTTGTGCTGTTGCCGCATTAAAAGCAGAAGGTGAAACGACAATTGAAGAAGCCTGGGCTGTAAAGAAATCTTACCCGGATTTTTATAATGACTTGAAAAGCCTGGGTGCTGCTGTATCTTAGCTAAAAGCTAACAGCCAATAGCTAGTGGCTATTAGCCCGAAATGAGAATATTATGAATAGTTTTGGCCGCATATTCCGTATTTCCATCTTTGGTGAATCGCATGGCGAATCTGTGGGTGTTGTAATTGATGGATGTCCTGCGGGGTTATCGCTGACAGCAAATGACTTTTTACCCGACCTGGAAAGAAGGAAAGGTGGAACGCAAAAAGGCACCACCCCCAGACAGGAAGAAGATCTGCCCATATTCAAAAGCGGCATTTTCAATGATATAACCACGGGGGCACCCATCACTATCCTGTTTGAGAATAAAAATGTAAGAAGCAGTGATTATGAAAAGCAAAAAGCTGTCCCACGTCCTGGCCACGCAGATTTTGTGGCAAGAAAGAAATTTGGCGGATATGAGGATTTTCGGGGCAGCGGCCATTTCAGTGGAAGGCTGACAGTAGCATTAGTAGCAGCCGGGGTCATCGCAAAAAAACTATTGGGACAAGTTAAAATAGATTCAAAGATCCTGGAGATAGGTGGAGAAACTGATCTTGACCAAGGCCTTCAAAAAGCGATCAATGCTAAAGATTCTATCGGCGGGATAATAGAGTGCCGAGTTGCGGGACTCCCTGCAGGTTTGGGAGAGCCTTTTTTTGATTCAGCTGAATCGTTGATCAGTCATATAGTGTTTGCTATTCCTGCAGTAAGGGGGATCGAGTTTGGAACAGGCTTTGCCGCAGCAAAGATGTTCGGGAGTGAGCATAATGATGCGATCGGGAATATGGAAGGAGTAACAAGAACCAATAATGCGGGAGGGATCGTTGGTGGTTTGACAAACGGGAATGAACTTGTTTTCCGGATCGCTATTAAACCCACATCATCCACTCCAAAAGAACAAACTACCTTGAATTGGGAAACAGAAAAAATAGAAACGGTTTCAGTAAAAGGGCGTCATGACCTGTGTATTGCATTAAGAGTACCGGTCATTTTGGAAGCAGTCACTGCTATTGTATTAGCTGACCTGTTATTATTAGAGCAAAAAATCAAAAGAATTTTATAATGCCAATTATTTATCACGTCGCTTTTGCCGATGAATGGAAAGAAGCAAAGCAAAAAGGGTCTTACGAACATCCTTCTTTAAAAGAAGAAGGGTTTATTCATTGTTCGCAGGAGCACCAGGTAGCCGGGGTATTGGAAAGATATTTTGAGGGGAAAACCAACCTTGTAAAATTGGTGATAGACACCGACAAGCTG
>DATLCB010000130.1:0-3528 GCA_035526625.1 Chitinophagaceae bacterium
AATTACATGATCCCTGTAGCTAACTTAAAACAACGAACGCTCCTGGCAGACATTGTTTATGCCAAGCCGGCTTTTGATCTTAAAGAAGGTGTTTTTTATGATAAGATCAATGGTTTTGCCATCAAAATAGGGAAAAAAGAAGCCAACGACAGTGTCATCCGCGATGTGATCATCTATGAACAGGGCAACCCGCTACAGGATAATTTTATTGTGGCAAGAAGCGGGATCATGCGGGTGACAGAGAATCGCCGGTTCCTGGAATTTAATCTCCAGGATGGCTGGCGTTACCAGGAAAGAGGGCAGCCGTACGACAGGGAAAATGCAGAGTTCATCAGGATCGGGTTCAAAGAATTCAAAAAACAATTTGATCTCAGTTCACTCGGGTTCAATAACCGGACAGCCGATAGTGTGAATAAGAATAATGAGAAAATGCTAAGCATGCGGCAACTCGAAAAAGCAATTGATTCCATAACAAAAGAAAATGATCACATAAGGGAACAATCAGCAAAAGATGCATTGCGTGCATTCCGTTTCGCGACCTATATTGATTCTGTATGGATGAAAAATGAGATCAATATTGCTGACACGGTCAAGAGTTTCAATGCACTGTTACCTGATTCCGCCAGGCACTCCGTGAATGAAAATGTACAAAGCACAGCAAGAGGCGTAAGCGTTTCACTCGAATCCAATATCCTTACAGATAACTATAGGGAAAGGGAACTCCGGAAACATAAGATCGAATGGCATAGAAAGATCGTCCTTTCCCTGGCCTGTATTGTCTTATTCCTGATCGGGGCGCCCTTAGGTGCTATCATCCGTAAAGGCGGATTGGGTACACCGCTCATTTTTGCGATCGTATTCTTTATGGCCTTTTATTTTTCCAGTACAACGGGGGAAAAATTTGCCAAAGAGAATAGTCTTACTCCTTTTACCGGCATGTGGATGGCCACTTTTGTATTGTTACCTGTTGGTCTATTCCTAACTTACAAAGCCATGCGTGATTCTCACCTGTTCAATAAAGAGTTTTACTTCAGGGCCGCCCGCGTTATCCGCAACTTTTTTAGAAGCAAGTAGGGTCCTGCTCCGCTGTTTATTTTCATATATTCGGAATATAAAAACACTGCCATGCGCATTATTCTTTTCGGAATTGCAACCATGCTATTAATCTACGGCTGTAACTCTTCCGGAAAAAAAGATCCTAACCATGCCATGGATGATACCGCACGAATGCGAAATCCCGTCAGCAGGATTGCGCCTGTTAAGACTGGAGCTGCCGATATACCTGCGTCGATTAAAGTGAAAGGAACCATACAGGAAGTATGGAAATGGACCGATAACCTGGGAGAGAACTTTTTGATAACCTCCTATGTGCTTCCCTACGAGGATAGAAATAAAGAATATGATGAAGATGGTATGACGGCAGAACTATATGCGGGGCATTATGCCGGGAAGGATGGCAGTTATAGAGAGGTATGGACAATGACTGAAACAGAAAGATCCTGTCCGTTTGATCTTACCCTCCACTTTATTCCAGGGGCAGTTTCCGTAACCGATCTTGATAAGGATAATATGGCGGAAACCAAGATCCAGTATGCCATCGCATGCCGGAGTGATGTATCACCAGCGCTGATGAAACTGGCGATGTATGAGAATGGCACCAGGTATGTATTACAGGGAAGTATGTGGTTGGCTTATAGCCCGGATCAAAAATATGAAGTGACAGAAAAAGATGTGAACCTTGAAAAGCTACCGAAAGAAAAAGATGAACCTCGCGGAACCCCAAGAAGTTTTGGACGCTATGAATCGGAAAAAGATTTTGTCAATGCGCCGGTTGAGTTTTTGAACTATGCACGCAGTGAATGGTTGAAATTTTCAAAGGAAAAAATGGGAGAATAAACTTCAACGTTGAAAACAGAGCAACAAAACCTTAATGTCCAGAAATGGGTAGCAGCCATCTCCCTGCTGTTGCTGGCTATAAAATTCTTTGCTTACTATCTTACTCATTCTGTTTCCATACTGACCGATGCGCTGGAGAGTATTGTAAATGTATCAGCTGGTTTTATCGGTTTGTACAGTCTCTATATTTCGGCCAAGCCCCGCGATATGGATCATCCCTATGGTCATGGTAAAGCCGAATTCATTTCCGCAGCTATTGAAGGCACGATGATTTGTGCGGCAGGCGCTATTATTTTGTATAAGGCTGTACAACACCTTATCCATCCTGTTGCGTTGTCGGATATCGATAATGGTATTTTCCTTATTGCCGGTACCGCAGTTGTGAATTATACCGTGGCTTATTTTTGTCTCCGCACGGGAAAAAAAAATAGCTCGGCAGTTCTTATATCCAGCGGCCGTCACTTGCAGTCCGATACCGTTTCAACAGCCGGGATCATTGCGGGATTAATCCTTCTGTACTTTACCGGGTACAAGTGGATAGATAATGCAGTGGCGATCCTTTTTGGTGTTTATATCATGTACACGGGCTATAAGATCATTCGCTCATCCATCGCTGGTATCATGGATGAGGCCGATGTTAAACTACTGGACAGGATGGTGCAGTTGTTGAACAATAACCGTCAGGAAAATTGGGTCGACCTTCATAACCTGAGGGTAATAAAATATGGAAGTGTACTGCACGTGGATTGTCATCTTACAGTTCCCTGGTATCTCAATGTGATCGAAGCACACCAGGAAATTGATGAACTCGCAGGGCTAATACGCAACGAGTTTGGCGAATCACTTGAGCTTTTCGTTCATTCCGACGGCTGCCTGCCACCCATGCAGTGCCGGATCTGCATCAAAACGAATTGCCATGTAAGACAGCATAATTTCGTGAAGCAAATTGAATGGACATTTGAAAATGTTTCTACTAATAAAAAACATCAATTGAATGAAGACGACCACCAGGTGGAAAAAAGGGCAGGCATTTGAGAGCCTGCAAGATCATAATAGTATTCAACTCGATGGGAAAATCGAAGAGGGCTTTAGTCCCAAAGCCCTCTTACTTTCAGGCCTCTCAGCCTGTTCCGGTATCGATGTGGCGGACATACTGCAAAAAATGAAAGTGGAATTTTCAGATCTGGTCATTGATGCGGAAGCGGAGCAAACTGAAGAGCATCCCAGGGTCTTCAAGGAGATATTCCTCACTTATCAACTTAAGACCGCCGAGGAGAATCATAGCAAAGTTGTTAAGGCCATCGAACTTTCACTGGAAAAATATTGTGGTGTTTCAGCCATGCTAAAAAAAAATTCTCCCATCCACTATAAACTAGTGCTGAGGTAAATATTTTCTGGAATCATCATAGCTATACTGTTTACGACAGCCAAAGACCTGCTAATTTGTTGAAGGGGTAATATCCAGCTGATCTTTTTCGCCTACATTAGCAGTCCTAAAACTTATACTATGGCACTTCGTCTCGGAGATCCGGCTCCAAACTTCAAAGCAAATACAACTGCCGGTCAAATTGATTTCCATGAATATTTGGGAAATAGCTGGGGAATATTATTTTCTCACCCGGCTGATTACAC